>NZ_JBIDDP010000007.1:0-451194 GCF_043195475.1 Streptomyces sp. Y20
GCATGGTCCGGGGGAAGGGGTGCGGGGGATCCAGCCGGTTGTGGCGGTTGCCGTCGTGGCGGTCGGGGGCGGCGGGGGGGCGGGGGGCGGGGGCGGTCAGCCTCGGACGCCGTGCAGGGCCATGGTCACCGCGGCCTCCGTCACCACGGCCGGGTCCTCGGCCGCGCCCAGCTCGATCCGCCGGACCGCCGCGTCCACGACCCCCTGCAACAGCATCGCCGCCAGCCGGGGCTCGCCGTGCCCCAGCTGCCCCAGCGCCTCGACGACCATCGCGACGAGCCCCCCGTGGGCCGCGCGGATCTTCTCCCGGGCCCCGGCGTCCAGCTCACTTGCGGAGATGGCCACGACCGCCCGGTGCCGCCGGTCGCCCACCAGGGCCAGCTGCCGCCGGACATAGGCCTCGACCTTGCCCTCGGGTGACTCGGCGCACCCCATCGCCGCCGCGACCTCCGCCGCCCACACGGGGAAGTCGGCCTCGCACAACTCCTCGACCACGGCCGCCCGGGACCGGAAGTACTCGTACACCGACGACCGGGCGAGCCCGGTCCGCTCGGCCAGCGCGGGAAAGGTCAGCGCCTCCGTCCCGCCCTCGGACAGCAGGGTCCGGGCCGCGTCCAGCAGGGCGGCTCGCTGCATCGACCGGTGCTCGGCCACGGAGGCCGCTCGAATCCTTGGCACGCCGACCACTTTACGGACGCGCCCCGGGCGAACGGGAGCGACTCAACGCCCGAAGCTCGCCAGCTTCGCCCGCAGCTGGAGCACCGACTTGGTGTGGATCTGGCTGACCCGGCTCTCGGTGACGCCCAGCACGTTGCCGATCTCGGCGAGGGTGAGTCCCTCGTAGTAGTACAGCGTGACCACGGTCTTCTCCCGCTCCGGCAGTGTGTTGATGGCCCGCGCGAGGAACCGCCGCAGCTCCCGGTCCTCGGCCACCTCCACCGGGTTGTCGGCGGCGGTGTCCTCCAGCGTGTCCATCAGACTGAGCCGGTCCCCGCCCTCGCCGCCGACGTGCAGCAGCTCCTCCAGGGCGACGACGTTGGCCAGCGACAGCTGGCTGAACACCGCGTGCAGTTCCTCGACCTCCATGTCCAGCTCGGCGGCGACCTCGCTCTCCGTCGGCGTCCGCCGCAGCCGCGCCTCCAGGGTGGCGTAGGCGCGCTCGACGTTGCGCGCCTTCTGCCGGACCGAGCGGGGGATCCAGTCCAGCGCCCGCAGTTCGTCGATCATCGCGCCGCGGATCCGGGTGATCGCGTACGTCTCGAACTTGATCTCCCGGTCGATGTCGAACTTCTCGATCGCGTCGATCAGCCCGAAGACGCCGGAGGACACGAAGTCCGCCTGCTCCACGTTGGGCGGCAGGCCGACGCTGACCCGGCCCGCGACGTATTTCACGAGCGGCGAGTAGTGCAGGATCAGCTGCTCCCGCAGCCGGTCGTCCCCCGTCGCCTTGTACGACCGCCACAGCTCGTCGAGCGTCGAGGGAGCGGGCGGCCGCACGTTGCCACCGTCGCGGGCGGCTGGGGGGATCGCCGCCCGGTCGGACCCGGAGGTGTGCTGGGGCATTCGTCGCCTTGTGCCGTTCTGCCGTGGAGTGCCGTGACTTGCTGCGAGGTGGGAGCGGGGGGCCGAAGTGGGCTGACTGGGTGAGGTGTCGGTCTGGTGGCGCGTTGGCGCGGTCTGCACCGCCGCTTTCGTGAGCGTAGCGTGACTGAGGAGTCGCGGTGTGCGAACAGTGAGGCACCACCCGTGCGCGGGGCGCTCCCGCCCGGCGGGCGGCCACGGTCGGCGGTTCGCTGTGCGTGACCGGCCGCAGGGGCCAACTCCGGGAAACCCCAAGGGCGTCGGGAGTTCCCCCGGACGGCCGAACACGCTCGGTCAGCGGGGGCGGTGACCACCCTGGACCGATGTCATCGCCTGGCGTGTCAACTTCCAGCCATCGCCGTGTCGTTCGACGTAACCAAGTGCTCGGAGTTCGTACAGTCTCGCGATCGCCTCATCCGGTGTCGTACCGGCGCCGAGCGCGATCTCCCCGGCGGGGGCGGCGCGGTTGCCGGGCAGGGCGGCGAGGACGGTCCGGGCGGCCGGTTCCAGCAGGTCGCGCGGGAGGACCGGGCCCCGCCGGGCCGGTGCGAGGTCACCCATGTCGCCCACGAGCTCCACGACGTCCGCGGCATCGGTGACCAGGGTGGCCTCCTCGCGCAGCAACTCGTGCACGCCGGCGGAGAGGGCGCTGCTGACCGGGCCGGGCACGCCCATGGTGAACCGGCCGAGGCGCTGCGCGGCCCGCGCGGTGGCCAGCGAGCCGCTGCGGCGGGCGGCCTCCACGACGACCGTTCCCCGGGTCAGGGCGGCGATCACCCGGTTGCGCAGGATGAACCGGCTCGGGGTCGGATGGTCCCCGGGCGGCAGCTCGCCTACCATCAGTCCCTGCTCCGCGATCCGGTCGAGCAACGCGGTGTGGCCGCGCGGGTAGGGCCGGTCGAGGCCGCAGGCCAGGACGGCGACGGTGGCACCGCGGGCGGCGAGGGCGCCGCGATGGGCGGCGCCGTCGATGCCGTACGCGCCACCCGACACCACCACCCAGCCGCGCTCGGCGAGGTCCGAGGCGAGGGTGGCCGCCACGTGGGTGCCGTATGCGGTGCACGCGCGGGCTCCCACCACGGCGACCGACCGCAGCGCCCACATCCGCAGGCTCGGCCGGCCCCGCACCCACAGCCCGACCGGCCGGGCGTCACCGAGGTCGTCGAGCTGCCGGGGCCACTCGCTGTCCCCCGGGCACAGGAACCGCGCCCCCGCGGCCCGCGCCAGGCCGAGGTCCCGCTCCGGCTCGGCACGTCCGGCCCGGGCGAGGAGCCCCGCCCACCGGGTGCCGCTCACCCCCGGCAGCGGCTCCCCGCGGCACCGCAGCCGCCGCACCACCTCCCCCACCCCGAGCTCCCGCACCCACCGTCCGCCGACCTCGTCCCCCGGCTCGATCACCCGCCCGAGAAAGACCCGCCCGAGCCGTTCGTCGCCAGGGTCGCCGGCCGCGGTCATGTAAGGGCTCCGATCGCCATCGGTACCCCTCGGGAGACACCGGTGCGCAGTTGCAGGGCCAGGGTTACGTCGGTCGCGTCCGGCCGGTCGTGCCCGACGAGGTCGGCCACCGTCCAGGCGACGCGCAGGACCCGGTCGATGCCACGGGCGGTGAGCACGCCCCGCTCCAGGCTGCGTTCGGCCTCGTCCATCGCCCCGGAAACGGCCTGGTACCGGCTGCGCAGCTCCCGGCCGGGCACCTCGCTGTTGGTGTGCCACGGGGTGCCGGCGAAGCGGGCCGCGGCCCGCTCACGGGCCTGCTGGACCCGGTGCGCCACGGTCGCCGTGGACTCGCCTCGCGCGCCGGGCTCGGTGAGCTGGGCCCGGGTGACCGGATCGACCTCGACGCGCAGGTCCACCCTGTCCAGGAGCGGTCCGGACAGCCGGGACTGGTAGCGGCGGATCACCGACGGGGGGCATTCGCACAGCGAGTCGCGGGGCGAGAACCGTCCGCAGGGACAGGGGTTGGCCGCCAGCACCATGAGGAATCTCGCCGGGAACCGGACCACGCCGGCGCTGCGCGCGATGACGACGTGCCCCGACTCCAGTGGCTGGCGCAGCGCGTCCAGGGTCTGGCTGCGGAACTCGGGCGCCTCGTCCAGGAACAACACCCCTCGGTGGGCGAGGGACACCGCTCCCGGGCGCGCGAAGCCCGCTCCGCCGCCGACGAGTGACTGCATCGTGGCCGAATGGTGCGGTGCGCAGTAGGGCGCGGCGTCGATGAGCGGCTTGCCCGGTGGCAGCAGTCCCGCGACCGAGTGCACCGCCGTCACCTCCAGCGACTCCTCCCGGGTGAGCCGGGGAAGGACGGCGGGCAGGCGTTCGGCGAGCATGGTCTTGCCCGCGCCGGGTGGTCCCTCCAGGAAGAGGTGGTGGCCTCCGGCGGCGGACACCTCCACGGCGGTGCGGGCGGAGATCTGCCCCACGACGTCCGCCAGATCGTGTTCCTGGTCGTGCTGAGCGGCGCCGCTTCTGTGCATGCCGGTGGCGGCACCCGTGCCCGGTACCCGCAGGCCGGCCAGGAGCGGGTCGGGGCGGCCGTGATCGTCGGGCACCTCGTCGGGGACGGGTTCGTCGGTGAGGACCGCGATGAGCTGTCGCAGGCTGCGCACGCCCAGTACGGACACACCGGGGACGAGCGCGGCCTCGGCGGCGGCGCACTCGGGTACGACCACCTGCTCGTACCCGGCGTCGGCCGCGGCCAGCACGGCGGGCAGGATGCCCCGGACCGGCCGGACGCGGCCGTCCAGGCCCAGCTCTCCGATCATGACGATGTCGGCGAGTACCCGGGGGTCGATGCGCTCGGCGGCACCGAGCACCGCACACGCGACGGCGAGGTCGAAGCCGGAGCCGGCCTTGGGTACCGAGGCCGGGCTGAGTCCGACGGTGAGCTTCTTCTGCGGCCACTCGGCTCCCGAGTTCACCACCGCCGCCCGGACCCGGTCCCGGCTTTCCGTCAGGCTCTTGTCCGGGAGGCCGACCAGGGTGAACGCGGCGACGCCGGGTTCGAGGTCGGCCTGGACCTCGACGACCACGCCGTCGACGCCGACGAGGGCCACCGAGCACGTACGGGCGAACGCCATTCAGGCCACCCCCCGTGCGTGCTCGACGGACGGGGCGCCCCGGCGGGGCAGCACCACGCCGATCAGGTCGATGCGGACGCCGCCCGGCGGTGCTCCGCCGTGGGCCTGGATCCAGTGTTCGGCGAGCCGGCGCAGCCTGGCGGCCTTCTCGGGGGTGACGGCGGCCATCGGATGTTCGTAGCCACCGCCCCTGCGGGTCTTCACCTCGCAGACGACCAGTGCGTCGGCGTCCCGCGCCACGATGTCGATCTCGCCGGTCCGTCCGCAGCGCCAGTTGCGCTCCAGGATCGTCATGCCGGTCTCGGCGAGCCGCCGGGCGGCCAGGTCCTCGCCGTACCTGCCGATTGCTTCTCGTGCGTTCATGTCGGCACCACCTCCGGCGCCAACCGTCACGCGCCCCGTCCCCAAGTGTTGATCTTGGTGGATGGATCGGCGGTTGTGGAGAACTCCGTCACCCGAACGGGCGGGGAACGGGGAAAACCCAGGTCATCAGCCGCCCGGGAGTTCCAGGTCGCTCTTGTTCAGCTCTTCGATGTTCACGTCCTTGAACGTAAGGACGCGGACCTGCTTGACGAAGCGCGCCGGTCGGTACATGTCCCAGACCCAGGCGTCCGCCATGCTCACCTCGAAGAACACCTCGCCCTGGACCGAGTGCACCTGCATCTCGTAGTCATTGGTGAGATAGAAACGCCGCTCGGTCTCGATCACGTATTTGAACAGACCGACGACATCTCGGTACTCCCGGTAGAGCTTCAGCTCCATCTCGGTCTCGTACTTCTCGAGGTCCTCGGCGCTCATGGCATGTTCCCCTTCAGCCGTGCGATCCACCCATTGTGCGCCAGTCCGGCATTCCCTCAGACGATTTCCGTGTCGAGGGTCACGGGCCTGGCCGGGGGACCTTCGACGAGCAGCGTGCGCAGCAGCTCGGCGAGTCTGGTCGGATACACCGTCTCATGTGCCCGGGTCAGTTCCCGGCACGTCCACCAGCGCGCTCCGGCGACAGTGCGCCGTTCCAGCTCCGTCAGCCCCGTCGCCGCGACGTCCGTCCGGGCGGTACGTGCCAGGTAGTACCACTCGTCCTGGTCCCAGCGGCGGCCCGCGAACGGGAACGAGCAGCGGCGCCGCCAGAGCACGGGACCGAGGTCGACGTCGGTGATGCCGGTCTCCTCGGCGAGTTCCCGCAGCGCGGCCTCCTCGCGTGTCTCGGCGCCCTCCAGACCGCCGCCGGGCGTGAACCACCAGTCGTCGGCCGGGTCGTCCGGCTCGTGGCCGTGCAGCAGCAGGATGCGGTCCTGCGGGTCGAGCAGCACCACCCGGGCCACCTTGCGCAGGTCGCGCTCGCTCCCGGAGGGTGCCGCGCCCCCGTACGGCTGCTCGCCGTCGTGGGGGTCCCCGGCCGGCCGCGCGGTCTCAGCCGGCACCGGTCGTCCCCGGGTGGGCGGTGCGGGCGCGGGAGCGGCCGAACAGGCCAGCTATCGGGCCGTAGGCGCCGCCGCCGAGGATCAGGACGGCGCCGGCGGCGATCAGCAGCTCGATCGTGCGCAGCGGGCCGGGTCGGGAGAGGGCGCCGAGTGCTTCGAAGCCGGTGGGGCGCGCGAGCATGCCCCTCCAGGGCCAGACGACGGCGTCCACGCGGGCCGAGACGGCGTCGCGGGAGACGGTGCCCCGGGCCGTGTCCGTGAGGTGGGCGGTGGAGTCCAGGGAGCCCTGGCGTTCGTCGCCGAGGAGGAACAGCCGGCCCTTGGGCACGGTCACCTCGGGAACGTCCTTGTTCTCGGCCAGGCTGCCCTTGGGCAGATAGGGCTCGTCGATCTGCTTGCCGTTGACCGTCAGCTTGCCGTCGGTGCAGCAGGAGACGGTGTCGCCGCCGACGGCGACCACGCGCTTGACCACTTTCGCGTTGTCGACCCAGCTCTTGTCCTCGAAGACGACCACGTCACCGCGCCGCACCTCGTCCCCGTCGACGCGCTGGGCCATGACCCGGTCACCGGCGTCGATGGTGGGGGTCATGGAGCTGGTGGGCACGGTGTACGGCCGGTAGACCACGGCGCCCCACGCGAAGCCGCCGAGGAACAGCACCACGCCCAGCGCCACGGCCAGCCCGGACAGCCGCTGCCCGACCCGGCCGGCGCCGGCCCGTGCCGTACCGGTGCCGCCGCGTTGCGGGGCCGTACGCGTCATGCTCTCGCCACCCATGGACCCGCACCCTACCCGGCGGTACCGAGCGGGGGGAGCCCCTGTTCTCCGGCGGGGGTCAGCGTCGCCCGGACGCGGCCTTCCGTGCGGCGCAGGTCTCCGGCCGGTTCGCACGCCGGCGCCGCCACACGGCCACCGGCAGGACCGCGGCGACGGCCGCGCCCTGCGGGGCCACCGTCAGCCACGCGGCGGCGGAGGACTGCCGGTCCAGGCCGGGCTGGCCGAAGGTGTCCGGGACCGGCAGGGTGCCCCAGCGGTTGATCGGCCAGGCCTTGACGATGGCGCGGCCGACGGCCTTGTCGACGGGGACCATGCCGTGGTTCTTGTCCGACTGGTTGTAGCGCGAGTCACGGGAGTTCTGGCGGTGGTCGCCCATCACCCAGATGTAACCCTTGGGGACCTTCACCTTGAACTGGCCGCCCAGCTCGTCCACGGTGCACGGGGTGTTGCCCGGGTAGACGTACGGCTCGTTCAGCGCCTTGCCGTTGACCTTCAGCGGGCCGCTGCCCTTGCACTCGACCGTGTCGCCGCCGACCCCGATCACGCGCTTGATGAGGTCCTTCTCCTCGGCCGACGGCATCAGGCCGACCCAGCTGAGGACCTTCTGCACCGGGTTCGGGTTGGGTGTCGGCTCGCCCGCCAGCCAGTTGTCCGGGTCGTGGAAGACGACGACCTCGCCGCGCTCGGGCTCGGAACCGAACCACGGGGTGAGCTTGTCGACGAGGACGCGGTCACCCTGCTGGAGGGTGTTCTGCATCGAGTCCGACGGGATCGAGAACGCCTGCACCAGGAAGGTCTTGATCAGCAGCGCCAGGACCAGCGCGATGCCGATCAGGAGCGGGAGTTCCTTCCAGAACGAGCGCGGCTTCGCCGGCCGGCGGCCCGTTCCGTCCGTGCCCGCGTCCCCGGAGCCGCTCGGCCGCTCACCTTCCCGGGCGCCCTCGCCGCCGGTCACCGCCTCGTCCCCGGAGGTCATGGCGCCGTCCCGGCCGGGGCCGTCCGACTCCACGGGACGCCCGCGGTTCTCCTCGCCGTCGTGTCCCGACCGTGCGCCAACCGCCACATCCCCCACGCCAACTCCTCACTCTCTGCCGCTGCCTGCCCCGCATACGCCGCAGGCCCACCACTCCCATAACGAGCGGGAGTTCCGCAGGGGTCGGGAGCCGGGTCGTTCCGTTCGGATTCTCCTGGGCAACCCTATGCGACGGCCGGTGAGCCGCGGTCGTCCCCGACACGGACTCGGTGACACTTGCAAAGGTTTTAGGTTCCTCCAGGCGCGTCCAGTGGCCCAGCGGCCAGCCGATGACCATGGCCCGGCCGACGACCGAGTCCTCGGAGACCGTGCCGCCGTAGGGCGTGTTCTGGTGGAAGCGGGAGTCCGCGGAGTTGCCCCGGTGGTCGCCCATCACCCACAGCCGGCCCTTGGGGACGGTGATGTCGAAGGGCGTGGCGGAGGGCGCGTCCCCCGGGTACACGTAGGCGCCCTCGGTGAGCGGTACGCCGTTGACGGTGACGCGGCCCTGTGCGTCACAGCACTTGACGTGGTCGCCGCCGACTCCGATGACCCGTTTGATCAGGTCCTTCTCGTTGTCGGAGGGCAGCAGGCCGATGAATGTCAGGCCTTCCTTGAGCTGCTTGACGACCACGGGGTCGTTCTTCTTGGCGGTCTGCTCGTCCTGCAGCCAGCCGCCCGGGTCGTGGAACACGACGACGTCGCCGCGCTCGGGCCGGGCGCCGAACCACGGGGTGAACTTGTCGACCAGGACCCGGTCGCCGATCCGGATCGTCTCCTCCATGGATCCGGAGGGGATCACGAACGCCTGGACGAGGAACGTCTTCAGGACGAGCGCTATGAGGACGGCGACACCGACCAGCAGGGGGATCTCCCGGACGGCGGAACGCCTGCGCTTGCGCTTGACCTTGCGCTGGAGTTTCCGCCGCTCCGCGCGCGTGCGGCCACCGCCGGACGCCGAGGCGCGGCCACCGCCGGACGCGGAGGTGCGGCGGGCGCCGGTGGGCAGCAGGTCGTCGGCGGGCGTGCCGGGCGGGCCGCGCCGTTTGCCGCGGTTACCCATGGGCGCCTGCCGCGGCGGACACGCGCGCGTAGGCGGACGGCCGGGTCAGATGAGTCCAGTGGCGGTAGGGCCACACGATCCAGTCGGCGCGGCCGATGACGTCGCCCACGGGGATCATGCCACCGCCGGGTGAGCCGAGATGGTCGCGGGAGTCGCTGGAGTCGCCGCGGTGGTCGCCGAGGACGAACAGGCGCCCGGCGGGCACGGCGACGTCGAAGGGCACGCCGGAGGGGGCGTCCCCCGGATAGAGGATCGCCGTCTCGTCGACCGGCCGGCCGTTCACCTCGAGCCTTCCCTTCTGGTCGCAGCAGACCACGTGGTCCCCGCCCACCCCGACCACGCGTTTGACGTAGTCCGCGTTCCCGAAGTACCCGGTCCCGTCGAACACGATCACGTCGCCGCGGCGCGGCTGGGCACCGAAACGGTACGCCAACTTGTTTACGAGAACGCGGTCCCCGATCCTCAACCCCTGCTCCATGGATCCGCTCGGGATCTGGAACGGCTGCATCACGAAGGCGTTGAGGAGCAGCAGGAAGGCCAGGCAGGCGAAGAGGCCGAGGGTCATCCGGCCGCCCGGGACCCGGTCCGCGGCACGTGCCGCCAACGCGAAACGCGACCGGCCCTCCGTACCCGGGGACTCCGGGCGGGAGGGGCGGTCGCGTTCCGTGGGCTGAGCTTCGGTGTCCATCGGGGCCAGATGCTATCCGGCCCCGCTATGACGCCGGGGAAGCACTCAGTTGTCGCGCTTCTCCTTGATCTTCGCGGCCTTGCCGCGCAGCTCACGGAGGTAGTACAGCTTGGCGCGGCGCACGTCACCACGGGTGACCAGCTCGATCTTCTCGACGATCGGGGTGTGCACCGGGAAGGTGCGCTCGACGCCGACGGAGAACGAGACCTTGCGGACCGTGAAGGTCTCGCGGACGCCGGAGCCCTGGCGGCGGATCACCACGCCCTTGAACTGCTGCACACGGGAGCGGTTGCCCTCGATGACGCGGACGTGCACGTTGACGGTGTCACCCGGGCGGAAGGCCGGGATGTCGGTGCGCAGCGACGCGCCGTCGACGATGTCGAGCAGGTGAGACATTTCGTCTGCTTTCTTCGCTGATGCCACAGGTCATCAACGGGAGATAGGTGTACAAGAGGTCTGTCGTGCGGTCGGGCGGGCGTCGTCTCCCCCTGTGGCAGGGGCGCGCGCCGGACGGACGCACAACATCGGCCTATTCTTCCATGCCGCCCGCCCGGCGCCAAAATCGGCCGTACGGGTCGCCCGCCGGGTCCGGTTCCCAGCCGAGGACGGAGAGCATCTCGCGGTCCTTCTTGTCGAAGGCCCCGGGGGCGCAGCGTTCGATCAGGTCCGGCCGGTTCGCCGTCGTACGCCGCAGGGCCTCGTCGCGGCGCCAGCGGGCGATCCTGCCGTGGTGGCCGCTGAGCAGGACCTCGGGGATGTCCCGGTCGCGCCAGACGGGCGGCTTGGTGTAGACGGGGCCTTCGAGGAGGCTCGCCATCGCGCCGGGCGCGAAGGAGTCGTCGCGGTGGGACTCGGCGTTGCCGAGGACGCCGGGCAGCAGCCGGGCCACGGCCTCCGTGATGACGAGGACGGCCGCCTCGCCGCCGGCGAGGACGTAGTCGCCGATGGAGATCTCGTGGACCGGCACGCGGGTCGCGTACTCGTCGATGACCCGCCGGTCGATGCCCTCGTAGCGGGCCGGGGTGAAGACCAGCCAGGGCCGCTCGGACAGCTCGACGGCCAGGTCCTGGGTGAAGGGCCGGCCGCTGGGGGTGGGCACGATGAGTGCGGGGGAGCTGGCGCCCGTCTCGTAGCCGTCGGCGAGGACCGTGTCCAGGGCGTCGCCCCAGGGGTCGGTCTTCATGACCATGCCGGGGCCGCCGCCGTAGGGGGTGTCGTCGACGGTGTTGTGCCGGTCGTACGTCCAGGCGCGCAGGTCGTGCACGTGGACGTCGAGCTGCCCGCGCGCGCGTGCCTTGCCGACGAGGGAGACGTTCAGCGGTTCCAGGTACTCGGGGAAGATCGTGACGACGTCGAGCCTCATGCCTCTTCGTCCCTGGCGGAGGCGATCTCGGCGCGGTCGTCGATCAGGCCCGGCGGAGGCGCGATGACCGCCTTCTGCTCCTCCAGGTCGATCTCGGTGACGATCTCCTCCACGAAGGGGATCATCACCTCGCTGCCGTCCGGGCGTTCCACGATGAACAGGTCCTGGGAGGGCAGGTGCGAGACCTCGGTGATCCGGCCCACCTCGGTGCCGTCCTCGGTGACCACGTCCAGGTCGATCAGCTGATGGTCGTAGTACTCGTCCTCGCCCTCGGGGAGTTCCTCGGGGTCGATCTCGGCGATCAGCAGGGTGTTGCGCAGGGCCTCGGCGGCGGTGCGGTCGGTGACGCCCTCGAAGCGCAGGAGCAGACGGCCGCTGTGGACGCGCCCGGTGGCGATGGCGAGCGGCCCGGCGGAGGCCGGGTCGGTGGCCAGGACGGCGCCCGGGGCGAGCCGCAGTTCGGGCTCGTCGGTACGTACCTCGACGGTGACCTCGCCCTTGATGCCGTGGGCGCGGCCGATCCGTCCGACTACCAGCTGCACGTGTCCAATTCTCCTGTCATCTTCTGCCTCACACGACTGCGGGCCGGGGACGGCCCAATGGCCGTCCCCGGCCCGAGCCGGTTGCGATGAAGCGTCAGCGGACGTGGTCCGCGTCGACGAGGTCGACGCGGACACCGCGACCGCCGATGGCGCCCACGACGGTGCGCAGGGCGCGCGCGGTACGGCCGTTGCGGCCGATGACCTTGCCGAGGTCGTCCGGGTGGACCCGGACCTCGAGCACACGACCGCGACGCAGATCACGCGAGGCGACCTGCACATCGTCAGGGTTGTCGACGATGCCCTTCACGAGGTGCTCAAGCGCCTCTTCGAGCATGCTGCTCAGGCCTCGGTCGACTCGGAGGACTCGGCAGCGGCCTCGTCCTTCTTCTCAGCCTTCTTCTTCTGGGTGATGGCCTCACCCTTGCCCTCGTCGTCTCCGCCGAGAGCCTCGAACGTCGGACGAGCGGCCTTCGGCTCGGCGACGAGGAGCGGCGCGGGAGCCGGCTCGCCCTTGAACTTCTGCCAGTCGCCGGTCTTCTTCAGGATGGCGAGAACGGGCTCGGTCGGCTGAGCGCCGACACCGAGCCAGTACGCCACGCGGTCGGCGTCCACCTCGATGATCGAGGGGTGGTAGGTCGGGTGGTACTTGCCGATCTCCTCGATGGCCCGGCCGTCACGGCGGGTACGGGAGTCGGCGACGACGATGCGGTAGTGAGGCGAACGGATCTTGCCCAGACGCTTCAGCTTGATCTTGACTGCCACGGGAGTGGGTTCTCCTGGATTTGACGTGAGTTGGGTACGACGGGACGCCGCGTGGGGTTGCGGTACCCGAGTGCCCGACGGACGCGTCAGCCGGAGGAGAGAGGGGTCCTGTGCGGCTGTCGAGTACAGCTAGCCATTGTGCCATACCCGGCGGGTCGCCCTCTGCCGGGGTGCGCGAGCCGGGGCCGGGCAGCACGGCGCGGCACCCGGCGTGGACGTGACCGCGCGGGTGCCGTCCGCGCCCGCCGTGCGGGGCGGGGTCCCCCCGGCCGGAAGGAGCCGGGGGGAGGCACGAACCGTCCGCGGGGTGCGATTGCCCTCGTCCGGCACCCACGAGATGCCGGTGACCGCGGTTCGTGACTACGCCGCCCCCACGACCTCCGGGATCCGGAACGGCTTGCCGCAGCCGCCGCAGACGATGGGGGCCTGGGCCAGGACCGAGGGGACGACCCGGACGTTGCGGCCGCAGTCGCACACCGCCTTGACCCGGACGCCGCCGCCGGAGGAGCCGTGCCGGGCGGCCGGGCCGCGGAAGGTCCGGGAGGTGTCGGCCGAGGTGGCCGCCGTGTGGGCCTTCAGCGCGCGCTGGAGCCGCTCGATGGTCGGGCGGTAACGCCGCTTCGCCTCGGGGTTGAGCGTCACCAGCGAGAAGCCGCTGCTCGGGTGCGGCTCATCGGGGTGGTCCAGGCCCAGCTCCTCGGCGATCGCGAGGAAACGACGGTTGTGGTAACGGCCGGCCCGGGAGGTGTCGCGGACCCCCCGGGCGGCGGCGATGCCGTGGACTGCCTCATGGAGCAGTCGCTCGAAGGAGAGTGCGGGTCCGCACGCGGACGACGACTCTCCGATCAGGGACTCCGGCGCGGCGAGATCCGGCAGCTCGGGGTGGTACCGCTGAATGTCGGCCCACGCCTGCGCCAGCTCCGCGGCGAGAACAGGTGGTGTCTGTGTCGTGCTCACGTAATGACAACGAGCGGGGGTGCCGCTGTGTTCCTATTCCGGGGCATCCCAAATAATTTGCACGTACCCGTCAGTTGCCGCTGATGCGGGGAGACGAGGGCGGGTGCGCTGATCTGCGGAGAAGCCTCGCAGCTCCTACCAAGCTGGTGCGTAGTCCGCGCTACGCCCGAGCCCGTACGCCCTGGCACAACCGTGGGCGGCGGATCCGCAAGAGGTGTTTCGGCCGCTTCCCGCGCTCGGCCTCACCTCGGTCAGCGTCCACGGCGCTCGTGACGTTACCCCGAGCCGCCCGGCCCCCCGGCACCGGCCCGTCCCGGCGGAACGGACACCGTACGGCCGGCCGCATTGCCGGGGCGTGAATTCTCGCCACACCGGTGTCCCGGCACCAAGCCGGGGTCCTCGACCCCTGGACGGCGCCGCGAGGCGGGAGTTACCTGGCATACGTGGGAAGGGCGCGCGCACGGCACACGGGGGCCATGCGACCGGGCGCGGCGGCGAACTGTCGGCGGATTGGGGCGCTTACCTATGACACCTACGCTCGTGCGGCAGCACGTGTCCCGCGCGGTCTGCGCACCGCGCGTGGACCGGAGCGCACGCGCGCGTGACTGGTCCGAGATCCAGGAGCGGATGCTCGTACCTCTGTACGAAACCGTGTACGACCGACTCGACGTGGGTCCCGGTACCCGGCTGCTGGGCCTGCGCTGCGGGGCCGGACTGGCCCTGCTGATGGCGGCCTCACGAGGGGCCGCGGTCACGGGCGCCGACTCCGCGTCCCCCGAACGGCTGGCCCTGGCACGTGAACGTCTGGGGCCGGCCCTCCCGCCCGGCGGACGGGCTCTCCCGCCCGGCACGCGCGCGCGTACGCCCGCGCGCCTCCTCGACGGCCCGCCCTTGTGCGCGGCCGGCGCCGAGAAGGGCGGGTACACCGTGGTCACCGTCCTGGAGCCGGTCGGCGGCCTCGCGGGCGACCCCGAAGGGCTCGGCGACCTCCTCGCCGCGGCGGTGCCGCTGGCCGGGCGGGGGGCCGCCGTGGTGCTGGCCGGCTGGGGACCGCCGGAGCGCTGCGCCACCGCCTCGGTGCTGCGGGTGGCCGCGGAACCGGCCGGCCCGCCGCGCGGCGCGGACCGCTGGCGGCCGGCCCGGCGGGACGACCTGGAGGAGGCCGCCCAGCGGGCCGGGCTCCGGCCGGACGGCTCGGGCCGGGTCGCCTGCCCGTTCGGGTACGCCGATCTCGGCAGCGCCGTCCGCGGGCTGCTCTCCACCGGTCTGTTCGACGCGGCGATCGCGGCGACCGACGCCGGGCAGGTGGCCAAGGAACTGACGGAGGCCCTGCATCCGCACCGCCGCCCGGACGGCACGGTGTGGATGCCGAACGTCTTCCGCTACCTCGTCGCCCGCGTGCCCTGACCGGTACCGTCCGCGCCGGAACGGGCGATGCCGGCGATCCGGTGGGCGTTACGCCTCGATGCGCCCGGGCCGGTCCGGCGGCTTGCGCGGCGGCGCGGGGTGAGCCGTACCGGGGCGGTACGGCACCGGGCCGTCACCGGCATGCGCCGGGGGCGCCCCCGTACACAAGGGGCGCCCCCGGCGACGTACGGACCCGGTCGGTCCATGGGCGCGGTCAGCCCATGAACTTCTTGAACTCGTCCGGCAGTTCGAAGTCCTGGGGGACCTGCTGGCCGGGCAGCCCGAGCGCGCCCCCGTTCTGCGCGGCGGCCTCGCGGCGCTGGGCCGCCTCCAGCTCCTGCTGCTTGCGCTTCATCGGGTTGCCGGAGCGCTGCTTGCCCTTGGTCTTCTTCTGCTGCTTCTTCTGCCGGCCGGGGCCGCCGCCCATGCCCGGGATCCCCGGCATGCCCGGCATGCCGCCGCCCTGGGCCATGCGGGACATCATCTTGCGGGCCTCGAAGAACCGCTCGACCAGGTTCTTCACCGCGCTGACCTCGACACCGGAACCCTTGGCGATACGGGCGCGGCGGGAGCCGTTGATGATCGTCGGCTCCTGGCGCTCGGCCGGGGTCATCGACTTGATGATCGCGGCCGTGCGGTCGACGTCCCGCTCGTCCAGGTTGTTGATCTGGTCCTTGATCTGGCCCATGCCGGGGAGCATGCCGAGCAGCTTGCTGATGCTGCCCATCTTCCTGACCTGCTCCATCTGGGACAGGAAGTCGTCCAGGGTGAAGTCCTGGCCCTTCCTGGACGCCAGCTTCGAGGCCATCTTCTGGGCCTCTTCCTGACTGAACGTCTTCTCCGCCTGCTCGATCAGGGTGAGCAGGTCACCCATGTCGAGGATGCGGGAGGCCATCCGGTCCGGGTGGAACGCGTCGAACTCGTCCAGCTTCTCGCCGTTGGACGCGAACATGATCGGCTTGCCGGTGATCTGCCGGATCGACAGGGCCGCGCCACCACGGGCGTCGCCGTCGAGCTTGGAGAGCACCACACCGTCGAAGCCGACGCCGTCACGGAAGGCCTCGGCGGTGTTGACGGCGTCCTGACCGATCATGGCGTCGACCACGAACAGGATCTCGTCCGGGGAGACCGCGTCCCGGATGTCCGCGGCCTGCTGCATCATGTCGGCGTCGATGCCGAGGCGGCCGGCGGTGTCGACGATCACGATGTCGTGGACCTTGGACTTCGCGAACTCGATGGAGTCCTTGGCGACCTTCACCGGGTCACCGACGCCGTTGCCCGGCTCGGGGGCGTACACCGCGACGCCGGCGCGCTCGGCGACGACGCTCAGCTGGTTGACGGCGTTGGGACGCTGGAGGTCACAGGCGACCAGCAGCGGGGAGTGGCCCTGCTCCTTGAGCCACCGGCCGAGCTTGCCCGCGAGGGTGGTCTTACCGGCGCCCTGGAGACCGGCGAGCATGATCACGGTGGGCGGCTGCTTGGCGAAGCGCAGGCGGCGGGTCTCACCGCCGAGGATGGTGACCAGTTCCTCGTTGACGATCTTGAGGACCTGCTGGGCGGGGTTCAGCGCCCGGGAGACATCGGCACCGAGCGCGCGCTCCTTGAGGTTCTTGATGAACGACCGCACGACGGGCAGCGCCACGTCCGCTTCGAGCAGCGCGATACGGATCTCACGTGCCGTGGCGTCGATGTCCGCCTCGGAGAGCCGTCCCTTGCCGCGCAGGTTCTTGAAAGTCGCTGACAGGCGATCGGAGAGAGTGTCGAACACGGCGCTCGCGGTCCTCGGGGTCGGTGACGGTCTTCTGGGAATCGCCCTCCAGGGTATCCCGGCGCCGGGTGCACCGGGGCAGGGTCACCCGCGCAGCGTCTCCTCCAGTGCCCCGGCCGTCGACGTGGCGTCCTGGCCGGGCAGCGGCGCGCCCGTGCCCGTGGTGACGTAGAACGCGTCCACCGCGTTGGAGCCGAGCGTACTCACGTGCATGCTCCGCACCCGTACGCCCGCCTTCTCCAGGGCCATGCCGATGCGGTACAGCAGGCCCGGCGCGTCCTGGGCGCGGACCTCGATCACCGTGGCGTGGTGGGAGGCGGCCGGGGCCACGGTCACGCGGGGCGGCGGGGCGGTCCGGCCGCGGCGGCGGGGATAGGCCGCGTCGCGTTCGGCGAGGCGGCCGGCGATGTCCAGGGTGCCGTCCAGGGCGCGGACCAGGTCGGCGCGCAGGCGGGCCGCCTGCGGCAGGGAGCCGTACTCGGCGGCGACCCGCCAGTTCAGCAGGAGGACCGAGCCGGCGTCGTCCACGTCCGCGGGCAGGCGCAGGGCGCGCAGTTCCGCGGTGCGCACGGTCAGGCGGTGGACGGCGAGGACACCGGCGACCGCGGGCAGCACGCCGGGCTGGTCGGGTACGGCGACCAGGAGTTCGACGCCCAGAGGTTCGGGGTCACCGGACGGTTCCTCGTCTGGGACGGGTTCGCTCTGGGCGCGCAGGGCGAGGGCCGGGCCGCCGGTGCGGAAGGCCTCGATGCCGAGGCGTTCCTGCTCGGCGGTGGGCGCGGCCGGCTCGGGCTCGTCGGGGGCGTCCCCGGCGAGGACGGCACGGACCCGGCGGACCAGGTCGGTGACGAGGGAGGCGCGCCAGGACGACCAGGCGGCCGGGCCGGTGGCGAGGGCGTCCGCCTCGGTGAGGGCGTGCAGCAGCTCCAGGATGCCCTGGGTGCCGACCGCCTCGGCGACCGAGCGGACCGTGGCCGGATCGTCCAGGTCGCGGCGGGTGGCCGTCTCCACCAGCAGCAGGTGGTGCCGCACGAGCGTGGACAGTGCCTCCACGTCCGCGCGGTCGAAGCCGATCCGCGCGGCGACGTCCCTGGCGATGATCTCGCCGGCCACCGAGTGGTCACCGGGCCAGCCCTTGCCGATGTCGTGCAGCAGGGCGGCGACGAGGAGCAGGTCGGGGCGGCTGACGCGGCGGGTGAGCTCGGAGGCGCGGACGGCGGTCTCGATCAGGTGCCGGTCGACGGTCCACACGTGCACGGCGTTGCGCTGGGGGCGGCAGCGGACCCGTTCCCAGTCGGGGAGCAGGCGGGTGATCAGGCCGTCGGCCTCCAGTGCCTCCCAGACGTCGACCGTCGGGCGGCCGGAGCCGAGCAGGGTGACCAGTTGTTCGCGGGCCTCGGCGGGCCAGGGCGCGGGCAGGGGGCGCGCGGTGGCGGCCATGCGCCGTACGGCGTGCGGGGAGAGGGGGAGGCCGGCCTGCGCGGCGGCGGCCGCGGCGCGCAACGGCAGCACGGGGTCGCGTTCGGGGCGTGCGGCGCGGGCGAGCACCACCTCGCCGTCCTGCTCGACGACGCCCTCGGCGAGCGGGGAGCGCTCGGTGACGGGTTTGCCGCCGTCACCCGCCACCGCCCTGCGGAGGAAGTCACCCCGGTCCTTCGCCAGTTTCCGCAGGCGCGGCCGGACGGCGCGGGCGCGCAGCACGCGCCCCACCTCGCGCCAGGTGACATCGCTGGCGTACGCGATCACACGGGCCGCCTCGTAGACCTGCCGCAACAGGGCGTCGGCATCCAGCAGCCCCAGCGCGGCGGCCACCTGGTCCTGCTCCTGAAGGGCGAGCCGGTCGGTGGCGCGGCCGGTGGACAGGTGGAGGGCGTCACGGACGTCGAGGAGGCGGCGGCGGGCGTCGGCCAGGCCCTCGCGCGGGGCGTCGGCCAGCCAGGACGCGGCGACGGCGCGCAGGGCGGTGGCGTCGCGGAGGCCGCCGCGGGCCTCCTTGAGGTCGGGTTCCAGCAGGTAGCGCAGCTCGCCCTGCCGTTCGGCCCGCTCGGCACACAGTTCCCGGAGTTCGGGCAGGCGCTTGGGCGCCTGATTGCGCCATTCGGTGAGGACGGCGGTGCGCAGACCGGCGGTGAGGCCGAGGTCACCGGCGAGGTGGCGGGCGTCCAGGAGGCCGAGGTGCACCTTCAGGTCCTCGCCGGCCGTCCTGCGGGCCTCGACCGGGGTGCGCACCGAGTGGTCCAGGGCGATGCCGAGGTCCCACACCGGGTACCAGAGCCGGTCGGCGAGGGCGGCGACCGCGCCGGGGTCCGAGCCGTCGTGCAGCAGCACGAGGTCGAGGTCGCTGCGCGGGGAGAGTTCCCCGCGGCCGTAGCCGCCGACGGCGACGAGCGAGACGCCGCCGAGGCCGCCGGCCGCCGCGCCGAACAGTCCGGCGAGCCAGTCGTCGGTCAGTTCCGCGAGGGCGCCACGGCGCGGCGGCCCGGGCTGCGCCCCCTCACCGAGGAGGCGCAGCCGGGCCGCCGCGTAGCCGCTGGGTCCCGAGTCTTCCGCTTCGTCGCGCACATCCGTACCCGTCACCCGGCGACTCCGTTCTTCCGTCGTGTCCAAGCGCGTCCGTGTCAGAGCGCGTCCGGCCCGCGCTCGCCCGTGCGGACCCGTACCGCCGTCTCGACCGGCAGCGACCACACCTTGCCGTCACCGATCTTGCCCGTACGGGCGGCCTTGACGACGACCTCGATCAGCTGTTCGGCGTCGTCGTCCTCGGCCAGGACCTCGATGCGGATCTTGGGGACGAGGTCGACGGTGTACTCGGCGCCGCGGTAGACCTCGGTGTGGCCCCGCTGCCGACCGTAACCGCTGGCCTCGGTGACCGTCAGTCCGTGGACGCCGAATGCCTGGAGGGCTTCCTTGATCTCGTCGAGCCGGTGGGGCTTGACGACGGCCGTGATGAGCTTCATGCGTCCACCTTCCTGGTCTGCGTGGCGCCCGGGGCGTGGGCGGTGGTCGCGGTGACCCCGCCGCCGGCGCCGCTGAAGTCGTATGCGGTCTCGGCGTGCTCCGCCTGGTCGATGCCGGAGACCTCCTCGTCCTCGGTGACCCGCATGCCGAGGGTCCGGTCGAGGAGGAAGGCGAGGACGGCGGAGACGATCAGGGAGTAGGCGAGGACCGCGAAGACACCGGCGCACTGCTTCCACAGCTGGGTGAACGTGTGGTCGCCGTAGAGGACGCCCGTGGCGGCGGACTGGCCCTTGCCGGTGGCGAAGAAGCCGATGAGCAGCGAGCCGATGATGCCGCCGACCATGTGGACGCCGACGACGTCGAGGGAGTCGTCGAAGCCGAACCGGAACTTCAGGCCGACGGCCGCGGCGCAGGCCACACCGGCTATGGCACCCACGGCGATCGCGCCGAGCGGGGAGACCGCGCCGCCGGAGGGCGTGATGGCGACGAGGCCGGCGACCGCGCCGGAGGCGGCGCCGAGCGTGGTGAAGGCGCCGTGGCGGATCTTCTCGTAGGCGAGCCAGGCCAGCATGGCGGCGGCGGTGGCGACCTGCGTGTTGACGAACATCAGCGCGCCGACGCCGTCGTCGTTGCCGAGCCAGGAGCCGGCGTTGAAGCCGAACCAGCCGAACCAGAGGAGACCGGCGCCGAGCATGACCAGCGGGAGGCTGTGCGGGCGCATCGGGTCCCGCTTGAAGCCGACGCGCCTGCCGATGACGAGGATGACGCCGAGGGCCGCCGCACCGGCGTTGATGTGGACCGCCGTACCGCCCGCGAAGTCGATCACGCCCAGCTTGTAGGCCCAGCCGTCGGCGCCCCAGACCCAGTGGGCGACCGGCACGTAGACGATCGTGACCCACAGGGTGATGAAGAGCGCCCAGGCGGAGAACTTGACGCGGTCCGCGAGGGCGCCGCTGATCAGGGCCGGTGTGATGATCGCGAACATCAGCTGGAAGACCATGAAGACGTAGACCGGGATGGTGTAGCCGTCCCAGAGCTCCGTCAGCCCGATGTTGCTGAGCCCGAACCAGTCGGTGTTCCAGCCGATCAGCTTGTTGCCCGTGCCGAAGGCGAGGGAGAAGCCGTAGAGCACCCAGAGAATGGTGACGATCCCGAGGCTGATGAAGCTCATCATCAGCATGTTCAGGGTGCTCTTGACGCGGACCATGCCTCCGTAGAAGAAGGCCAGGCCCGGCGTCATGAGCATCACCAGGGCGGAACAGATGAGCATGAAGCCGGTGTTGGCGGACGACAGTCTGGGTGCGTCCGCCGCAAGCATGATGGCTGGTGCCATCGGCGTCTCCTCGTCGGTTGGTACGGCCCCGTGCGGGCGGTGCCTGAGCGGTCCGGTCGGTTGAGGGGTGGCCGGTTATGCGCCCTGAGACTGGCGCAGCGCGGTTTCCGTGGAAGCCCCTCGTTGTTTCGCCGGGGTGACGAAGACGCCGTGCGTGTTACGCGCCGGTGAAGTGCGGGATGCCCGGTCGCGGGATCGTTATCGTGGCGCGACCTGCTCCGGCGGAGAGAGAGCCGGCCGCGGCCGGCCTCTCGATGACCTGGCATGGGGGAGCCGAGTCGGGCAGTTCGGGAGGACCGGCCGCGGCCGGGGCATGTGTTCTCGCCGGGTCAGACGGCCTCGGCGCTCTCGGGGAGATCGACGGCGAGCTTGCCGGCGAGGTCGACCACGGCGCCGAGGTCGCCGAAGTCGCGTACGGCCGTGTCGACCGTCTTTCGGATACGAGTGTTCACACGCTCGGAGCGGACCTTCTTGGCGATGTCCATGGCCCGTGCGGCGTAGACCGTGCTCTCCTCTGGCTCGCGCTGGAGCAGGTGCACGGTGGCCACGCCGATGAGGTTGAGCGCGTAGGACCGCTGGTGCTCGGAGTCCTCGGCGAACAGCTCCACCGCCCGCCGCATGAGCGGCTCGGCGAGGGAGGCGTAGGTGGGGCTGCGGCCGGCGACATAGGCGAGGTCGCGGTAGGAGTGGGAGTTCTCTGCGTACAGCTCGGCCTCGGAGAAGAAGCGGATCCAGTCGGGGTCCGGCTCGTCCCACTCGTCGGCCTCGGCGAAGGTGTCCTCGGCCATGCGGACCGCGCGCTTGGTCCTGCCGGGCTGGCCCATGTTCGCGTAGGCGCGGGCCTCCATCGCATACAGCATGGACTGGGTGCGCGGGCTCGCGCAGTCGCGGCTGCCGTACTGGGCGAGGTGGATCAGCTCCAGGGCGTCCTCCGGCCGGCCGAGATGGATCATCTGGCGGCTCATGCTGGAGAGGATGTACGAGCCGAGCGGCTTGTCCCCGGCCTCCTTGGCGGCGTGCAGGGCGAGGACGAAGTACTTCTGCGCGGTGGGCTGGAGGCCGACGTCGTACGACATCCAGCCGGCCAGTTCGGCCAGTTCGGCGGCGACCTGGAACAACTTGCGGGTGGTGCCCTCGGGCTGGGGTTCCTGGAGCAGGTCGGTGACCTCGTGCAGCTGGCCGACGACCGCCTTGCGGCGCAAGCCGCCGCCGCACTGGGCGTCCCACTGGCGGAACATGCGCGTGGTGGACTCCAGCAGGTCCAGCTCGGGCCGGGAGAGCCGGCCCGGCCGGCGGGAGTCGAGGGCGGACCGCGGTTCGGACGGGTCCGTGACGCCCGGGGCCGGCACGAGCCAGCGCTGCATGGGCTCGATGAGGGAGGGCCCCGCGGACAGCGCGAGGGAGGTGCCGAGGAAGCCGCGCCGGGCGAGCATCAGATCGCTGCGGGAGAACTCGCTGAGCAGGGCGACCGCCTGCGGGCCCGTCCACGGCAGGTCGACGCCGGAGGCGGCGGGTGACTGGCGGGCGGCGCGCAGGCCGAGGTCCTCGATGGAGACCACGCAGCCGAAGCGCTCGGAGAACAGCTCCGAGAGGATGCGCGGGATCGGTTCGCGCGGGTTCTCCCCGTCCAGCCAGCGCCGCACGCGCGAGGTGTCGGTGGAGATGTGGTTGGCGCCCAACTGACGTGCCCTGCGGTTCACTTGGCGGGCCAGCTCGCCCTTGGACCAGCCGCTGCGCACGAACCACGAGCCGAGCAGCTCGTTGGGGCGCTTGTCAGCGTTCGTCCCGCCACCGCCGTTGCCGCCCACTGGAAAGCCCCCATCCCTGAGACCACTTGCCGCCGAGTGCGCCAAGCCCTATCAGAATGCCGGTGAGGACGGTCCGCCGTCCGCCGCTTCTCACCCTTCGAACGAGCTGGCGCCTTGCCTCCGGCATACCCACGGGTACTTGCGCCCCAGGACTCGCACACTGACAGTAATCCCCCGATCACGCTCCCAGCCACGGGAATCCCGGAATCGCCACCATTCGCCACCCCTTCGTATGAACTCACGGCCGGCTGCACACGATTGACTTGACACAAGACGAACGGGAGCGGGCGAAGTGATGCACGTGGGGGCGCGTATCCCGCGATGCGCCACCCGGTGTGCTTCCAAGCGCCGCTTCGTCCCCGCAGCGCCAGGGACGGGCGCGCCGTAACGTTACGTTCCGCTTCCGTCTCGTTCCGTGGCGTGACCACCGGCGCGCAGCACCCGTTGGAGGGGGCATGGGCTTCACGATCGGCGGCATCCGTGAGATCCGTTCCGGCACGCGCCGGCGCGGCCGGTCCGCCGAGTGCACCGCCGTCGCCGAGTTCACCGGGCTGTGGGGCTGGGACGTGGTGCCGGGAGCGCGGGCCGCGGCGGGCGCCTGTTCGTGCGAACGGCCCGACTGCCCGGCGCCGGGCGCGCACCCCCTGGGATTCGCGCCGCCCGTGCCTGCCGGGGCCACGCTGGAAGAGGTCGGCAAGGCCTGGGCCGAGTTCCCGGGCGCCTCGGTGATGCTGCCGGTCGGCCGGGCGTTCGATGTCCTCGAGGTTTCCGAGGCCGCCGGCCGCCGGGCCCTGGTCCGCCTGGAGCGCATGGGCCTCCCCCTCGGCCCGGTCACCGCCGGCCCGGACGGCCGCGCCCGCTTCTTCGTGGCACCCGGCTGTGCCGCGGACCTCCCCCGGCTGCTCTACCGCATGGGCTGGGACGACCCCGGCGCGCTGGACCTGCGCGGGCTCGGACCGGGGACGTACATCACCGCGCCGCCGTCCGACCGGGGCGGGCTGGGCCCGGTGCGATGGCTGCGCCCGCCCGCGCTGGACGCGGCGACACGTCCGCCGGCGGCCCGGCTGCTGCTGGGCGCGCTGGCCTATGTGGCGCACCGCTCCCGGGACTGACCGGCGGGCACACAAGGCGAAGCGCCCGTCCCCGACTGCACCTCGGGGCGGGCGCTTCTCGTCTCTCGCGCGGCGCAGGACACCTCCTTGGCCGCGGCTGCTCCCCTACTCGCCGATGAGCGCGTCCACGAATGCCTCCGGCTCGAACGGCGCGAGGTCGTCCGCACCCTCACCGAGCCCGATCAGTTTCACGGGCACGCCCAGCTCGCGCTGGACCGCGACGACGATGCCGCCCTTGGCCGTGCCGTCCAGCTTGGTCAGCACGATGCCGGTGATGTTCACGACCTCGGCGAACACCCGGGCCTGCACCAGGCCGTTCTGGCCGGTGGTGGCGTCCAGGACGAGCAGCACCTCGTCCAGCGGCGCGTGCTTCTCCACCACGCGCTTGACCTTGCCCAGCTCGTCCATGAGGCCGGTCTTGGTGTGCAGGCGGCCGGCGGTGTCGATGAGGACGACGTCGACCCCCATCTCCTTGCCTTCCTTGACCGCGTCGAAGGCCACGGAGGCGGGGTCGCCGCCCTCGGGGCCGCGCACGGTGTGGGCGCCGACACGCTCGCCCCAGGTCTGGAGCTGGTCGGCGGCGGCGGCCCGGAAGGTGTCGGCGGCACCCAGGACGACGGTGCGGCCGTCGGCGACCAGGACCCGGGCGAGCTTGCCGGTGGTGGTGGTCTTGCCGGTGCCGTTGACCCCGACGACCATCACGATGCCCGGCCTGCGGCCCTCGGGTTCGGTCCTGACCGCGCGGTCGACGTCGGTGCCGACCAGGTGGAGCAGCTCCTCGCGCAGCAGGCCGCGCAGCTCCACGGGGGTGCGGGTGCCGAGCACCCGCACGCGTTCGCGCAGCCGCTCGACCAGTTCCTGGGTGGGCTGCACGCCGACGTCGGCGGTGAGCAGCGTGTCCTCGACCTCCTCCCAGGTGTCCTCGTCGAGGTGCTCACGGGAGAGCAGCGTGAGCAGCCCCTTGCCGAGGGCGTTCTGCGAGCGGGACAGGCGGGCGCGCAGCCGGATCAGCCGGCCTGCGGTGGGCTCCGGGATCTCGATCCCGACAGGAGCCTCGACTACGGGGGGTTCCTCGACGGCGACCGGCGCGGGGCCGCCCGGGAGATCCACCTCCTCGATCGTCCGGCGCGGTTCGTCGCGCGGCGTCTCGGCCTCGTCGCCGACATGCGGCTCGGCCGGTGGCGCGGTGATGTCGGGCGTCCTCGGGGGCGGCGGAGGCAGCGGCTTGCGACGCCGGCTGCCCACGATCAGCCCGCCGAGCGCACCGAGCACGACCACGGCGATGACTACAGCAAGGATGACGGTTTCCATAACCCGACCAGTATCGGCCATGGGCCTCTCGGGGACCGTGTTTGTCGCTTCCTCCGAGAGACAAACGCCACTTAACACAAGGACTCGGAGCAAAGTACGATGGTGACACCGCTGTCCACGCGCGTAGAGTCCCCTCGTCCCCCTGTCCCCCCATGTCTGGCACCTCTTTCATGAGCAAAACCGTCGAGACCGAAGGCGCTCTCGAGACCCGCGGCATCGAGCAGGTCCCCGACCACGAGCGCACCGCGCGGACCCGCGAGCTGTTCCCCACCTGGGTCGGCGCGAACATCAGCGTGC
Organism: Streptomyces sp. Y20; assembly: GCF_043195475.1. Taxonomy (NCBI): domain Bacteria; kingdom Bacillati; phylum Actinomycetota; class Actinomycetes; order Kitasatosporales; family Streptomycetaceae; genus Streptomyces; species Streptomyces sp. Y20. The sequence goes on from NZ_JBIDDP010000007.1 coordinate 25,236, forward strand.
TGCTGCTGACGATGGGCGCCAGCCTGGTCGTGGCCTACCACCTGAACATCTGGCAGGCGCTGGTCGTCGCCGTGGCCGCGCCGGTCGTCTCGTACGGCCTGGTCGGGCTGATCGGCATCGCGGGCAAGCGGGGCGGCGCGCCCGGCATGGCACTGTCGCGCGCGGTCTTCGGACAGCGCGGCAACCTGCTGCCCGGTTCGCTGATCTGGGTCGCGCGCTGGGGCTGGGAGACGATCAACGCGGTGACCGGCGCCTACGCGATGCTCACCATCCTGGACATCCTGTTCGGCATCAGGGCCGACAGCGTCCTCGACATGGTGATGCTGCTGGCGTTCGTCGTAGCGACCTTCGTGATCTCCGGGCTCGGCATCAACGCCGTGCAGAAGTGCAACAAGTACGCGACGTACCTCTTCGGTGTCTTCTCCGTGCTGGTCCTGGGCTACCTGGTGGCGAACACCGACTGGTCGAAGGTCATGCACCACGGTGCCGGCTCCACGGCCTCGGTGATCACCGGCGTCGGCATGATCGCGGCGGGCGGCGTCAGCTGGATCCCGTCCGCGCCGGACTTCACCCGCTACCTGCCGCGTACGGCGTCCTCCAAGGCGATCGTGGGGACGGCGGTGGGCGGCGCCGGTGTCGTCGTCCTGCCGATGGTCCTGATGGGCGCGGTCATGGCGGTGTCCACGCCGGACCTGGCCTCGGCCACCGACCCGGTGTCCTTCCTCGGCGAGATCCTGCCGACGTGGATCGCGGTGCCGTACCTGGTCATCGCGCTGATCGGCATGCTGCTGATCAACTCGATGTCGATGTACTCGGCGGGCTTCACCGCACAGACCCTCGGTTTCCGGGTGCCCCGGCACTGGGCGGTCTCGGTCAACGCCGTGATCTCGCTGGTCTTCGGTGGCGTGCTGATGCTGGTGGCGACGAGCTTCATGGGCTCCTTCATCGCCTTCCTGTCCCTGCTCGCGGTCGCCTTCTCCGCGTGGGTCGGCGTCTTCGGCGCGGACATGCTGCGCCGCACGGAGTACGACGGCCGGGCCATGGCCGACACCACGCGCACCAGCGCCTACTGGTACCGGGGCGGCTTCTCCCCCGCGGCCGTGGCCGCGTGGGCGATCGGTCTGCTGTCGGGGCTGATGTTCACCACGTCCGACTGGTTCACCGGCCCGCTCGCGAAGAACAACGTGATCGGCGAGTACGGCCTCGGCTGGGTGGCGACGGTCGTGATCTCCGGTGTGCTGTACCTGGTGCTGCCGAAGCCCGCGGTCGTGCGCCCGGCGACCGCCACGACCGCGCCGGAGCCCGAGCCCGAGCCCCTCACCGTCTGACCCCACACCGGCCACCGTCCCCCTTCCCGAGCCACTCGGGGAGGGGGACTTCGCGTGTCCGCGGCGGCGGCACGACGCGATCCCGGGCTGCCGCCCGTACCGGGCGCCCGGACCGCCGCGGGGGCGGCCGCCCTGTTCACGGAGCGGGCGCCGGCCCGGCTCGGTGACCGACGCAGGCGACCTGCGGCCCGCGCCTGCGCACCCGGTGGCGCCCGGGGCCGCGACGAGAACGCGGAGCCGCGGGCGCCGCATCCGGAGGACCGGCGCCCGCGGCTCCGGCTCGCCCGGCTCCGGACCCCTGGGCCGCCGTCCGCCGAGTGCGGCGGCGCTGGGCGCCCGTACCGGCGCCGGGGGGAAGGTGGCGGGGTCCGCCGCTGTTCGCGGAGCGGGCGCCGGCCCGGCTCGGTGACCTACGCCGGCAGCCGGTGCCCGGCGCCTCCGCATCCGGTGAGGGGGCAGGTCGACCGCGCGTCCCACCCCGCAGGCCCGCGCCCGCGGCTTCGCTCCGTCGGCTTGCGCGACTTCGGCGGCTTCGGCCCGCCCGGCTCCCGACTCCCCGGCCGCCGTTCCTGCCGGGCGCCCGGACCGAGCCGCTGGGGGGACGGAAGGTGAGAGGGGATTGCCGGTGAGGGGGATTGCCGCCCTTCGCGGAGCGGGTGCTGTTGTCCCGGCTCGGTGACCGACGCCGGCGACCTGCGGCCCGCGCCTGCGCACCCGGTGGCGCCCGGGGCCGCCGACGGGAAGGCGGCGGCCGCGCGCCGCATCCGGGAGGCCGGCGCCCGCGGCTCCGGCTCGCCCCGCCGCGGCGACTTCAGTTCCCACGCGCTTCGGCTACGGCAGCTTCGGCGGCCGTGAGGCCGGACAGCGCACCGCCGCCCCCGGTCCGGGCAGTGGCCGGGCCGGGGGCGGCGGACGGTACGAGGAGAGGGGCAGCGGGGACTTGGCCCTTCTCCCCGAGTTCGGGGATGCCTCGCTACGAGGCTCAGCCCATCTCCTCCAGGGTCTTGCCCTTCGTCTCCTTGACGAACTTGAGGACGAACGGGATGGAGAGCGCAGCGAAGACCGTGTAGATCACGTACGTGCCGGAGAGGTTCCAGTCGGCCAGGGACGGGAAGCTCGCGGTGATGGCCCAGTTGGCGAGCCACTGCGCGGCGGCGGCCACACCGAGGGCGGCGGCGCGGATCCGGTTCGGGAACATCTCACCGAGGAAGACCCAGACCACCACGCCCCAGGAGAGGGCGAAGAAGAGGACGAACACGTGGGCGGCGATCAGGGCGACCCAGCCCTGGGTGGCGGGCAGCTTGCCGCCGACGAGGTCGTAGGAGAACGCCCAGGCCTCCAGCGCCAGACCCACGACCATGCCGACCGAACCGATGAGGGCGAGCGGCTTGCGGCCGACGCGGTCGACGAAGATCATCGCGATCACGGTGCCGACGATGTTGATGATCGATGTCGTGAACGAGTAGAGGAACGAGTCCGTCGGGTCGACGCCGACCGACTGCCACAGCGTCGAGGAGTAGTAGAACGCGACGTTGATACCGACGAACTGCTGGAAGACCGACAGGCCGATACCGATCCAGACGATCGGCTTGAAGAAGAAACCACCGCCGAGCAGGTCCTTGAACGTGGACTTGTGCTCGCTCTTCATCGCGTGCTCGATCTCGGCGACGCGGGCGTTCAGGTCGATGCCCTTGCCCTCGACCTCGGCGAGGATCTCGCGGGCGCGCTCACGCTTGCCGACGGACAGCAGGAAGCGGGGGGACTCGGGGATCGCGAAGGACAGCAGACCGTACAGGACGGCCGGGACGACCATCACGCCGAGCATGACCTGCCAGGCCTCCAGGCCCATCAGCTTGCCGCGCTGGTCGCCGCCGGCGGCGTTCAGCAGGCCCCAGTTGACCAGCTGGGAGATGGCGATGCCGATGACGATCGCGGCCTGCTGGAAGGAGCCGAGCCGGCCGCGGTAGGCGGGCGGGGCGACCTCGGCGATGTAGGCCGGGCCGATGACGGAGGCCATGCCGATGGCGAATCCGCCGACGATGCGCCAGAAGGCGAGGTCCCACAGCGCGAAGGGCAGCGCGGAGCCGACGGCGCTGATGGTGAAGAGGACGGCGGCGATCTGCATGCACCGGATGCGGCCGATCCGGTCCGCTATGCGGCCGGCGGTGGCGGCGCCGATGGCGCAGCCGATCAGAGCGATCGCGATGACCTGGGCGAGGGCCGCCGAACCGACGTCGTAGCGGCTGCGGATGGCCTCGACGGCGCCGTTGATGACGGAGCTGTCGTAACCGAACAGGAAACCGCCCATGGCGGCAGCCGCCGCGATGAAGATGACGTGCCCGAGGTGATCGGGATGAGCCGTCCTGGCTCCTGACTGAGGTGCCTGCGCTGTGCTGGTCACGGAAAACTCCTCGGGCCGCGGCAACGCTGCCGGGGTGGGGTAGATCCCTTCCAGGTATCCAGTGGGGCACAACTTCACACCACTCACACCTGAAGGTAAAAGCAACGTTGCAGAGACTATGCCTTCAAGTTTCGAAGTCAATAGTCCGACGACTGTGAGCTTTGAGATACAGATCGACACTTCACGTTCAAGAAGTGAACGTCGAGTCAGTGGATCTTGAGAGCACGAGCTACCGGAGGCGCTGGGAGATGACCTTCGACACGCCATCGCCCTGCATGGACACGCCGTACAGCGCGTCGGCGACCTCCATCGTGCGCTTCTGGTGCGTGATCACGATGAGCTGCGAGGCCTCCTGCAGCTCCCGCATGATGCCGATCAGCCGCTGGAGGTTGGTGTCGTCCAGCGCGGCCTCGACCTCGTCCATCACGTAGAACGGGCTCGGCCGGGCCTTGAAGATCGACACGAGTAGCGCGACGGCCGTCAGTGACCGTTCACCGCCCGACAGCAGGGACAGCCGCTTCACCTTCTTGCCCGGCGGACGCGCCTCGACGTCCACGCCCGTGGCGAGCATGTTGCCGGGGTCGGTCAGCACCAGGCGGCCCTCGCCGCCGGGGAACAGCCGGCCGAAGACGCCCTCGAACTCCCGGGCGGTGTCCCGGTAGGCCTCGGTGAAGACCTGCTCGACACGCTCGTCGACCTCCTTCACCACCTGGAGCAGGTCGGCGCGGGTCTTCTTCAGGTCCTCCAGCTGCTCGCCGAGGAACTGGTGCCGCTCCTCCAGCGCCGCGAACTCCTCCAGCGCCAGCGGGTTGACCTTGCCCAGCTGCTGGTACGCCCGCTCGGCCGCCTTCAGCCGCTTCTCCTGCTCGGCGCGCACGAAGGGGCGAGGCCGGTTGCGAGGGTGCTCGGGGTCGTCCGGCAGCTCCTCGCCGTCGACGGGCGGCGAGGGCGGCACGGGCTGGTGCGGCCCGTAATCCGTCACCAGCCCCTCCGGCTCCACGCCCAGCTCCTCCAGCGCCCTGCTCTCCAGTTGCTCGATGCGCAGCCGCTTCTCGGCCCCGAGCACCTCGCCGCGGTGGACCGAGTCCGTCAGCTTGTCGAGTTCGGCCTTCAGGTCGCGTCCCGCGGTGCGGGCGGCGGTCAGCTCCTCCTCGTGCCCGTCCCTGGCGGTCCCCGCCGCGGCACGCTCCGCCTCGGCACGGGTCAGGGACACCTCGACGTGCGCGAGCAGCTGGCGGGCCCCGGAGGCGACCGCTCCCGCGACGGCCGCCTCGTGCCGCAGCCGGGCGCGGCGCTGCTCGGCACGCGCGCGTGCCTCGCGTTCCGCCCGGGCCGCCCGGTCCAGCGAGTCGGCCCGTCCCGCGAGCCCCTTCACCCGCTCCTCGTGCGTACGCACCTGGAGCCGGGCCTCCATCTCGGTCTGCCGCGCGTTGGCGCCGTCGGCGGCGAGCCGGTCCCGCACGGCGGTGTCCGGCTCCTCCTCGACCGGCATCTCCTCGGCCACCGCCAGCCGTTCGGCCAGCTCCTCGGCCTCCTGCACCGCCTTCTCCGACGCCTCCTGCGCGCGTGCGGCCGCCGCGGCGGACCGTTCCGCCTCCCCGGCGGCGCCGCGCGCCTGCCCGGCGAGGCGGCCCAGCTGCTGGGCGACCCCCGACTTCTCCCGGTCGGCGGCCCGGCGCCACTCCCCCAGCTCCTCGACGAGGGCCGCCGCCTCCGCACGCCGCTCGGCCGCGATCCGCTGCTCCTCGGCCAGCTCCGCGCAGCGCACCGCCAGCTCCGCCAGCTCGGCGGCGGCCTCGTCCACGGAGGCCTGCACCTCCAGCAGACTGGGCGCACCGGCCGAACCACCGTGCGCGAAGTACGCCCCGAGCAGGTCGCCCTCGGCCGTGACGGCGGTCAGCTCCGGACACGCGTGGACGAGGGCCTCGGCGTCCTCCAGGCCGTCCACGACGACGATCTCCCGCAGCAGCCGGCGTACGGCCGGCATGAGTTCACCGGGCCCGCGGACGAGATCGGCGGCATGAAGCAGCGCACCGGACCGGACCGGGACCCCGCGGGCAGTACGGCGGACGGACTCGGCGTGGGAGGTAGGGGACCCGGCACTGTGGTCGACGGGCTCCGCGACAGGGGTGACGGGCCGGCCGCCAGGGCCGGCGGAGGCGGCGGGCCCGGGATCACGGCCGGCTGAGGCAGCGAGCTCGGCATCACGGCCGGCGGGGGCGGCGCCAGGCAGGAGCACGCCGGGAGCGGGCCCGTCGGCGGCGGTGCGGCCCGGGGCGCCGGGCCCGGCAACGGGTGCGTCCCCCTCCGCAGTGACCGGCGCGCCGGCGCCCTCCATGCCGGTACGGCCCAGCGTGTCAGCCGGGGCAGCGGGTGCGTCCGCGTCCCGGGCGCCGGGCCGGCGCACCGGACCGGTCTCCCGGGAGGTCCGGTCTGCCGGGGCGGCCTGCGGGATGTGGTCCGCCGGGGTGGGCGGTGGCGGTGACTGCTCCGGGGGGCCGGCCAGCAGGAGGGCCGCGCGGCCTCCGTCCTGCTTGCGCAGGAGGCGGAGCGCCTCGGCCGCCGAAGCCGGGGTGGTCACGGCGATCGCGTCCGCCGCCGCACCGAAGGCGGCGGCGAGCGCGGCCTCGTAGCCGGGGGTCACCGTCAGCAGTTCCGCCGCCGGACCCAGCACTCCGGTCAGCCGGTCCCGTGCCCCGAGCAGTATGCCGGTGCCGTCCTTGCGCCGGAGGCCGAGCGCCAGCGCCTCGTGGCGGGCCTGGGTCGCGGCGCGCCGGCGTTCGGCCGCGGTGGCCGCCTCGCGGGCCGCGCCGAGGGCGGCCTCCGCCTCCGCGAGCCGCCGCCTGGCCGCTTCGTGCCGCTCGGCGAGGTCCGCGTCGCCGGCGTCGAGGCCGTCGACCTCGGCCTTCAGGGCCTCGTACTCCTCCTGCGCCCGGACCGCGCGCTCCCGCGCCTCGTCGCGGGCCGTGGCCAGCCGGTCGATCTCGGCCTGCGCGGAGGCGGCACGTGAGCGTGCGGCGTTGACCTGACCGGACAGCCGGGCCAGTCCCTCGCGGCGGTCGGCGATGGCGCGGGCGACGTCCTTCAGCCGGCGCTCCTCCACGGCCAGCTCGCGCTCCAGTTCCGCGCGGTGGGCGACCGTGTCGTCCAGAGCCCGCTGCGCCGCCTCCAGGGCCGCCTCCAGTTCGGCCTCCTGCTCACGGACGCGGGCGGCCTCGCGTTCCAGGTCCTCGGGGTCCCGGCCGCGCCGCTCCTCGGCGGGCACGGAGGTGGCGCTGTGCACACGGGCGTCGGCCAGCGAGATGGTGCCGCGTACGCGCTCGGCCAGCTGGGACAGCTCGTACCAGGTCTGCTGGGCGCGCTGGAGGCGGGGGGTGAGCCGCCGCACCTCGTCCTCCAGCAGCGCCTCGCGGTGCAGGGCCTTCTTCAGTTCCTGCTCCGCCCTGTCCTTGCGTTCCTTCAGGGCCGCCTCGTCGGCGATCTCGGCTCGCAGGGCTTCGCGCAGGCGGACGAGGTCGTCGGCGAGCAGGCGCAGGCGCGCGTCGCGGAGGTCGGCCTGGATGACCGCGGCTCTGCGCGCGACCGCCGCCTGCCGCCCCAGGGGCTTGAGCTGGCGGCGCAGCTCGTCCGTCAGGTCCTGCACCCGCGCGAGGTTGGCCTGCATCGCGTCCAGTTTGCGGAGCGCCTTCTCCTTGCGCTTGCGGTGTTTGAGGACGCCGGCCGCCTCCTCGATGAAGGCGCGGCGGCCCATCGGATCGGCGTGCAGGACGGAGTCGAGCTGGCCCTGGCCGACGATGACGTGCATCTCGCGGCCGATGCCGGAGTCGGAGAGGAGTTCCTGGATGTCCAGGAGGCGGCAGGTGTCGCCGTTGATCTGGTACTCGCTGCCGCCGTTGCGGAACATGATCCGCGTGATGGTGACCTCGGCGTACTCGATGGGCAGGGCGCCGTCGGAGTTGTCGATGGTCAGGGCCACTTCGGCGCGGCCCAGCGGCGGGCGCCCCGTGGTGCCGGCGAAGATGACGTCCTCCATCTTGCCGCCGCGCAACGACTTGGCGCCCTGCTCGCCCATGACCCAGCTGAGCGCGTCCACGACGTTGGACTTGCCCGAGCCGTTCGGACCGACGACGCACGTGATCCCGGGTTCGAACCGGAGCGTGGTGGCGGAGGCGAACGACTTGAACCCACGGAGGGTCAGGGCCTTGAGGTGCACGCCGCTGGACTTTACCCGCCGCCGCTATCTCACTCCACGAACACTCGCAACCCCCCGGTTTCGCCATTGAACGGACAGGGCACACCAGACGTTAAGAGGGTGAAAGGATGCACGGGGGAGACAAAGAAAGAAGGGACGCCGAGGCGTCCCTTGCAGTTCTGACGGCTGGGTCGCAGCCGTCCGATCAACTGATCGGTTGATACGGGGCAGCCCGTTCGCTGCTACCGCTGTCGTGGAGCGATGCAGCTGTCAGGTGAGCGCAGGCTCCGCCTGGTGTGCGTCGATGCTCTCCATGATCCTGTCCTGAGAGGCGGCAGCCGACAGCGCTTCGTTCTCGGCCTGAATCCGTACCAACTCGGACTCCAGGTCCTGGACGCGCTGCTGCAACCGTCGCATCTCGGCGAGGAGTCGAGGGTCGGAGCCGCCGACGTAACCGAGAAGCGCCTTTGCCATGATGGATGGTCCTCCACACTGAGTGACCGACCGATGCGGTGTGGGTCGTGAGGGATTCGCACCCGCGGTGCTTGGCACATCCGAGTGTTGCCCTGGTATTGCTCCATGCCAAACAGCTAAGGTGCGCGGGGCTTTCAGCGTCTCACCAAAAAGTTTGACGGTCAACACGATCACGCCCTGTATTGGCGGGCGAACCGGGGCGCGCGGCGCGGGAAACCGGCGGCGCGGCGACTCCTCCGGACCCTCGGGGCGTGGCGACCAGCAGTACCTGCGGAGCCTGCCACGCCGGGCCGTTCTTGGCAACCACCAGGCCGTTTCTGCTCTCTGCTGGCGCCTGCGGGGGCGCGGTGCGCCCCCGTCCGCGGGTCCGCAGGAGCGGGCTCAGCGGATCGCGAAGCCCTCGTACCCGCCTCGCGGTGTGTCCCAGATCTCGGTGACGCCGTCCACGCTCCCGGGCGTGTCGTCACCTCGGAGCCAGTCCAGCAGTCCCTCGCAGCGCTCCCGGGCACCCTCCGCGACCACCTGGACCCGGCCGTCGGCCAGATTGAGAGCAAAACCACTCAGGCCGCCGATCTCCAGCGCCCTGGCACGCGTGAACCAGCGGAAACCCACACCCTGCACGTGTCCACGGACCCAGGCGACCAGTCGTACTTCCTCACTCATGGCTGCAACCTAACCGGCCGGTGCCGTGCGGGACACGTCGTCCCCCGGCGGCATGGGGTACCGTCCGGACCCAATGAATCGCATATGAAACTCACTCGATCGGGTGAGTCTGGTGGGTCAGAGGGAGTCACTCGCCACGGAGGTCGCGGCCGGACAGGCGCGCGCCGTGCGGGCACCGGCCGACCGCGAGCACGAGGAAGAGGGCAAGGACATGGGACGCCACCGACGCTCAGCCGCCGGCCGCGCCGCCACAGGCCGCGCCACCGGGGTGCCCCGCACGCAGCCCTCCGGCACCGGGGGCGGCGACGCCCGGCACTCGTCCGCGGGGGAACGTCCGGCACCCATGGGCATCGCCCCCTATCTGAACCCGGAGGCCTACGCCGAGGCCACCGCCAGGGCGCAGGCCTACCTGTTCTCCACGGACGCCGGCCAGGCACCGGCCGGACCGGCGTCCCCGCCGGGTCACCCCGGCGGCGGATACACCCCGCCCGGCGGATCCACTCTGCTCGGCGGCCGGCGCCGCGGCAGGAAGGCCGCGCGGCCGGTACGTGCAGGCCTGCTGGGAGTGTCCGCGGCCGTCGCCCTCGGCACGGTCGCGGTGGCCACGGGTGTGGTGCCGGGCCTGGAGCACTACCAGCTCGGCGGTAGCACGCACACCACCGGCGGGGACCGGGTGCAGGCCGTTGACACGCCCAGCAACACGGCGAGCGAGCAGGGGGGCACCTCGGGCACCGCCGAGAACCGCAACCCCGGCACCGCCGCCCCGGGCACCGGACGCACCCGGTCGCCGAGCTCGTCGGCCTCCGCATCGGCCTCCGTCTCCCCCTCCGCCTCCGCCTCCCCCTCCACCTCCGCATCGGCCTCCGCGTCGAAGCCGGCCGCCTCCCACGCGCCGGCCCCGTCGGAGACGGCCGCCAGGAAGCCGGCGCCGCGCACGACACCCAGGGCGACACCGTCCACGCCGGCCGAGCCCGGCGGCACCCCGTCGCATACGGCCACCAAGGCGCCGACGCCGACCGCCGCGCCGGTGACCGTGTCGGCGGAGGCCGCCGCCGCGGCCGAGGTGCTGAAGCTGGTCAACGACGAGCGGGCGAAGGCCGGTTTCAGCCCGCTGTCGGCGAACTCCTCGCTGACCTCGCTGGCCGGGGTGTTCAGCGACGACATGGCCGCGCGCGGCTTCTTCGACCACACCGACCCCGACGGCCGTACACCGTGGGACCGGGCCGCGCGGGCCGGTATCACCGACCTCGGCGGCGAGAACATAGCCCGCGGCCAGGCCGACGCGGCGGCCGTGGTGCGGGCGTGGATGGACAGCCCCGGCCACCGCGCCAACATACTGAACCCCGACTTCAAGACCCTCGGCGTCGGCGTGCATTTCGGCACGGGCGGCCCGTGGTGGACCCAGGACTTCGGCTACTGAGCCGGCCTGAACTGCAGCTAACTTCCGGTTAGCGCGACCTGTCGGTGGGCGCTGTGCTCGCGTAGGCTGGTCGGATGAGCGGTACGAGCGCCACCACCGGGGACACGACGGGGCATACCGCCGGGGACACCGCCCCGGACCGCGAGGACCCCGCCTATGACGTCTTCGCCAGGGCCTGCCCGTCGCGCGGCACGCTGGAGCACGTCACAGGCCGCTGGGGCGGGCTGACGCTCGGCGCGCTGTACGAGAGCTCGCTGCGCTTCAACGAGTTGCGCCGCCGCGTCGACGGGGTGAGCGAGAAGATGCTGTCCCAGACGCTGCACGCGCTGGAGCGCGACGGCCTGGTGCACCGCGAGGCCCAGCCGACCAACCCGCCCCGCGTGGACTACGAACTGACTCCCCTGGGCCGCCGGGTCGCCGAGCGGCTGCTCGCGCTCATCCAGTGCGTGGAGGGCGCGATGGACGACGTACTCGCGGCGCGCACGGCGTACGACGGCCGGCGGCCGGCGTAGCCGCGGAACCCCTCCGCCCGCCGGAGCCGCCCGTCCCGTCCGGGGCTCTCAGCTGCGGCCGGGCGCGTCGGCGCGGGGGGCTCGCTGACAGGTGGGGCAGAAGTAGCTGGAGCGGTTCATCCAGGGGCGGCGGCGGATGGGGGTACCGCAGCGGCGGCAGGGCTCGCCCTCGCGGCCGTACGCGTCCAGGGAGCGGTCGAAGTAGCCCGACTCGCCGTTGACGTTGACGTACAGGCTGTCGAAGCTGGTGCCGCCGACCGCCAGGGCCGCGTTCATCACCTCCCGGACGTGGCCGAGCAGTTCGGCGGTGACCGGGCGGGTGAGGCGGGCCGTCGGGCGTTCGTAGTGGATGCGGGCGCGCCACAGCGCCTCGTCCGCGTAGATGTTGCCGACCCCGCTGATCAGCGACTGGTCCAGCAGAGCCCGTTTGATCGTGGTCCGCTTGCGGCGCAGCGCCTGGTGGAAGGCCTCGTCGTCGAAGAGCGGGTCCAGGGGGTCGCGGGCGATGTGCGCGATGACGTCGGGCAGGCCCTCTGAGGTGTTGTCGTGCAACGACAGCCCGCCGAAGGTGCGCTGGTCGACGAAGCGGAGTTCGGTGCCGAGGGAGTCGGCGAACCGGACGCGGACGCGCAGGTGCTTCTCGTCGGGCGCCGTGTGCGGCTGGACCAGCAGCTGGCCGCTCATGCCGAGGTGGGCGAGGACCGACTGGTGCGTCTCCTCCAGCGGCAGCCACAGGTACTTGCCGCGCCGGCGCGGGACGCCGATGTGGTGGCCCTTGAGCCGGTGCGCGAAGTCGCCGGGGCCGGCCACGTGCCGGCGGACCGCGCGCGGGTGCAGCACCTCGGTCTCGGCGACGGTGCGGTGGGCGACCCAGCGTTCCAGGCCACGCCGGACGACCTCTACTTCGGGCAGCTCGGGCACGGGGCTCCTCGGGCAGATCTGCGGGCAGCGGCAGCGTAACGCCGGATACGGACCGAGCGCCCGCCCCGTACAGACGGGACGGGCGCTCGGGTGGTGCTCTGTCAGGCGGTGGCGGACGACGTGTCGCCGTTCTTCACAGCGTTCCCGGCGGCCTCCTCGGCCGCCTTGGCGCGCTCGTCCGCCGCGGCCCGGATGGACCGCCAGGCGGACTCGGCGGCCTGCTGCTCCGCCTCCTTCTTGCTGCGGCCGGTGCCGGTGCCGTACGAGACGCCTCCGACGCGGGCAGCAGCAGTGAAGATCTTCTCGTGGTCGGGGCCGGTCTCCGTGACCAGGTACTCGGGCACGCCGAGCCCCTCGATCGCGGTGAGCTCCTGTAGGGACGTCTTCCAGTCCAGGCCTGCGCCGAGATTGGACGACTTCTCGATCAGCGGGTCGAAGAGCCGGTGCACCAGCTCGGACGCCGCGTCGAGGCCCTGATCGAGATAGACCGCGCCGATCACCGCTTCCAGGGTGTCGGCGAGAATGGACGCCTTGTCCCGGCCGCCTGTGCCCTCTTCACCACGGCCGAGCCGGATGAAGGCGCCCAGGTCGAGGCCGCGCCCCACCTCCGCCAGCGCACGAGAGTTGACCACCGCGGCCCGCAACTTGGCCAGCTGGCCTTCGGGCAGGTCGGGGTGGATGCGGTACAGCGTGTCCGTGACGACGAGGCCGAGCACGGAGTCCCCGAGGAACTCCAGCCGCTCGTTCGTCGGCAGACCGCCGTTCTCGTACGCATAGGAACGGTGGGTCAGCGCGCGCACCAGAAGGGCGGACTCGAGCCGGTAGCCGAGCCGCCCTTCCAGAAGCGCGTGGGACGAGGCCTGGTTGTCCATTTTTTTCCTGGCGGAACCGTCCGCCTTGGCGTCCTTCTTGGGACTGGACACAGTGCCTCTCACCAGCCCGCTCAGACTTCGAGGACCTGGCGCTTGTTGTAGGTGCCGCAAGACGGGCACGCGATGTGCTGCTGCTTGGGCTCGTGGCAGCGCTCGCACGCAACCAGGGTGGGGACCGCAGCCTTCCACTGCGACCGGCGGTGGCGCGTGTTGCTGCGCGACATCTTCCGCTTCGGAACAGCCACGGCTACTTCTCCTGCTTCTCGTCGACGCCCGCTTCGGCGCCGCTCATCTCGTCCTTCTCGCCGTCCGTCGTCGAACCGGCGAGTCCCTGCAAAGCCGCCCAACGGATGTCGACGGCGTCATGGTGGTGTTCCGGGTCGTCCGCGAGCCGCACTCCGCATTCGGAGCACAGGCCCGGGCAGTCGTCCTGGCACACCGGCTGCATCGGCAGTGCGAGCACCACCGCATCGCGCAGCACGGCCTCGAGGTCGATCAGACCGTCCTCGATGTAGAGCCTGTCCTCGTCGTCCTCGGCGTCGTCGCCCGGTTCCGCGATCACGCGGCCCCGGTCATCGGCGTCAGGGTACGAGAACATCTCCTGGAAGTCCGCTTCGAGCTCCAGCTCGACCGGCTCCAGACACCTTACGCACTCCCCCTCGGCGGTTGCACGGGCGGTGCCTGTGACAAGCACACCTTCCATGACCGACTCAAGTCGGAGTTCGAGTTCCACCGGGGCGCCCTGCGGCACTCCGATGACCCCCTGGATGCCGAGATCCCTGGGGGCGTCGATCTGGCGGGTGAGGCGCTTGAGCGCGCCAGGACGCCGACCCAGCTCGTGCGTGTCGATCACGAGGGGGTTGCGGTGGTCGAGGCGGGCGTGAGGAGCCATTCCTGCTTTCGATCTGTGAACTCGGAGGGACGCCGCCCGCAGGTGTGGCGGGCAGCGCTGATCGCGGACATACACACGACCGAAGAGCCAGGATACTGGACCTTGCGCTCAGGACCCAATCCGGTCCGGCTACAGCCCCCGGCCCTGCTCGTACGCCCTCAGCTGCTCGGCGCTGATCATGCCGGTGTCGAAGAGGCTGGTCTCGTCGAGCGCGTAGCCCTGCTGGCCCTGTTGCTGCTGGGATTGCTGGGCCTGCTGGGGCTGTTGCGGGTCGTAGCCGGCCTGCTGGGGGTCGTAGGAGCCCTGGTAGGCGTAGGGGTCGGCCTGCCGGTAGCCGTAGGGGTCGGGCTGCGGCGCGTAGTCCGGCTGGTGCGGGAAACCGGCGTACGGGTCCTGCTGCTGCTCGGCGGGGGCCGCCGCCGCGGGCACGTAGCCGGTCGACGTGGGGTGGGCGGGCTGCTGCGCGTACGACGGCTCGTGCTGCCGCTGGGCCGCGCGGTCGCTGTCCGCGAGGGCCGTGAGGTCGGCGAGGTAGTCCGCGTCGCTGGAGTGCTGGAAGGTCGTGGTGTCGTCGGCGAGGGCACCGAGGTCGTCGGTGGCGATCCGGCCGTGCAGCTTCTGCCGGCCGCGGCCGACGGCCTCCAGGGTCTTGGCGAGGACCGCCTCGAAGGCGCCCAGCTTGGCGTCGACGTAGGCGTCCGCGTCGTGGCGCAGGGTCTGCGGGTCCTGGCTGCGCTCCGGGGCGTCCTCGTCCTCGTAGCCGTTCTCGTCCACGCCGGGTCCGGTGCCGAGCAGCTTCTCGCGGCCCCGGCCGACCGAGCCGAGCGTCTTGGTGAGGACGACCTCGAAGTTGGCGAGCTTGGAGTCGACGTAGTCGTCGGCCTCGGCGCGGATCTCCTCGGCCTCCTGGCGGGCCTCGGCGAGGATCCGGTCGGCCTCGGCCTGGGAGCGGCGGGCGATCTCGGTGTCGGAGATCAGCGAGCCCCGCTCGGCGTGCGCGTTCCCGATGATCCGCTCGGCCTCCAGCCGGGCCTGCTCGACCATCTGCTCACGGTCGCCGATCAGCTCCTGCGCCTGCGCGAGGGAACCGGGCAGCGCCTGGCGCACCTCTTCGAGCAGCGCGAGCAGTTCGGCGCGGTTGACCACGCAGGACGCCGACATGGGCATGCCCCGGGCGCCGGAGACCGTGGAGACGATCTCGTCGAGCTTCTTCTGCACGTCCACCTGTGCTCGCCACTCTCTACAGCCGGGTTGGAGACGGACGGGACGACTGTAGCCCCATCAGCCCTTGGCGAGGCGCTGGTTCAGGGCCGCCAGGACCGGGGGCGGCACCAGGTGGGAGACGTCGCCGCCCCAGGCCGCGACCTCCTTGACGAGGGAGGAGGAGAGGAAGCTGTAGGTGGGGTTGGTGGGCACGAAGAGCGTTTCGACGCCGGTGAGGCCGATGTTCATCTGCGCCATCTGGAGTTCGTAGTCGAAGTCGCTGACGGCACGCAGGCCCTTGACGATGGCGGGGATGTCGCGCTGCTTGCAGAAGTCGACGAGGAGGCCGTGGAAGGCCTCCACACGGACGTTGGCGTACTCGGAGGTGACCTCGCGGATCAGTTCGATCCGCTCCTCGATCTCGAACAGGCCTTTCTTGGACTTGTTGATCATCACCGC
This sequence comes from Streptomyces sp. Y20, assembly GCF_043195475.1. NCBI lineage: Bacteria > Bacillati > Actinomycetota > Actinomycetes > Kitasatosporales > Streptomycetaceae > Streptomyces > Streptomyces sp. Y20. Next base: position 40,573 of record NZ_JBIDDP010000007.1, read on the forward strand.
GACGTAGACCTCGTCGTAGAGACGGGAGGCCCGGGCGATGATGTCGAGGTGTCCGTTGGTGATCGGGTCGAACGACCCGGGACAGACGGCGCGGCGCACTTGTGATCCCTCGCTCTCCGGTCCGGTCATCGTGCGTCTTCGCACGTAGAGGCGGCGCGACCGTACCAAAACGTTCCCTCGCCGTAGCGACGGGACCGGAGCGCCTCGAAGCCGTCCGGCCAGTGGAATTCGCCGCCTCTGGTGCTGCGCTCCACGGTGACGAGGGCTTCGGCGGTGAGCCAGCCCTCCGAGCGGAGTGTGAGCAGGATCTCGCGAAGATCGTCGTCCGTGACGGCGTACGGGGGGTCGAGGAAGACCAGGTCGTACGGCTCGGCGGGGGGCGCGGTCCGGATGACCTGTTCGGCCTTGCCCGCACGCACCTCGGCGCCGGGAAGTCCCAGGCTCCGCACGTTCTCGCGGACCGTTCTCGCGGCGCGGGCGTCCGCCTCGACCAGGAGGGTGTGGCTCGCGCCCCGGGAGAGGGCCTCCAGGCCCACGGCGCCCGAGCCGGCGTAGAGGTCGAGGACGCGTTCGCCGTCCAGGGGGCCGCCGAGGAGTGACTGCCAGGTGGAGAAGAGGCCCTCGCGCGCCCGGTCCGAGGTCGGCCGGGTGCCGGTGCCGGGCGGTACCGAGAGGCGACGGCCGCCGGCCGCGCCGGCGATCACGCGGGTCATGTCGGGAGTCCTTCGTCGTCGGCGGCTTTCGGGATCAGTCTGGCAGGCCCCGCGAGCGCCCGCCGACCGCCGTCGGCGCCGCCGCGGGTCGGTACGCGTGCGGCGCCATCGCGGCGGTGCGGGTACCGCGCCGCCGCGGGCCGGCACGGGTACGGCGCCACCGCGAGCCGGTCCGGTGCGGCGGCACGGGCGGTACGGCGGCGGCGCGGGCCCGGCACCGGTACGGCACCCTCGCGGGCCGGGTGCGCCTAGCCCTTCTCCAGGTACTGTTCCCGCTCCTCGTCCAGGAGGGCGTCGAGGGCCGTGCGGAGGCCGGGCAGGCGTTCGAGGCCGGGGTCGGCCGCCACGAGTGCCGTGGCCTCCTGCCGCGCCTCGGCGATGACCTCCTCGTCCTCGATGACCGCCAGGACCCGGAGGCTGGAGCGGGCGCCGGACTGGGCCTGGCCGAGGACGTCGCCCTCCCGGCGCTGTTCGAGGTCGATACGGGAGAGCTCGAAGCCGTCGAGGGTGGAGGCGACCGCGTCGAGGCGCTGGCGGGCGGCGGCGGCCTCGGGCATCTCGGTGACCAGGAGGCACAGGCCCGGCGCGGAGCCGCGGCCGACCCGGCCGCGCAGCTGGTGCAGCTGGGAGACGCCGAAGCGGTCGGCGTCCATGATCACCATGGCCGTGGCGTTGGGGACGTTGACGCCGACCTCGATGACGGTGGTGGCGACCAGGACGTCCGTCTCGCCGGCGGCGAAGCGGCGCATCACCGCATCCTTGTCGTCCGGGTGCATACGGCCGTGCAGGACCTCCACGGCCAGGCCCTGGAGGGGACCGCGGGCCAGCTCGCCGGCCACGTCCAGGACGGCGAGCGGCGGGCGCTTGTCGGCCTCGTCCTCGGGGGACTTCTTCCCGCCGCCCTTCTTGCTGCCCGCCGCCTCCTCGTCGTCGCCGATGCGGGGGCAGACGACGTAGGCCTGGTGGCCGCCCGCCACCTCCTCGCGGACGCGTTCCCAGGCGCGGGACAGGAAATGGGGCTTGTCGGCGGCGGGGACGACATGGGTGGCGATCGGGGAGCGGCCGGCCGGGAGCTGGTCGAGGACCGAGGTCTCCAGGTCGCCGAAGACCGTCATGGCGACCGTGCGGGGGATGGGGGTGGCCGTCATGACGAGGAGGTGCGGGGGCTGCTTGCCCTTGCCGCGCAGGGCGTCGCGCTGTTCCACGCCGAAGCGGTGCTGTTCGTCCACCACGACCAGGCCGAGGTCGTGGAACTGGACCCGGTCCTCGATGAGGGCGTGCGTGCCGATGACGATGCCGGCCTCACCGGTGGCCAGGTCGAGCAGGGCCCGGCGGCGGGCCGCCGTGCCCATGGAGCCGGTGAGCACGACCACCTTGGTGGCCTGGTCGGAGCCGCCCAGCATGCCGCCCTCGGCCAGCTCGCCCATCATCTCGGTGATCGAGCGGTGGTGCTGCTGGGCCAGGACCTCGGTGGGCGCGAGCAGGGCCGCCTGGCCGCCGGCGTCGACCACCGCGAGCATGGCCCGCAGGGCGACCATCGTCTTGCCGCTGCCGACCTCGCCTTGCAGCAGCCGGTGCATCGGGTGGTCGGTGGCGAGGTCGGCGAAGATCTCCTGGGAGACCTTCAGCTGGCCCTCGGTGAGGGTGAAGGGCAGGCGGTCGTCGAAGGCGGCGAGGATGCCGTCCGGCCGGGGGAGACGGGGCACGGCGGCGAGCTGGCTGTCGGCGTGGCGGCGGCGGGCCAGGGCGACCTGGAGGACGAAGGCCTCGTCCCATTTCAGGCGGGCGCGGGCGTCGGCGACGTCGGCCCTGGTGTGCGGGCGGTGGATCTTGAGCAGGGCCTCGGGCAGCGGCAGCAGACCTCGGCCGGCGCGCAGGGTGTCCGGGAGCGGGTCGAGGGCCTCCTGGGCGCTGGGCAGGACCGTCTGCACCGCCTTGCCGATCTTCCAGGACTCCAGTTTGGCGGTGGCCGGATACAGCGGGATGAGGGCGCCGGCCCAGGTCTCGACCGCTTCCTCGCCTTCCTCGCCGTCGCCCCGGAGCAACTCGTAGGCGGGGTGGGCGAGCTGGAGGCGGCGGTTGAAGACGGAGACCTTGCCGGCGAACAGCGCGCGGGTGCCCGGCAGCAGTTCCTTGTGGGGCTTGTGGACGCCGTTGCCGAAGAAGACCAGCTGGAGCCGGCCGCTGCCGTCGGTGATCGTGACCTCCAGGCGCTGGCCCTTGCCACGGGGCGCCCTGGCGGAGGCGAAGGTGTGCAGGCGGGCGTCGGCGACCTGGGCGACCACCGTGACGTGCTCGTCCATGGGGAGGTCGGCGAGGTGCGTGAGCTGACCGCGCTCCTCGTATCTGCGCGGGTAGTGGTGGAGGAGGTCGCCGACGGTGTGCAGGCCGAGGTGCTCGGCCATCACCTTCGCGGTGGCGGGGCCGAGCACTGACTTCAGGGGCTGCTTCAGTGGTTCTTCCAGTGCGGGCACGAGATCCATTGCACACCACGGCACTGACAATGCCGAGCCGCTGCCCCGGGGATTCCTCCCGACAGGTCGCACTCGTCCGGGAAACCCCTGGTCAGGTGGGCTGTTCGGCTCTAGGATGGCCCGCTCCGGCCATCCTTCGCGGTCACCGACCCCTCCGGGACCGCCCGACCCCGCGCCGCACACCCTCCCCCTCCGGCGCAGTGACGATGGACTCCCAGACCTCGCAGCCCTCCCCGGCATCCCAGTCGCCCCACCCACCTCACACCTTCCAGGTCGACCTGCGCGGCCTGGTGGACCTGCTCTCCCATCACCTGTACTCCGGTCCGAAGGTCTATCTGCGCGAGCTGCTCCAGAACGCCGTGGACGCCATCACCGCCCGGCGGGTCGCGGAACCGGACGCCCCGGCGCGGGTCCGGCTGTACGCGGCGGACGGCACACTGCGGGTCGAGGACAGCGGCGTCGGGCTCACCGAGTCGGACGTGCACAGCCTGCTGGCGACCATCGGCCGCAGCTCCAAGCGGGCCGAGGGCCTCCAGGAGACGCGCTCGGAGTTCCTCGGCCAGTTCGGCATCGGCCTGCTGGCCTGCTTCGTGGTCGCCGAACGGATCCGGGTGGTCAGCCGCAGCGCCCGCACGCCGCAGGCGCCGCCGGTGGAGTGGACGGCGAGCGACGACGGCTCGTACACCGTGCGCACCCTGCCCGGGACCGAGCGGAGCGAGCCGGGCACGACGGTGTACCTGACGGCGCGGGCCGGGGCGGCCGAGTGGCTGGCGCCCGAGCGGGTCCTCGCCCTGGCCCGGGACTTCGGCGCGCTGCTGCCGTACGACGTCCGGGTCGGCGACGAGCCGGTCACGGAGCTGCCCGCGCCCTGGGACCGCGCGTATCCGAGTCCCGCCGGCCGGCGGGCGGCGCTGGCCCGGCACTGCCGCGAGCTGTTCGGTTTCACCCCGCTGGACTCGATCGACCTGGACGTGCCGCTGGCCGGGATCCGCGGGGTGGCGTACGTGCTGCCGTCGGCGGTCAGCCCGGCCCAGCGGGCGACGCACCGCGTGCACCTGAAGGGCATGCTGCTCACCGAGCGGGCCGAACAGCTGCTGCCGGACTGGGCGTTCTTCGTGCGCTGTGTGCTGGACACCGACAGTCTGCGGCCCACCGCCTCGCGCGAGTCGCTGTACGAGGACGAGACCCTCGCCGCCGTACGGGAGGCGCTCGGTGAACGGATCCGGTCCTGGCTGACCGGGCTCGCCGCCGGTGACCCGGAGCGGCTGGCGGCGTTCCTGGCCGTGCACCACCTGGGCGTGAAGTCGCTGGCCCGGCACGACCGGGACATGCTGCGCACGATGCTGCCGTGGCTGCCGTTCGAGACGACCGACGGGCAGCTGTCCCTGGCGGAGTTCGCGCGCCGGCACCCGGTGGTGCACTTCACGCGGACGGTGGAGGAGTTCCGGCAGGTCGCGCCGATCGCCTCGGCGCAGGGCGTCGGGGTCGTCAACGGCGGCTACACGTACGACGCCGAGCTGGTGCAGGCGCTGCCGCAGGTGCTGCCGGGGGCGGTGGTCGCCGAACTGGACGCGGAGACCGTGACCGCGCACCTGGACGCGGTCGACCCGGGTGAGGAGCTGGCGCTGTCCGGGTTCCTGGCCGCCGCGCGGGCCACGCTGGATCCGCTGGGCTGCGACGTCGTGCTCCGGTCGTTCCATCCGCTGTCCGTGCCCGCGCTGCACCTGGACGACCGGGACGCCCGGCACGAGCAGGCCCGCGCGGCGGCCGAGGACCGGGCCGACGACCTGTGGGCGGGCATCCTGGGCTCGCTGCGCGGCAGCGCCCCGCGCGCGCGTCTGGTGCTCAACCATCTCAACCCGCTGGTCCGGCGGATCGCCGCGCTCGGGGACCGGGAACTGATCGGCACCGCCACCGAGTCGCTGTACGGGCAGGCGCTGCTGATGGCGCAGCGTCCGCTGCGGCCGGCGGACTCGGCGCTGCTGAACCGGGCGTTCATCGGGCTGCTCGCGTGGGCGACCCGTGGAGAGGGTGACGGACGATGAGCGGTGTCACGGACCTCGACGCGCTGCGCCGGGAACTGGCGGAGAACTCCGGGCAACCGGAGGGCCCGGCCCGCAACGCGCGCGCGGAGCAGCTGCTCGCCGAGGCCGAGCGGCTGGACGTCCCGCTCGCCGTGATCGAGGCGCTCGGGCACCTGCTGAGGGTCTACAACTACAGCTCCGAGAAGGACCGGATGTTCGTCCCGTTCGCGCGGCTGCTGCGCATGTGGGACGAACGGCCCGGGGACTTCGACGAGGACGAGACGCACTCGCTGCACTGGTTCTTCAAGTGGATGTCGGCAGGGATGCTGGACCAGCCGCACATCCCGCTCGCCTCGGTCGAGAAGTGGCTCGGCGAGATGGAGCACCGCTACCGGCTCGCCGGGCACTCCGAACGGGCCGTGCGCAGCGCCGAGTTCCGTGTGGCCGCGCACGTCGGGGACCTCGCGCGCGCGCAGCGGGCGTACGCCGCGTGGCTGGCCGCCGACCGGGACGAGATGGCCGACTGCCACGCCTGCGAGCTGGGCGCGCAGGGCGCCTGGCAGGTGCGGTGCGGCCGGGACGCGCAAGCACTGGAGCTGTGGCGGCCGGTGCTGGACGGCGAGTTCTCCTGTGCGCACGAGCCGCACTCCGTGCTCGCCGCCTCGCTGGGCCCGCTGCTGCGCCTCGGCCGCGTCGAGGAGGCCCGCGCGCACCATCTGCGCGGCTTCCGGCTGGTGCGGCCCATGGAGAGCATGCGCGGCGCGTACGCCGACCATGTGGAGTTCTGCGCGCTGACCGGCAACGAGGCCCGCGCTCTGGAGCTGCTGGCCGAGCGGCCGGCGTACTTCACGGACACCGGGCATCCGCGCAGCCGGCTGGACTTCCTGGCCGTGGTGACCCTGCTCATGGACCGGCTGACCGGGCTGGGCCTGGGCGAGCGGCAGGTGCCGGGGCCGGCCGGGCGGACCTGGACCGCCCGGGAACTCGCCGGGCACGCGCGCGTGGAGGCGACGGAGCTGGCCGGCCGGTTCGACCGGCGCAACGGCACCTCGTGCGTCGGCGACCGGATCCGCGCGCGTATGGCGCAGCCCCCGCTGGTGGAGCGGCTGCCGCTCGGGGTACGGGCGGCACGGCCCGCGACGGCACCGGTGACCGCCTCTCCCCCGCCCCCCGGAGGGACCACCGGGGAGGCGGCCGAGCGGACCGGTGAGCGGACCACCGAGGAGACCACGGCTGCCGGGCTGCCCGCTCTGCTCGCCGAGGCGCGGCGGCTGTCGGACACCCTGCGGCCGCACGCGCTCGAGGCGTGGGCGGCGGTGGCACGGGCCGCTCGGGACGGCGCCGCGCTGGAACCGCGCGACCGCGCGGAGATCGCCGACCACGAGGCGATGGCCCTCGGCGCCGAGGGCATCGCCCTGTTCGAGCGGGCGGCGGAGCTGTACGCCGAGGCGGGCGACCCCGGCGAGGCGCTGGCGGCACGCGCGCGCGGGGCGTACGTCCGCGCGCTGGCGGGCGAGGTCGACGCGGCCCTGGACACCGTCACGGGTCTGTACGACGAGGTGCTCGCGCTGTACGCCGACGAGGGCACCGGCGTACGGCAGACCGCGTCGGTGGTGATGAGCCGGGCGCGGATCCTGATGCGGCGGGTGCACGGATGCGCCGGAGGTGTCGGTGCGGGCACCGGTGAGGACGCCGTCGCGGACGCCGAGGCGGCCGCGGGGGAGGTTCTGGCGCTCGTCGAGGGGCACGGCGGTGACGACGTGCGGCCGGCCGCGCGGGCCGCGGAAGCACGGGCGATGCTCGCCGAACTCGCCGGGCTCCGCGGGGACGCCGGGCGGGCGGCGGAGCTGTTCCGGCGGGCCGCCGGCGCGTACGTGGCCGCCGGGCTCCCGTGGTTCGCGGTGGAGTACGAGGCGCAGGTCGCCGCGCTGGCCCACCATGCCGGTGACCTGGACGAGACCGAACGGGCGCTGCGGGCGGCCCTGGAGCACGGCGGGCCGTACGTGGAGCCGGTCGGCCGGGCTCGGCTGCACCTCCAGCTCGCCGAGGTGCTCGGCGGCCGGGACGCGGCCGGTGAGGCGGCCGAGCACGCGCTGGAGGCCGCACACTGGGCCGACGAGGCCGGCGAGAGCGGCACGCTGGGCGCCTGGGCACGGCAGCAGCTGGGCGGCTTCCTGCTGCGCGAGGCCCGGTACGCGGAGGCCGCCGAGGTGCTGGAGTCCGCGCTGGCCGACCTGAGCGCCGAGACGCACGGCGACGGGGCGGTCGTCCAGACCCGGTGGTGGCTCGGGGACTGCCTGGGCGAGCTGGGCGAACACCGGGCCGCGGCGGAACACCGGCTGAAGGCGGCCGACATCGCCCGGCACTGGCCCGAGCAGCAGGACCACGCCACGCTCGCCCACCTCGCCGCGGAGTCGCTGGGCGCCGCCGGCCTGGCGGACGAGGCGGACCGGGCCTACGTACGCGCGGGTGACCTGTGGCGGGCGCTCGGCAACGCGCCGTTCCTGGTCCGCGCGCTGCGCGCCCGCGCCTGGCTGGCGCTGCGCGGCGAGTCCGGTGCGCAGGACGCCCGCGCGCTGATGGCGCGGGCGGTGCGGGAGTGCGAGGCGGCACTGGCGGCGGCCGGCCCGGCGGACCGGGAGGAGCTGATCGACGAACTCGGCGCGACCCACCGGCAGTTCGCGGAGCTGCTGGCCCGCTCGGCGTCCGAGGAAGCCGAGGATCCGGCGATCCGGGCCGCTTTCGAGGCGGCGCTGGAGCAGATGACCCGGGCCGCGGCGGTGTTCGGCGCGCTCGGCGCGGCCGGGCTGCACAGCCGTACCGGCGCGGAACTGGGCGCCGGCTGGCTGGAGGCGGACCTCAACCGTCCGGCGCGGGCGGCGGCGCACGCGCGTGCCGTGCTCGCGATGTACGAGGGCGCCGACGACGCCGACGAGACCGTCCGGGCCCGGCGGGCGGAGGCGGCACAGATGCTGGAGGCGGCCCGGGACGAGGGCGGCGAGGAGCCGCCGGACCAGCCAACCGTCCCGCGGGCCTGAGCCACTCCACGCAGGAGGAGCAAGAAACCGACGTGCGCACCCGCCGGGCAGCGGGGGGTGCGTCGCGCGAGGCGAGGGGCGGCAGGGATCCCACGGACCCGCCCCGCCGGGCAGCCGCCCCCGCGCGAAGGGGCCGCGGAGCGCCGACGGGGGCACCGGCCGGGCCGCGGGGGTGCGTCACTGCACGCCGGAGGAGCAGGCACCGACGGCCGCACCCGCCCGGGCAGCGGGCCGGGCGATCCCATGCGGAGGCGGCAAGGACCCGACGGGCGCACCGGCCGCACCCCGGGGCCGAGAGGCCCCGCATGAAGGGACCGAGGAGACGGGGGACGCACCGGCCGGACCGCAGGGGTGCGTCACTCGACACGAGGGCGGCAAGGATCCCACCGGACGCACCCGACGCATCGTGTGACCGCGCCGCCCCGGGCGAAGGGCGGCGAGCAGCCCACCGGCACACCACCCGGACCGCGGGGCCGAGCCGCCCCGGGCGAAGGGGGCGAGGAGCCCGTCGCGGGGGTGCGTCACTCCACGCCGATGAGCAGCAGTGCGCCCTGTCGGCCGCCCCGGTACACCACCGTGTCCACGGCCAGGTAGGAGTCCCGCACCCGGGCCTCCAGGTGGGCGGCGACCGTCTCGGACGCCTCGTCGCCGATGACCAGGGTGACCAGTTCGCCGCCGGCCTGGAGCATGCGGTCCAGGACGGTCCCGGCGGTGGCCGTGACGTCGTCGCCGATCACCGCCACGTCACCGTCGATCAGGCCCAGCACGTCGCCGGCCTGGCAGATCCCGGCCGTCGTCCACGACCGGTGCTCGGCGACGACGACCTCCGCGTACCGGGTGGCGCCCGCGGCGGAGGTCATCTGGACCACGTCCTCGTCGAAACGGCGCTCCGGTGCGTGCACCGCGAGCGCGGCGATGCCCTGGACCGCGGAGCGGGTCGGGATCAGGGCCACCCGGATGCCCTCGGTGCGGGCCTGCTCGGCCGCCGCGGCGGCGGTGTGGCGCAGCTCGGCGTCGTTGGGCAGCAGCACCACCTCGCGCGCGTGGGCCCGCCGTACCGCCTGCACCAGCTCGCCGCTGGCGGGTGGCTCCCCGGGGCGCGCGAGGACGGTGGTGGCGCCGGCCTCGGCGTACAGCCCGGCCAGTCCCTCGCCCGGTACGACGGCGACGACGGCCCGCTGGGCGCGCTCACGCGGCGGGCGCCCGCGGCCGGTGTGCACGTCGGCGGCCCCGAAGTGGGTGATCCGGATCCGGTGGGGCCGCCCGGCCTCCACGCCGGCCTCCACGGCGGCGCCCGCGTCGTCCACGTGCACATGGACGTTCCACAGCCCGTCGCCGCCGACCACGACCAGGGAGTCCCCGAGGGCGTCGAGCCGGGCGCGCAGCCGGGCCACGGCCGCGTCGCCGGCCTCCAGCAGATAGATCACCTCGAACGCGGGCCCGGACACCGGCCCCGGGCCGCCCCCTGCGCCCGCGTCGGCGCACAGCCCGGCACCGGGAACACCGTCCGCGCACGCGTGTGCACCGGCTTCGGCCTCTTCCGCGCACGGGCCCGCACCGGAAACGACCGCCACGCGCGCGTGGGGGGCGGCTTCGGGCTGCTTGGGGATTTCTCGTACCGGCTCCCCGGTGCACGCCTCCACCAGGGCTCCCAGCACCGCCACGAGACCCCGGCCGCCCGCGTCGACCACACCGGCCCGCTCCAGCACGGCCAGCTGGCCCGGAGTGGCCGCCAGGGCCGCCCGCGCGCCCTCGTAGGCGGCGCGCGCGACGCTCCCGCAGTCGCCCTCGGCCCCCGCCGCGGCGTCGGCGGCGGCCGAGGCGACCGTGAGCACCGTGCCCTCCACGGGGTGGGCCACGGCCTGGCGGGCGGAGTCGGCGGCCCGGCGCAGGGCGAGCCGCAGTTCCCTGCCGTCGCCGCGGGACGGGGCCCCGTTCCCGGCGAGCACCTGTGCCATGCCCCGCAGCAGCTGCGCGAGGATCGTCCCGGAGTTGCCGCGGGCCCCGATGAGGGCCCCGTGGGCCATCGCGTGGACGGCGTCGGCCAGCGAGGGCTCCCCGGAGCCGGTCGCATACCCGGCGAACACGGCCTCCACGGCCGTCGCCGCCGACTCCAGCGTCAGATACAGGTTGGTCCCCGTGTCGCCGTCGGCCACCGGGTAGACGTTGATCGCGTCGATCTCCTCGCGGGCCCGCCCGAGCGCGCGCAGCGCCAGACCGCACCAGGTGCGCACCGCGAGAGCATCGAAGAACGTCTGCGGCACCTGCGCCACCTGCGCCTCCCTGAGCTGGCTGGACGTGGACGCAGCGTAGACCCCGCGGCGGTGGCCTGCGGCGGGAGGCCGGGAGCGGGAGCCTGAGCTGCCATGGTAGTTTCGCTGTACGGACGCAGTCGTTGTATGCTGCTCCGGTTGCCCGATCCGATCGGGCCATTCCCCCTGGCAGCGCCACTCAGATCACAGGTCGTACGATCTCGATCCCGGCATGCCGGGATCAACCGTAAGTGCATCTGAAGTCTTTGGAGTGACCCGTGGCTGCCAACTGCGACGTCTGCGGCAAGGGCCCGGGCTTCGGCAACAACATCTCGCATTCGCACCGCCGTACGCCCCGTCGCTGGAACCCCAACATCCAGCGCGTGCGTACCGTGGTCGGCGGGACGCCGAAGCGCGTGAACGCTTGCACCTCGTGCATCAAGGCCGGCAAGGTCTCGCGCTGACGCTACAGCTGAGCGCGCGGCCACTGCCTGGTTCGTGCACTGAGCCGGTCCACCTCCGGGTGGGCCGGCTTTTTGCCGTACCCGCGGGTGACGCCGGTGCCCGCCGGGGACGGCGCCGTCCGCCCGGTCTCAGGGAGTGTCCCGCGCGAGGGCCCACCCGTGGTCCACGGGCCCGATCCCGGCGCCGAGGGAGAACCCGGCGGCGATCGCGCCGGTGACGTACTCCTTGGCCGCCGCGACCGCCTCCGGCACGGACCGCCCCTTCGCCAGGCCGCACGCGATGGCGGAGGCGAGGGTGCAGCCGGTGCCGTGGGTGTGCCGGTTGTCGTGGCGCGGTGCCCGGAGCAGGTGTTCGGCACGGCCGTCGGTCAGCAGGTCCACCGCCTGGTCCGTGTCCGCCAGGTGCCCGCCCTTGATCAGTACCCACCGCGGCCCGTACTCGAGCACGGCCGCCGCGGCCCGCCGCAGGTCGGCCTCCGACTCGACCCGCACGCCGGTGAGCTGCGTGACCTCGTCCAGGTTCGGGGTGGCCACGGTCGCCGCCGGCAGCAGCTTCGTCCGTACGGCGTCCAGTGCGGAAGCGGCCAGCAGCGGGTCGCCGTGCTTGGAGACGCCGACCGGGTCCACCACGGCCGGCGCGTCCGTACCGGTGATCAACTCGGCGACCGCCTCGACCAGTTCGGCCGAGGACAGCATGCCCGTCTTGACCGCCTGGACGCCGATGTCGTCCACGACACTGCGGTACTGGGCCCGTACCGCCGCCACGGGCAGCTCCCAGGCGCCCTGCACGCCCAGGGAGTTCTGCGCGGTCACCGCGGTGAGCACGCTCATCCCGTGCGCGCCGAGCGCCAGCATCGTCTTCAGGTCGGCCTGGATGCCCGCGCCCCCGCCGGAGTCCGACCCCGCCACCGTCAGCACACGGGGGATCATGACTCGATGTCCCCGAAGTGGTCCCAGCCGCCCTTGCTGGTCCAGGGTGCCCCGTCGACGGTCACCTGGGGCAGCGCGGAGGGGTTGAGGACCTCGCCGATCACCTTCCAGCGGGCCGGGAGCTTGGTGTCCGCCGGGAAGGTCGCCACGATCGCGTGATCCTCTCCCCCGCTCAGCACCCACTGGAGCGGGTCGACGCCGACGGCCTGCCCGATGTCGTTCATCTGCGTCGGGATGTCGATGGCGCCGGAACGGATGTCGATCCGGACCTTGCTGGCCTCGGCGATGTGCCCGAGGTCGGCGATCAGGCCGTCGCTGACGTCGCACATCGCGGTGGCGCCGAGCCCGGCGGCGGCCGGGCCCGCGTGGTACGGCGGCTCGGGCCGCCGGTGGGCCTCCACGAAGGCGCGCGGCGAGCGGAAGCCCCGGGAGAGCACCGCGTAGCCGGCCGCGGACCAGCCCAGCCAGCCCGTGACGGCCACGAGGTCGCCGGGCTGGGCACCCGCGCGGGTGACCGGCTCATGGTTGCGCAGATCACCGAGCGCGGTGATCGCCACCGTGATCGTGTCGCCGCGTACGACGTCCCCGCCGACCACGGCGGCGCCGGCGACCTGGCACTCGTCGCGCAGGCCGTCCATCAGCTCGCTGGGCCAGGTGACCGGCAGTTCGGCCGGGACGACCAGGCCGAGGAGCAGCGCGGTCGGTACGGCGCCCATCGCGGCGATGTCCGCCAGGTTCTGCGCGGCGGCCTTGCGGCCGACGTCGTAGGCCGTGGACCAGTCGCGGCGGAAGTGCCGCCCCTCCAGCAGGACGTCGGTGCTCGCCACGACCCGGCGGTCCGGTGCGGCGACCACCGCGGCGTCGTCGCCGGGGCCGACCCGGACCGCCGGGGTGGTGGTGAGACGGGAGGTGAGCTCCCTGATGAGCCCGAACTCCCCGAGCTCACCAACAGTGCCCTTCATGTCCCTTGCTCCCCTTCTCTCCCTGGCCGTGCCCGGTCGCGCGTCTTCAGTGTCCCCGATACGGTCGAGGTGACCGCCGTCGCGATCGGCACGGCCGCCGGGAACGGCCGTGGTGACCGTCGATCCGCGGTCCGGATGACCGTCAACGTCCGTCGTGCCTGCACCCTGGCGCGCAAGCCCGGCTCCCGCGGGTCTCCCCGCGGGGAGCGGCGACGCGATACCGTGGCGTTCCTTTCCCCCACATGATCCTCGTGGCCGCCCTGGAGGTTCCGTGGTACAGGCGTACATCCTGATCCAGACGGAGGTCGGCAAGGCGTCGACCGTCGCCGAGACGATCAGCAAGATCCCCGGAGTGATCCAGGCCGAGGACGTGACCGGACCGTACGACGTCATCGTGCGCGCCCGGTCCGAGACGGTCGACGACCTCGGACGCATGGTGGTCGCCAAGATCCAGCAGGTGGACGGCATCACGCGCACCCTGACCTGTCCGGTCGTGCATCTGTAGCCCCCGTCTACGCTTGGCCGGTGAACATCTTCCGTCACCGGACCCTCGCCCTGCTCGCGCCCGCCCTGCTGCTCGCGGCCGCGGCCTGTTCCCCGGCGGACGACAGCACCACGGTCGCGGTTCCCACCCCCGACGCGAAGACCGCGCCGGCGTGCCGAGACCTGGACCGGGTGCTGCCCCGGAAGGTGAACGGGCAGACCCGCGCCGATCCCGAGCCCCGGTCCGTCTACACGGCGGGCTGGGGAAGCCCGGCGATCATACTGCGCTGCGGCATCGTCCGGCCGCCGAAGATGGTGGACCCGAAGGTGGCGCTGGGCGACGACCCCGACGCGATGGGCGGCGGGGTCAACGGCGTCGACTGGCTGATGGAGAAGGAGAGCGACGGCACCTGGCGGTTCACCACGTCCGAGCGCCGTGCCTACGTGCAGGTGACACTGCCGAAGAAGTGGTCCGGGCCCGACGACAGCGCGCAGGTCCTCATGGATCTGGCGCCGGCGGTGAAGAAGGCGATCCCGAAGGGACTCGCCTCCATGCGGGGCTGAGCCGGCCCGGGATCAGCGCAGACCGGTCGGGCGGCGCAGCGCGGCCCCCACCAGCCGGTCGATCAGCTCGGGGTAGCTCACGCCCGTGGCCTCCCACATCTTCGGGTACATCGAGATCGGCGTGAAGCCGGGCATGGTGTTGATCTCGTTGATCACGAACTCGCCGTCCTCGGTGAGGAAGAAGTCCGCGCGCACCAGGCCCTCGCAGGAGGCCGCCTCGAACGCCTCGACCGCCAGCCGGCGCACCTCGGCGGTCTGCTCCCCGGTGAGCGGGGCCGGGACGATGCCGGGCGTGGAGTCGATGTACTTCGCTTCGAAGTCGTAGTAGGCGTGCGCGTCCGGCGGCGGGATCTCGGCCGGGACGGAGGCCCGCGGACCGTCCTCGAACTCCAGGACGCCGCACTCGATCTCGCGTCCGCGCAGCGCGGCCTCGACCAGGATCTTAGGGTCGTGCGCCTGCGCCTCGGCGATGGCCTCGTCCAGGCCGGACAGGTCGTCGACCTTGGTGATGCCGATGGACGAACCCGCGCGCGCGGGCTTCACGAACAGCGGCCAGCCGTGCTCGCCGGCGAAGTCGACGATCTTCTTGCGGGCGGCGGACTCGTCCTGCGCCCACTCACGGGGCCGGATCACCACGTACGGGCCCACCGCGAGCCCGAAGGAGGTGAACACCCGCTTCATGTACTCCTTGTCCTGGCCGACGGCCGAGGCGAGCACCCCCGCTCCCACGTACGGCACCCCGGACAGCTCCAGCAGTCCCTGAAGGGTGCCGTCCTCGCCGTAGGGGCCGTGGAGCACCGGGAAGACCACGTCGACCTCGCCGAGCGCCTTGGGCACGGAGCCCGGCTCGCTGTAGACGACCTCGCGGTTCGCCGGGTCGACGGGGAGCACCACGCCGCCCTCGTGGGACTCCGCCAGCTCGTCCACGGTGGGCGTGCGGCGGTCGGTGATGGCCATCCGCTCCGGCTCGTCGGCCGTCAGGGCCCAACGGCCGTCCGAGGTGATGCCGATCGGCAGGACGTCGTACTTCGTCCGGTCGATGGCCTTGAGGACGGCGCCGGCGGTGACCACGGAGATTCCGTGTTCGGAACTGCGCCCGCCGAACACGACCGCCACGCGCGGCTTGCGCGACGGCTGCTCAGGGCTCTGGGGAAGGTTCTCGGTGCTCATATCGGGTTGAGAGTACCCGGAGGCGGCGGCAACGTCAGCGCGCGCCTCCGGGCCGTCGCTCAGCGTCGCACGGACGGTCGCGCAGCGTCGCGCGGGAGGCCTTCGGGAGCCGGGTGGGGGGCGGTTCAGCGCCGTTCGGGCTTGGCGCTGCGGGCCATCAGCTCCTTGAGGGCGACGACCGGCGGCTTGCCCTCGTGCACGATGCTGACGACCGTCTCGGTGATGGGCATGTCGACGTCGTGCCGGTGGGCCAGATCCAGCACGGACTCGCAGGACTTGACGCCCTCGGCGGTCTGCCGGGTGACCGCGATGGTCTCCTGGAGGGTCATGCCCTTGCCGAGGTTGGTGCCGAAAGTGTGGTTGCGGGACAGCGGCGAGGAACAGGTGGCCACCAGGTCTCCCAGGCCCGCGAGTCCGGAGAACGTCAGCGGGTCGGCGCCCATGGCGAGGCCCAGCCGGGTGGTCTCGGCGAGGCCGCGCGTGATGAGCGAGCCCTTGGCGTTGTCGCCGAGTCCCATGCCGTCGGCGATGCCGACCGCGAGCCCGATGACGTTCTTGACGGCGCCGGCGAGTTCGCAGCCGACCACGTCGGTGTTGGTGTACGGCCGGAAGTACGGGGTGTGGCAGGCGGCCTGGAGCCGCTGGGCGACCTGCTCGTCGGTGCAGGCCACGACGGCCAGGGCGGGCATCCGGGCGGCGATCTCGCGGGCCAGGTTGGGCCCGGTGACGACCGCGATCCGGTCGGTGCCGACCTTGGCGACGTCCTCGACGACCTCGCTCATCCGCATGGTGGAACCGAGTTCGACGCCCTTCATCAGGGAGACGAGGACGGTGTCCGGCGCGAGCAGCGGGGTCCACTCGGCGAGGTTGGCGCGCAGGGTCTGGGAGGGGACGGCGAGGACGGTGAAGTCCGCGTCCCCGAGGGCCCGGGCCGCGTCGGCGGTGGCGCGCAGGTTTTCCGGGAGTTCCACTCCGGGCAGGTAGTCGGGGTTGGTCCGCGTGGAGTTGACCGCCTCGGCCAGCTCCGGGCGGCGGGCCCACAGGGTCACCTCGCAGCCCGCGTCGGCGAGGACCATGCCGAAGGCGGTCCCCCACGAACCGGTGCCCATCACGGCCGCCCGCACAGGCTTGCTCACGTGCTCTGCCCTTCCGCTCGCTTGCCCTGCGCCTGCGTCTGCGCCTGCGCCCGCGCTGGGGTCTGCCCCCGGGTCTGCGCCTGGACCTGCCCGTGCGTCTGCGCCTGTGCCCGTGCCTGGGGCTGCGTCTGCCCCTGGGCCCGCGCCTGGGCCTGGGTGCGGCGGCGCTGCTCGATCCGCTCACGGCGCGGGTCGTACGGCGTCTCGGGCGCCTTCTCGCCGCGGATCAGCTCCAGCTGCCGGGTGACGGCCGCCATGATGACCTCGGTGGCCTCCTTCAGCACGTCCGGGGTCATCTCCCTGTCGTAGAAACGGGACAGGTCGACGGCCGGCCCCGCCAGTACGTGGTGGGTCTTGCGCGGGAAGAGGTTCGGCTTCCTGGCGTACGGCGGGAGCAGTTCGTTGGCGCCCCACTGGGCGACCGGGATGACCGGGCACTTGGTCTGGAGGGCCACGCGGGCGGCTCCGGTCTTGCCGGTCATGGGCCAGCCGTCGGGGTCGCGGGTGAGGGTGCCCTCGGGGTAGAAGGCGACGCACTCACCGCGTTCGACGGCGGCGATCGCGGCCCGGAAGGCACTGAGCGCGTCCGTGCTCTCGCGGTAGACGGGGATCTGCCCGGTGCCGCGCATGGCGGCGCCGACGAATCCCTTCCGGAAAAGCCCGCTCTTCGCCAGGAATCGCGGAACCCGCCCGGTGTTGTACTGATAGTGCGCGTAGGCGAAGGGGTCCACGTGGGAATTGTGGTTCACCACGGTGATAAATCCGCCCTCGGCCGGAATGTGTTCCATTCCACGCCAGTCCCGCTTGAGCAGAACCACCAGCGGCGGTTTGCAGAGCACCGCGGCGAAGCGGTACCAGAAGCCGATTCTGCGGCGGGGCACAAGGACACCTTCCTCTAGGACTGCCATCCCGGCGGGGGCTGCCCAAGTCTGGCCCCGGGCCGCCGGTCTGTCGAGAACACCGTACGCCCCGACACGCGGGCGGCCCGAGGCCCCCGGGTGACAATGAGCGCGACAAGAGAGGGACGGTACGCCGGTGCAGTGGACCTTGGTCATCCCCCTGAAGCCCCTCACGCGGGCCAAGAGCAGGCTCGCGGACACCGCCGACGACGGCGTCCGCCCGGGCCTGGCCCTCGCGTTCGCGCAGGACACGGTGGCCGCGGCGCTGGCCTGCGCGGCGGTCGCGGATGTGGCGGTCGTCACGGACGACCGCCTGGCCGGCCGGGAGCTGGCGGCGCTGGGGGCGCGGATCGTCCCGGACGCTCCGGGCGGCGGCCTGAACGCCGCCCTGGCGCACGGCGCGGCCGTCGTACGGGAAGGACTCCCCCGCGCCGCCGTGGCGGCCCTGAACGCCGATCTGCCGGCGTTGCGCCCGCCGGAACTGTCGCGGGTACTGGAGTCGGCCGCGCAATTCCCGCGCGCTTTTCTCGCGGATGCGGCGGCACTGGGCACCACACTGCTCGCCGCTGCGCCGGGCCGGGAATTGCGGCCGGCGTTCGGCGTCGATTCCCGATCCCGGCACCGGGCGTCGGGCGCGACGGAACTCGTGCTGACGGGAGTCGATTCGGTACGGCAGGACGTGGACACCGGCGCGGATCTGCGCGCGGCACTGGCGCTGGGGGTGGGCCGGTATACGGCGGCCGTGTCCGCGGGGCTGCTGATCCCGGAGTGCTGACAAATCCCGGGAGGGGGCGGGAAACCGCGTGCGCTGCCACGACGGGCCCGCGGCCGGCAGCCGGGCCCGGGGCCCGGCGGTGCGCCGCGTGAGGCACTACGCTGGCTGTCATGCAGGCGACCGCGTACACGTACGACCCCGGCACCCGCAGCGGGCAGGTGCTGCTCGACGACGGCACGCCCGTGCCCTTCGGCACGGCGGCGTTCGACCGGGGCGGGTTGCGGCTGCTGCGGCCCGGGCAGCGGGTGCGGATCGAGACGGAGGGCGAGGGCGACGCCGCGCGGATCACCCTCGTGACCCTTCACACGCTGTAACTGCCCCAACGCTGCAACTGCCCCTGCACACGCCGCGGGCCGGACTCCCTCGGGGAGTCCGGCCCGGCGTGTGTCGCCCCGGCGGCCTTACGACGTCGCCTTGCGGGCGGTGGTCTTCTTAGCGGTGGTCTTGCGGGCCGTCGACTTCTTGGCCGGGGCCTTCTTGGCGGTGACCTTCTTCGCCGGAGCGCTCTTGGCCGTGGCCTTCTTCGCGGTGGTCTTGGCGGCTCCCGTGGTCTTCTTGGCGGGCGCCTGCTTCGCCGGGGCCTTCTTGGCGGTGGCCGTGGCCTTCTTCGCCGCACCCGTCTTCTTGGCGGCGCCCGCGGTCTTCTTCGCCGTACCCGCGGTCTTCTTGGCGGCGGCCTTCTTGCCGGCGGCCTTGGCGATGGTGGGAGGCGGGCCGGACAGGCTGCCCTTGGGCGCCTTCTTGACGGCCACCTCGCCGCCGCGGGGAAGCTTCTTCGAGCCGCTCACCAGGTCCTTGAAGCCCTGACCGGCGCGGAAGCGCGGCACGGAGGTCTTCTTGACCCGAACCCGCTCGCCCGTCTGCGGGTTCCGGGCGTAGCGGGCCGGGCGGTCCACCTTCTCGAAGGAGCCGAAGCCGGTGACCGAGACCCGCTCGCCCGCGACGACCGCGCGGACGATGGCGTCCAGGACATGATCGACGGCGTCGGCGGCCTGCTGGCGGCCGCCCAACTTGTCGGCAATCGCTTCTACGAGCTGCGCCTTGTTCACGTCTTCCCCTTCGGAGACATCGCCAGAACGAAAGTGTTCAAGCTTTTTCGCACGTTAGGCAGATATATACCGCAAATCAAACACGAAACGGGCTTATCACCCTTGTGCCGCAACGGACTCGGCCGTCCCGGACGGTTCAGCGGTCCTCTCCGGGGATCCGACCCGCGTCGAGGTCCGCCGTGAACCGATCGAGCCGCCTTGCCGCGTCGGCGAGATCGTGCTTGGCCGCGGCCGTAATGACCAGCAGCTTCCGGGTCAGCGCCATCCGTACGCCCTCCGGGACTTGCAGTGCGCGCACCTTCGAGTGCGCTTCCTTGAGCTGGTTCGCGACCGCCGCATAGAGCTGGAGTTGGCCGTCGTGTCCCATGCACAGATTGTGCCATCTGGGGCGAGTTGTCGCCTGCGCAGGGGGCAACTGCCGCCTCAAATGGCTTTGCAGGCACTTGCGGAGGGCGCGAACACAGCACTCACCTACCCGAGCAACAGCCGTCGTAACGTGGGAAGTTGGGTGTACCAGGGGGGATGCGCGGGGTCGTTCGGGTGCAGACATGGCTGTACCCCCGATCGTGGCGATCGGGGGTACAGGCGGGGTGTTGGGGTGGCCGAAACCCGACCCGCTCGGGGGCCTGGGCGGCGCCGGATCAGACCGGGAGCGTCCGCGGCTTGTAGGCGGGCCGCCCGGCCTCGTAGGCGGCGATGTCGGGCTCGTCCCGGAGCGTGATCGAGATGTCGTCCAGGCCGTTCAGCAACCGCCAGCGGGAGTTCTCGTCCAGCTCGAAGGGGGCGGTGACACCCGGGGCGCGCACCTCACGGGCCTGGAGGTCCACCGTGACCTCGACCGTGGGGTCGGCCTCGGTCAGCTCCGACAGCGCGTCCACGGTCTTCTGGTCCAGGACCACGGTGAGCAGGCCGTTCTTCAGCGAGTTGCCCCGGAAGATGTCCGCGAAGCGGGAGGAGATCACGGCCTTGAAGCCGTAGTTCTGGAGTGCCCAGACGGCGTGCTCACGGGAGGAGCCGGTGCCGAAGTCGGGGCCGGCGACCAGGACCGTGGCGCCCTGCCGCTCGGGGCGGTTGAGGATGAACTCCGGGTCCTTGCGCCAGGCCTCGAACAGCCCGTCCTCGAAGCCGTCCCGGGTCACCTTCTTGAGCCAGTGGGCGGGGATGATCTGGTCGGTGTCGACGTTGCTGCGGCGCAGCGGCACGGCCCGGCCGGTGTGGGTGGTGAAGGCTTCCATGGTTATCGGACTCCAGCGGGCGTACGGTCGTCGGTCAGGTCGGCCGGGGAGGCCAGGTGTCCCAGGACGGCGGTGGCCGCCGCTACCTGCGGCGACACCAGGTGGGTACGGCCGCCCTTGCCCTGCCGTCCCTCGAAGTTGCGGTTGGAGGTGGAGGCGGAGCGCTCGCCCGGGGCCAGCTGGTCGGGGTTCATGCCCAGGCACATCGAGCAGCCCGCGTGCCGCCACTCGGCGCCGGCCTCCTTGAAGACGACGTCCAGCCCCTCGGAGACGGCCTGGAGACCCACGCGCGCGGAGCCCGGCACGACCAGCATCCGTACGCCGTCGGCGACTTTGCGGTCCCGCAGGATGTCCGCGGCGGCGCGCAGGTCCTCGATGCGGCCGTTGGTGCAGGAACCTACGAAGACGGTGTCCACCGTGATGGTCCGCAGCGGCTGTCCGGCCGCCAACCCCATGTACTCCAGGGCCTTTTCGGCGGCGACGCGCTCCGAAGCGTCTTCGTACGAAGCCGGGTCGGGGACGTCCGCCGAAAGCGGCGCGCCCTGGCCGGGGTTGGTGCCCCAGGTGACGAACGGCGACAGCTCGTCGGCGCGGATGACCACCTCGGCGTCGAAGACCGCGTCGTCGTCCGTCCGCAGGGTCTTCCAGTAGGCGACGGCCTCGTCCCAGTCGGCGCCCTCGGGGGCGTGCGGGCGGCCCTGGAGGTAGGCGAAGGTCGTCTCGTCGGGGGCGATCATGCCCGCGCGGGCGCCGGCCTCGATCGACATGTTGCAGATGGTCATCCGGGCCTCCATCGAGAGCTTCTCGATGGCCGAGCCGCGGTACTCCAGGATGTAGCCCTGGCCGCCGCCGGTGCCGATCCGCGCGATGATCGCCAGGATCAGGTCCTTGGCGGTGACGCCCTCGGGCAGCTCGCCGTCGACCGTGATGGCCATGGTCTTGGGGCGGGCCAGCGGCAGCGTCTGGGTGGCCAGCACGTGCTCGACCTGGGAGGTGCCGATGCCGAACGCCAGCGCGCCGAAGGCGCCGTGCGTGGAGGTGTGCGAGTCGCCGCAGACCACGGTGGTGCCGGGCTGGGTCAGGCCCAACTGCGGGCCGACGACGTGGACGACGCCCTGCTCGATGTCGCCCAGCGGGTGCAGGCGCACCCCGAACTCGGCGCAGTTCCTGCGCAGCGTCTCCAGCTGGGCGCGGGAGACCGGGTCGGCGATGGGCTTGTCGATGTCGAGGGTCGGGGTGTTGTGGTCCTCGGTCGCGATGGTGAGGTCGAGGCGGCGGACCGGGCGGCCGTTCTTGCGGAGCCCGTCGAAGGCCTGGGGGCTGGTCACCTCGTGCAGCAGGTGCAGATCGATGTAGAGGAGGTCGGGCTCGCCCTCGGCGCGCCGGACGACGTGGTCGTCCCAGACCTTCTCCGCGAGTGTCCTACCCATCGCTTTCCCTCCGGCCGGCGAACATCCACCGGCCCAACTAGAGATCTTGAGGAGCGGCGACTGCCCTTCTCGGGCCCCTGAAGTCGTGATTCCGGGCGTGCACCGCCGGGCCCGTCGGTGTGCGGGCCGCTGTGTGATTCCAGGGTGGCGCGTTCCACCGAAAATTGAACTTGCGTTTCACAGAGTGAGACGTGAGTATCGTTGCATGGACAACAGTAGCGGCGTCGGCGTTCTGGACAAGGCGGCCCTCGTCCTGAGCGCTCTGGAGTCCGGTCCGGCCACCCTCGCGGGTCTGGTCGGGGCCACCGGACTGGCACGACCCACGGCCCACCGCCTGGCCGTGGCCCTGGAACACCACCGCATGGTGGCACGCGACATGCAGGGCCGGTTCATCCTCGGCCCGCGCCTCGCGGAACTCGCGGCGGCGGCGGGCGAGGACCGCCTGCTGGCGACGGCCGGACCCGTGCTCACCCACCTCCGTGACGTCACCGGCGAGAGCGCGCAGCTCTACCGCCGCCAGGGTGAGATGCGGATCTGCGTGGCCGCGGCGGAGCGTCTGTCCGGTCTGCGGGACACCGTCCCGGTCGGCTCCACGCTCACGATGAAGGCCGGCTCCTCGGCGCAGATCCTGATGGCCTGGGAGGAGCCCGAGCGCCTGCACCGCGGCCTCCAGGGCGCCCGCTTCACGGCGACGGCCCTGTCGGGCGTACGGCGGCGGGGCTGGGCGCAGTCGATCGGCGAGCGCGAGCCGGGGGTCGCGTCCGTCTCCGCGCCGGTACGCGGGCCGTCCAACCGGGTGGTGGCGGCCGTGTCCGTCTCCGGGCCCATCGAGCGCCTGACGCGCCACCCGGGCCGGATGCACGCCCAGGCGGTCATCGACGCCGCCGGCCGCCTCTCCGAGGCCCTGCGCCGCTCGGGCTGAGAGCGGCCGGTCCACTCCCGCCGGGAAGGGGCGGCCCCGACGCCGCGGCGGCCCTTCTCCGACGTGAACGGACGGACCGGTGGACCTCCGGTCAGCGGGACCGGGCGCGCGCCCTCGCCAGGGCGCCGTCCAGGGCTTGCCGCACGTCGTCGGACAGCGGTCCGCCGCTCGCCCGGTCGACGACGAGACCGGCGACCGTACGCAGCTTCCTGTTGGTGTGCTGGGAGACGTCCCGGAGGACGTCGAAGCCCTGCCCTGGGTGCAGTCCGCCGAGGGCGACGACCACGCCGATCGCCTGGTCGATCAGGGCGCGGGAGGCGATGGCCTCCTGCAGCTGGAGTTTTTCCCGCTCCAGGTCGGTGATCGTGGCCGCGGGACCGGCAGGCTCCGGCGTCAGCCGCGTCGCGGCCGGGTCAGGCCGGGCGTCGTGCCGGACATCCATCGTGATCACATCCCTGAAGTGCTCTGCGCGTCTGTTCCGCCGACGTGGGGGGCATGACGGTGCCCCATCCCCTTCTACCCGCGAACGCCGGTGGCCCGCATCCGCCATGGCCGCCGTTCCGGCGTCCGGTGTCCCCGGCGCGGGGGGGCGTGGGAATCGCGCTCCGCGTCTGCGCCGCCCGGTGGCGCACACGACAGCACCCTCACCTCTCCGCGCGCGTGACTTCCCGACCGACACGTCCGATCGCTGCCGCGTCATGGCGCGCGTGGAGTTATGGGGGGCGGAAACGGCGAAGGCCCCCCACCGAAGTGGAGGGCCTTACCTGTGTGTACCCCCGACCGGATTCGAACCGGCGCTACCGCCTTGAGAGGGCGGCGTGCTAGGCCGCTACACAACGGGGGCCTGGATCTTACGTTTCCGCAGATCCGAGCTGGTCTACCTGGACTCGAACCAAGACTAACTGAACCAGAATCAGCCGTGCTGCCAATTACACCATAGACCAATGATGGTTTAGACCAGACAGTACCCCCGACCGGATTCGAACCGGCGCTACCGCCTTGAGAGGGCGGCGTGCTAGGCCGCTACACAACGGGGGCCCTAGCGATCCCGACATCGTCGAGATCAGTACCCCCGACCGGATTCGAACCGGCGCTACTGCCTTGAGAGGGCAGCGTGCTAGGCCGCTACACAACGGGGGCTTTGCAGATGAGCTCTGCGAGCTGGCCTACCTGGACTCGAACCAAGACTAACTGAACCAGAATCAGTCGTGCTGCCAATTACACCATAGGCCACTGGAACTCAAGCCCCTGTGGGGATCTCGTTCTAGCGTGCTCCGTGGGGTTCCGGCCTTCCGGCCCGCTCCCCTCGGCGCAGGAAGAACATTACCCGAAGGTGGACGGGGCTCCAAAACGGGTATCCGCGCGGAGGAGCGGCGCGAGTCCGGCGGGGCGGGACGCGCTGGGCGCCGGCCTCCGCGGCGGGGTCCGCGGCCGGGGCACCGGACACCCGTACCGACGGCCCGGACACCCGTACCGACGGCCCGGACACCCGTACCGACGACGCAGGGGCGGCGCCCGGTACTCCGGGTGCCGCCCCTGCCGTGGTCCACCCGGTTACGCGAGCTTCGCCAGCGCCGCGTCGATGCGGGCCAGCGTCCGCTCACGGCCCAGGATCTCCAGGGACTCGAAGAGCGGCAGGCCGACGGTGCGGCCGGTGACGGCCACGCGGACCGGCGCCTGGGCCTTGCCGAGCTTGAGGCCGTGCGCCTCACCGGCGGCAAGGACGGCCTCCTTGAGGGATTCCGCGGAGGTCCAGTCCGCCTGCTCCAGCTTCTCGCGGGCCGTACGCAGGAGCGCGTCCGAGCCCTCCTTCATCGCCTTCGTCCACGACGCCTCGTCGAAGACCGGCTCAGGAAGGAAGAGGAAGTCGACGTTCGCGGTGATCTCGGAGAGGACCTTCAGCCGGCTCTGGGCGTGCGGGGCGATCGCCTGCCACTTGGCCTCGTCGAAGTCCTCCGGCGCCCACGGGGCGAACGGCGCCCGCAGCCACGGGCGACAGCGCTCGGTGAACTCCTTCACCTCCAGCATGCGGATGTGATCGCCGTTGATCGCTTCGCACTTCTTCAGGTCGAAGCGCGCCGGGTTGGGGTTCACGTCGGCGATGTCGAAGGCCGCGACCATCTCGTCGATCGTGAAGATGTCCTTGTCCGCGGAGAGCGACCAGCCCAGCAGCGACAGGTAGTTGAGCAGGCCCTCGGGCAGGAAGCCCTGCTCGCGGTAGAGGTTCAGGGACGCCTGCGGGTCGCGCTTGGAGAGCTTCTTGTTGCCCTCGCCCATCACGTACGGCAGGTGGCCGAAGGCGGGGGTCCCCTTGGCGATGCCCAGCTCGGTGAGCGCCCGGTACAGGGCGACCTGGCGCGGGGTGGAGGAGAGCAGGTCCTCGCCGCGCAGGACGTGGGTGATCTCCATCAGAGCGTCGTCGACCGGGTTGACCAGCGTGTACAGCGGCGCGCCGTTCGCGCGGACGATGCCGTAGTCCGGCACGTTCTCCGGGGTGAAGGTCAGCTCGCCGCGGACCAGGTCGGTGAAGGTGATCGTCTCGTCGGGCATCCGGAAGCGGACGATCGGGGTGCGGCCCTGGGCCTTGTACTCCTCGACCTGCCCGGCGCTCAGGTCGCGGCAGTGGCCGTCGTAGCCGGAGGGCCGGCCGGCGGCGCGGGCGGCCTCGCGGCGGGTGTCCAGCTCCTCCTGGGAGCAGTAGCAGTGGTAGGCGTGGCCGGCGTCCAGCAGCTTGCGGGCGACGTCCCGGTAGATGTCCATGCGCTGCGACTGGCGGTACGGCTCGTGGGGGCCGCCGACCTCGGGGCCCTCGTCCCAGTCGAAGCCGAGCCAGCGCATCGCGTCGAGCAGCTGCCGGTAGGACTCCTCCGAGTCGCGGGCCGCGTCGGTGTCCTCGATGCGGAAGACCAGGGTGCCCTGGTGGTGCCGCGCGAACGCCCAGTTGAACAGCGCGGTACGGATCAGACCCACGTGGGGGTTACCGGTGGGCGAGGGACAGAAACGGACGCGTACGGGGGAACCGGGTGCGCTAGCCACGCTTGACAACCTTGTTGGTGAGAGTGCCGATGCCTTCGATGGTGACGGCGACCTCGTCGCCGACGTGGAGGGGGCCGACCCCCGCCGGGGTGCCGGTGAGGATGACGTCGCCGGGGAGCAGCGTCATCGCCTCGGAGATGTTGACGACCAGGTCCTCGATGGAGTGGAGCATGTCACTCGTACGGCCCAGCTGGCGCTGTTCGCCACCGACCGTGAGCTGGATCGTCAGGTCGTTCGCGCGCTCCAGGTCGAGGTCCGTCTCGACCCACGGGCCGAGCGGGCAGGAGGTGTCGAAGCCCTTGGCGCGGGCCCACTGCTTCTCCCGGCGCTGGACGTCGCGGGCGGTGACGTCGTTGGCGCAGGTGTAGCCGAAGATCACGTCCTTGACGCGCTCGCGCGGCACCTCGCGGCACATGCGGCCGATGACGACGGCCAGCTCGGCCTCATGGTGGAGTTCCTCGGTGAACGACGGGTACTGGATGTCGTCACCGGAGCCGATCACCGAGGTGGAGGGCTTGAAGAAGGCGAACGGCGCCTCGGGCACCTCGTTGCCCAGTTCGCGCGCGTGCTCGGCGTAGTTGCGGCCGAACGCCACGACCTTGTTGGGCAGGACCGGCGGGAGCAGTCTGACCTTGGCGAGCGGCACCTTCGTCCCGGACAGCTCGTAGTCCGCGAACGGGATGCCCTTGATGATGTCGAGGACGAGTTCGTCCTGCTTGTCGCCCTCGACCGCGCCGAAGGCGACGTTCCCGTCGATGGAGAACCTGGCGATGCGCACGGGATCCTTGCGCCCCTCACTGAGAACCGGCGTACTGACGCCCCAGGTTAACCGGTCGGACGGCCTCGCGTTCGGCTGGTACGACGGCCGGCCGGGCGTTTCCCGACCACGGGAACCGGCGCGGAGGAATGCGATTCCGGGGGCTTCCCCGCAGGTCGGCGGGGTCCGCCGGGAAAGAACAGAGCGCGGCCGCAGGGATCGGTCGTGCGATCCCTGCGGCCGCGCCCGGCGATGCTGTCCGACTATGCGCCGGCCGGGGCTCCGGCGCCGGCCGGGACCTCCATGAGGACGGTGCGCCGGGGGTTGGCCGTCTGGGCGGGGAGGTCGATCGTGTGCTCCGGCAGCTCGGGCGTGGCCAGGTCGCCGGCGTCGTCGAGGTGTGCCAGGGTCGTGCGCCGCGGGTTGGCAATCGGGCGGAACATCATCGTCGTCTTCACCGTTGTCGTCCTGTGCCTCTGGTCGGAGTGGCCGCTCTTGTAAAGCGTCAGGCTAAACATCCGATTCCCCGCCGAAGGCGCCGACCGCGCACGACACGCCTGTGAGTTTGCTCACGAACTCACGGGCAAACCGGTCAATTCCGGCCGCCAACCTGCCTCAGCGAAACGGACATTGACCCCCTGAAGCCATCATTCCGCTCCTGATCATGGCGACTGGGACACCTCGTACCCAGCGGCGACTCGCAGCGGTACGCCCGGTTTGCACCGAGATCGGTCCCACGGCTGGTAACCCCTCCCTCACACCCCGTCACGTAGGTCACAGCTCGGTCCACTGCCCTTGTTGGAGATCCTGCACTGTGCTGGAATTCCACGGACCGCCGCGGGATCGAGCCGGTGCAGGGGGCGCTACGCAGCGCCGAGCGGCGGTGGGACAAGGGGGGAACCAGCGCCGGTCACTCAAGACCACCCGGGGGGCGTATTCAGGGCGCTCTCCACGACGCCGACACCGTGTCCCTCCGTTCACCCGGAGGGGCGCCTGGTCCAGAGGTTGCGACGCTAGTGCAGGGACGTTTCAAGAGGGATGGCAGCGCTTCGGCGGAGCCGGAGCCGCACGACGGGACTGGCCCCATGAAGGGCAGCTCCTCGCCCCAGCACGCCCACAGCCAGGGTCCGGGCCCGTCCGGAGACGGCGGTGCGCGTGGCGGGCGCCCCGGCGGGCCGGCCTCCTCGGGCGCCACGACGGCGGCCTCCGCGGGCAGCCCCGCGCCGGCGGCGAAGTCCACGCAGGCCCCGACCGCCGGTTCACGCCTGCTGCTGCGCAACTGGCGCATCTCCACGCGCCTGGTGTCGCTGCTCGCCCTGCCCGTGGTCGCGGCGACCTCGCTGGGCGCGCTGCGCATCGACCAGAACATGAACGACATCCAGCAGCTCGACAACATGAAGCTGCTGACGGACATGACCAAGCAGGCGACCGAGCTGGCCGCCGCGCTCCAGGACGAGCGCGACCAGTCCGCCGGTCCCCTGTCGCACGGCGGCCTGAAGACGAACGACTACCAGGTCAAGGCGTACCAGCAGAAGACCAACCGGGCCCGCGACAACTTCCTGGACGCCTCCGAGCAGATCGACGCGGCCAGCAAGGACGGCAACCTCCAGGGCGTGCGTGACGCGCTCGTCGGTCTCGCCAACCAGCTGGACGACCTGGCGAAGATCCGCGACAAGGCGTACGCGTCCAAGGACAACGCGACCCAGACGGTCGAGTCGTACCACCGGCTCATCACCCAGCTGATCGGCCTCTCCCAGGACATGGCCGAGGCGTCCAGCAATCCGGAGATGATCTCGCGCACCCGCGCCCTGGCGGCCTTCTCCACCGCCAAGGAGTACGCGTCCGTGCAGCGGGCCATGATCGCCGCCGCCCTACCCGCGACCACCGCCACCAAGGGCGACCTCTCCGAGAACGACCGCCTCTACGGCCAGTCGGCCTACGAGAGCGAGGGCTCCGAGCTGGCGATCTTCCGGAAGATCTACGCCAACCAGGACGCCGAGCAGCTCCTCCAGCCGATCGACGACGGCAACGCGACGATCAAGACGGCCGACACGTACGCCAAGCGCTCCTTCGAGTCCCCGGACGGCCTCCAGCAGCTGCCGGCGCGTTCGTACCGCGACTGGGTGGACGCCAGCTCGACCAAGCTCGAGCAGATGAAGAAGATCGAGCACACGCTGCTCGAGGAGATGGAGCAGAAGGCCCGCGAGCTGAAGAGCGCGACCCAGCGTGACGCCATCATCTCCGGTGCGCTGATCCTGCTCGTGCTCGGTGTGTCGCTGGTCGGCGCGTTCGTCGTGGCCCGGTCCATGATCCGGTCGCTGCGCCGGCTCCAGGAGACCGCGACGAGGGTCGCCCAGGACCGGCTGCCCGAGCTGGTCAAGCAGCTGTCGGAGACGGACCCGCAGGACGTCGACACCTCCGTGGAGTCGGTCGGTGTGCACTCCCGGGACGAGATCGGCCAGGTGGCCGCGGCCTTCGACGACGTGCACCGCGAGGCGGTCCGCCTCGCCGCCGAGCAGGCGCTGCTGCGGGGCAACGTCAACGCGATGTTCACCAACCTCTCGCGCCGCTCCCAGGGCCTGATCCAGCGTCAGCTGTCGCTCATCTCCGAGCTGGAGTCCCGCGAGGCCGACCCGGACCAGCTGTCCTCGCTGTTCAAGCTGGACCACCTCGCCACCCGTATGCGCCGTAACGGTGAGAACCTCCTCGTCCTCGCGGGTGAGGAGCCCGGCCGCCGCTGGACCCGTCCGGTGCCGCTGGTCGACGTGCTGCGTGCCGCCGCGTCCGAGGTGGAGCAGTACGAGCGCATCGAGCTGGCCTCCGTGCCGACCACCGAGGTGGCCGGCCGCGTGGTCAACGACCTCGTCCACCTGCTCGCCGAGCTGCTGGAGAACGCGACGTCGTTCTCCTCGCCGCAGACCAAGGTCAAGGTCACCGGCCACGCCCTGCCCGACGGGCGGGTGCTGATCGAGATCCACGACACCGGTATCGGCCTCTCCCCCGAGGACCTCGCGGCCATCAACGAGCGGCTCGCCGCGCCGCCCACCGTGGACGTCTCCGTCTCCCGCCGCATGGGTCTGTTCGTGGTCGGCCGTCTGTCGCAGCGCCACGGCATCCGCATCCAGCTGCGCCCCTCCGACTCCGGTGGTACGACCGCGCTGGTCATGCTGCCCGTGGACGTCGCCCAGGGCGGCAAGAAGCCTGCCCCGGGCAAGTCCGGCGCGCCCGTGTCGAGCGGTGGTCCGGCCGCCGCGCAGGCAGCCGCCGGCGCGGCCGCGGCCCGGCGGGCGAACGGCAACAACGGTGGTGCCCTCGGTGGCGCCCCTGGCGGTGGCGGTCTGCTCGGTGGCGGCCCCGGCCCGCGTGGCCAGGTCGGTTCCGGCCAGGGTCACCGGGCCGCGCTGCCCGGCGTGGGCCAAGGCGGCCGTCCCGGCGCGCCGGGCGGAGCGCGTGGCCCGCAGGGCGGCGCCGGTGGTCCCCAGCAGGGCCGGCAGGGCCCCAGGCCCGCGCCGGCGTTCGAGCAGGGCACGCCCCCCGCCGCCGGTTCCTTCGGCGGTCAGGTGCCGGGTGGCCCGCAGGGCCTCCAGGCCGCTCACCCGGGCGGACCGCAGCAGGACGCCTTCGGCGGCCGTGACGCGCAGCGGCCCGCCGGCTCCGGCCAGGGCCGCCAGCCCCAGCTGCCGCCGCGCGGCGGTCCGCGGGCCGAGCTGCCCGGCGGTGCCCCGCAGCAGGGCCGTACGCCCGACTGGGGCACCTCCCAGGCCCCGCTGTCGCGTGCCTCGCTGGACACCCCGCGCGGCCACGACGAGCAGGACCCGGCGCAGACCGCGCCCATGCCGCGCGTGGACGACCGGCAGGGTCCGGGTCCGTCCGGCACGGGCGAGTACACGCGCCCGGAGCTGTCCGACGGCCCCGGTTCCGCCGCGCACACGGGCCAGTTCGGCCGCCCGGACGCCGCGCAGCAGCCGGGCCGGTACGCGCGTCCCGACGCCGGCAGCCCGCAGGGTTCCGACCCGTTCGTCCGCTCCGACGTGTTCGGCACGTCGGCGGCGCCCGCGCGGCAGGACGACGGCGACCGGCCCGCGGGCCGGTTCCCGGCCCCGCAGGCACCCCAGACCCCCCAGGCCCCCCAGGCGCCGCAGGGCTTCGACGGCGGCTACGACGGTGGCTCCACCGGTCAGCACGCCCTGCCGGGCCGCCAGAATCCCGCGCAGACCGGGCAGTTCGAGCGCCCGCAGCAGGCCGGCCGGGACGAGTTCGGCGCCCCGCGCCCGCCGGCCCCGCAGCAGCGTCCGGCCCGCCAGCAGCCGCAGCAGCGTCCGGTCCGCCAGGAGCCGGAGGCGCTGCCGCCGGCGAGTGGACCGGGTGACGGCCGTACCCCGCTGTACGACACGCTGGAGACCAACTGGTTCCACGGCACCCAGCAGCAGGAGAACGCGCCCGCGCCGCAGCAGCCGCAGGCACCCGCCCCGGCTCCCCAGCGGTCCGCCTCGAACACCGGTTCCTGGCGCACCTCGCCGAACGACGAACTCGTCCGGCAGGCCGAGCGCGTACGGCAGCCCGCCGCGGGCGGGATCACCACCTCCGGCCTGCCGCGCCGCGTGCCCCGGGCGAACCTCGTCCCGGGGACCGCTCAGCAGCAACAGCACCAAGCCGGTCCGCAGGTCTCGCGTGCGCCTGACGACGTACGCGGACGGCTGACCAATCTTCGTCGGGGCATCGCTCAGGGCCGTCAGGCCGGCAGCGGCCAGACCGGCAGCTTCCCGAGCCCCACTCACCAGCAGGAGCGTTAGTTGAGTCCGATGAGCCAGGCGGCACAGAACCTGAACTGGTTGATCACCAACTTCGTGGACAACACCCCCGGGGTGTCCCACACAGTGGTGGTCTCCGCCGACGGCCTTCTGCTGGCGATGTCCGAAGGCTTCCCGCGGGACCGCGCCGACCAGCTGGCGGCCGTCGCGTCCGGGCTGACCTCGTTGACGGCCGGGGCGTCCCGGATCTTCGAGGGCGGCACGGTGGCGCAGACGGTCGTCGAGATGGAACGCGGGTTCCTCTTCCTGATGTCCGTCTCGGACGGGTCGTCCCTCGCGGTTCTGGCCCATCCCGAGTGCGACATCGGCCTCGTCGGCTACGAGATGGCACTGCTCGTCGACCGCGCGGGTGCGGTACTCACCCCGGACCTGCGCGCCGAACTCCAGGGCAGTCTGCTTCACTGACCGCCCGCAGCACCACCCACCTCACAAAAACACCGTCCGGCCGCCACAATCCCCCCACCGGCCCCGTCAGACGGCTTGACTGACCGA
Source organism: Streptomyces sp. Y20 (assembly GCF_043195475.1). Classification (NCBI taxonomy): domain Bacteria; kingdom Bacillati; phylum Actinomycetota; class Actinomycetes; order Kitasatosporales; family Streptomycetaceae; genus Streptomyces; species Streptomyces sp. Y20. The sequence continues at coordinate 72,189 of NZ_JBIDDP010000007.1, forward strand.
CTTGCTGTCCCGCCCGGAGGATTCATGACCCCGCCCACCGCTCATCATGATCCGTACGCGGAGCCGTACGGAGATGAGGGCGATCAGCCGCTGGTAAGGCCGTACGCGATGACCGGCGGCCGGACCCGGCCGCGGTATCAGCTGGCCATCGAGGCGCTGATCAGCACCACGGCCGATCCGGCAGCGCTCATGGGACTGCTCCCTGAGCATCAGCGGATCTGCCACCTGTGCCGCGAGGTCAAGTCGGTCGCGGAGGTCTCCGCGCTGCTGGCCATGCCGCTCGGAGTGGCCCGGATCCTGGTCGCCGACCTCGCCGAGGCCGGCCTGGTCGCCATCCATCAGCCGGGTGGCGACGAGAACAACGGCGGCGCTCCTGATGTGACGCTGCTCGAAAGGGTGCTCAGTGGACTTCGCAAGCTCTGACACGGGTCGGGCCACCACCTCCGCGAAGATCGTGGTGGCGGGCGGCTTCGGCGTGGGCAAGACCACGTTCGTCGGCGCCGTCTCGGAGATCAACCCGCTGCGCACAGAGGCCGTCATGACGTCCGCTTCGGCCGGCATCGACGACCTGACCCACACCGGGGACAAGACCACCACCACGGTGGCCATGGACTTCGGCCGCATCACCCTGGACCAGGACCTGATCCTGTACCTGTTCGGCACCCCCGGCCAGGACCGCTTCTGGTTCATGTGGGACGACCTGGTCCGCGGCGCGATCGGCGCGATCGTCCTCGTGGACACCCGGCGCCTCGCCGACTGCTTCCCCGCGGTCGACTACTTCGAGAACAGCGGCCTGCCGTTCGTCATCGCCCTCAACGGCTTCGACGGCAGCCAGCCGTACTCGCCGGACGAGGTCCGCGAGGCCCTCCAGATCGGCCCCGACACCCCGATCATCACCACGGACGCCCGCCACCGCGCGGACGCCAAGTCGGCACTCATCACCCTGGTCGAGCACGCCCTGATGGCTCGCCTGCGATAGCACTCGGACACGACGGGCGACAGGGCAGTTGCCGTGAAGGTTCCGGAGCCGGCTGTGGCCTTAGACACGGTCGGCTCCGGCGTTCATAACAGTTCGGCAGAGGAATCGTCCGGTCCCGCCACGCGACGCGGTCGCGTGGTGCCGCTGCGCGCACGAACGCCCCGCCTTTTGGCGGGGCTCGCTCTTTATGACCGTTTTATCTTGCGTTTACAACTGCACCACTACCGAATTTGCAGTGTTTGGATGTGCACTGGTCCACGTGCTGGAATGCCTGAACTGCCCAATGGTCAAAGACGTACTGAGTGCGTACTGAGTGGTCGATGACGAACCGGGTTCTGAGAGACTGCGGCACGACGAAGGTGCCGACCGCCGGAAGGTTGTTGGTCGAGTGAGGCGAAGCAAGAACGGTCCCGAGCCGTCGGCGCGGGGCAACTTCACCCCGCCGCCGCGCGCTGCGGCGCCCACCCCCGCGCCCGGAGCGGAGCCGTCGGCCACTCCCGTGTCCAGCGGCGGCCGTCTCTCCCCGCGGAACTGGCGGGTACCCACCCGTCTGAACGCGATCCTGCTCATACCCGTGATGGTCGGCCTCGTCATGGGCGGCTTCCAGGTGAAGAACTCCATCGACACCTGGCAGCAGGCCCGTGACGCCGAGAGCACCGCCCGTCTGGTGCGCGCCGCCCTCGGTTACGCCGACGCCCTGGAGAACGAGCGGGACGTCTCCGCGGCTCCCCTGCTCCAGCACAAGAAGGACGCCGCCGCCAAGCAGACCGTCGACACGGCCCGCAAGGCCACGGACCAGGCCGCCGTCACGTTCACCGAGGCGACCAAGAGCATGCCGCGCACGTCGGGCCTGGTGCGCCGGCTGAAGCTGTTCCGCGAGGCCGAGCCCCAGCTGGCGACGCTGCGCCAGGCCGCGTACACCTCCAAGATGCACGGTGTGGAGACGGAGGAGGGGTACGTCACCCTCGCGCACCCCCTGATGGAGTTCGCCAACGAACTCGGCCTGGGCACCGGCAACATCACCTCCTACGGCCGCACCGTCTACGCGATGTCGCTGACCAAGGCGGCCCTGTCGCTGGAGCGGTCGATCGGCACCCATCTGCTGGTCAACCCCGGTCCCGACGCGCCGAACCTGGCGACCCAGCGGGTCTCCCTGTCCTCGTACACCTACCTGGAGCGCATCGCCCGGGAGGAGTACATAGGTGGTGGCACCGAGGCCGACGCGCAGCGGCTGACCGACGCCGAGACGAAGATCAAGTCGGACGCCGCCGCGCTGGCCGAGGAGGCCAAGGGGCGCAACCCGAGGTACGTCGCCCCGCCGGCCGACCCGTCCAAGTTCGTCGGCGCGCTGGCCACGATGAAGGACACCAGCGAGGTCACCCGTCAGGGGCTCGCCCAGGGCGGTATCACCGCCGAGAACTGGTGGGCGCTGAACACGCTGAAGTACAAGGCCTACCGCCAGATCGAGTCCGCCATGGCGGACCGGGCCGTGAACGAGGCGTCGGGCATCGCCGACGACGCCAAGACCTCGGCGTTCATCACGGGTGCCGTGGTCGTCATCGCCCTGCTGGCCGCGTTCATCCTGGCCGGCCTGGTGGCCCGCCAGATGAGCCGCGCGATGCGCCAGCTGCGCAACGCCGCCTTCGGCATCGCCGAGCAGCGGCTGCCGATGCTGGTCGACCAGCTGTCCCGCACCGACCCCGGACGGGTCGACACCCGGGTGGCGCCGATCCCCATCACCACCAAGGACGAGATCGGCGAGGTCGCCCGCGCCTTCGACCAGGTCCACCGCGAGGCGGTGCGGCTCGCCTCCGAGCAGGCGCTGCTGCGGGGCAACATCAACGCGATCTTCACCAACCTCTCGCGCCGCAACCAGTCGCTGATCGAGGGCCAGTTGACCCTGATCACCGACCTGGAGAACAACGAGGCCGACCCGGACCAGCTGGAGAACCTCTTCCGGCTGGACCACCTCGCGACCCGTATGCGCCGCAACGGCGAGAACCTCCTGGTCCTCGCCGGCGAGGAGCCCGGCCGCCGCTGGGACCAGCCGGTCCCGCTGGTCGACGTGCTGCGCGCCGCCTCCTCCGAGGTGGAGCAGTACGAGCGCATCGAGCTGTCGGGCGTGCCGGAGGCCGAGATCCACGGCCGCGCGGTCACCGACCTCGTGCACCTGCTGGCCGAGCTGCTGGAGAACGCCACCACGTTCTCCTCCCCGCAGACCAAGGTGCGTGTCACGGCGACCCGGCTGCCCGACGGCCGCGTCATGGTCGAGATCCACGACAAGGGCATCGGCCTGACGGCCGAGGACTTCGCGGACATCAACCACAAGCTGGCCAACCCCCCGACCGTGGATGCCGCGATCTCCCAGCGCATGGGCCTGTTCGTGGTCGGTCGGCTGTCCGACCGGCACGGCATCCGCGTCCAGCTGCGTCCCTCCGGCGAACAGGCCGGTACGACGTCGCTGGTCATGCTGCCGGACGCGATCACGCACGGTGGTGGCGGCGAGGTCCCGCTGGACCGCGAGGAGTTCACCGTCTCGCAGATCATCCCGGAACAGCAGTTCCAGGGTGAGAGCTTCGCCCCGCAACAGCAGCAGCAACAGCTGCGTACCGCCGCCGAACTCGGTTTCGACGACAGTCGGTACACCGAGGTCCCCGACGACGCCCGTGACCTGGACCCCGTCGGCCGCTCCCTGATGCGGGAGGGGCGGCGCGCCGCCCTGGAGACCCCGTCCCCCGACGAGCGTCCCGCCGAGCCGCAGCAGGACACAGCCGGTTACGGGGACCCGCGCTTCGAGGGACAGCAGCAGCAGCAGTCCTACCGGGAGCAGCCGCAGCAGTCGCCGTACGAGGAGTCCGCGTACGGGGAACGGCAGCAGACCTCCTACCAGGAGCAGCCGTACCAGGAGCAGCAGCAGTACCAGGCCCCGCAGGCGTACCAGGAACAGCCGTACCAGGAGACGTACTCGGGGTCGTACGAGAAGCCGTACGACGAGCAGTACTACGCGCCGGAAGCCGAGCAGCAGCAGAACGACGGCTTCTCCCCGAACGGCGGCTACGGCGAGCCCTCGTCCGCGTACGCGGAACCGGCTCAGGCCCCGTCCTACCAGGACGACTGGCCGCAGCAGGACGGCTACCAGAACGGCTACCCGGACCAGTACGCTCCGGAAGCGGAAGCCCCACAGGCCGCTGACGCGAGTGAGCGGAACCACGTAGGCTTCGACCGTCCGGACACGGCCTCCGCCGCCGCGCCCCCGCTGACCGAGGCCGGGTTGCCGCGCCGCGGTGCCGCGGGCGGCCCGCAGGGCGCCGGCTCCGCGAACGGCACGGCGCGGGCGCGGCAGGAGACGCCCGCTCCCGCACCGGCCGATGCTTCGAAGGCACCGGCGGTGGGCGGTAACGCCGACTGGCGCTCGGCGAACGACGAGCGCTGGCAGCAGGCCGCCCAGCTCCGCAAGCCCAAGGCGGGCGGGGTCACCGCCTCCGGCCTGCCGCGGCGGGTACCCAAGGCCAACCTGGTCGAGGGCGCCGCCGAGAACACCCCCCAGGGCGGCCCACAGGTCTCCCGCGCTCCGGAGGACGTCCGGGGCAGGCTGAGCAACCTGCGCCGGGGCGTCCAGCGCGGACGCAGCGCAGGCAGTGAATCGAACGGCCAGGCAACCACCGATCAGCACGGTGGCCCTGACAGCACCTACAACCAGGAGCGTTAGTGTGAGCCCGATGAGCCAGGCGGCACAGAACCTGAACTGGTTGATCACCAACTTCGTGGACAACACCCCGGGGGTGTCCCACACGGTGGTGGTCTCCGCCGACGGACTCCTTCTGGCGATGTCCGAAGGCTTCCCCCGTGACCGCGCCGACCAGCTCGCTGCCGTCGCCTCCGGTCTGACCTCGCTGACCGCCGGTGCCTCGCGCATCTTCGAGGGCGGGAGCGTGAACCAGACGGTTGTGGAGATGGAGCGGGGATTCCTGTTCCTCATGTCCATCTCCGACGGTTCGTCGCTCGCGGTCCTGGCCCACCCGGAAGCGGACATCGGCCTCATCGGGTACGAGATGGCGCTGCTGGTGGACCGCGCGGGCACGGTCCTGACCCCGGATCTCCGCGCGGAGCTCCAGGGCAGCCTTCTCAACTAGTAATCGGACGGTGCGTTTGCGTGTCCCGGGGCCGTAAGGTTTCGGGACGCGGCTCCACAGTTTTTTTGGGCGCCCGGCGCAGTAGGAGGAGGAGAAAGTGGCAACACCCCCAGGCAGTTCGTCTTCGGGCAACTGGTCGTACGGCCCTGCCCAGGGTCAGGGCGACGGCTCGGCGAACGGGTACAACTTCCCCTCCGCTCCCAGCCACCGGCAGCCGTACGCCCCGCAGGGCCCGGGACCGTCCCCGTACGACCAGCCCCCGGCCCCGCGCATCCAGCCGGTACAGCCGCAGCGCCGCCCCGAGCCGGCCCCGGCGGCGAACAACCCCCTGGTGCGTCCGTACGCCATGACCGGCGGCCGGACCCGCCCGCGCTACCAGCTCGCCATCGAGGCACTGGTGCACACCACCGCCGCTCCGCACCAGATGCAGGGCCAGCTGCCCGAGCATCAGCGGATCTGCAACCTGTGCCGGGAGATCAAGTCGGTGGCCGAGGTCTCGGCCCTCCTGACGATCCCCCTCGGCGTGGCCAGGATTCTCGTCGCCGACTTGGCGGAGGCGGGCCTGGTCGCCATCCATCAGCCCGGCGGCGACGAGAACGCCGGTGGCCAGCCAGACGTGACACTGCTCGAAAGGGTGCTCAGTGGACTTCGCAAGCTCTAGCGGCGGTCCTTCCCGCTCCACCACCTCCGCGAAGATCGTGGTGGCGGGCGGCTTCGGCGTGGGCAAGACCACGTTCGTCGGCGCCGTCTCGGAGATCAACCCGCTGCGCACAGAGGCCGTCATGACGTCCGCTTCGGCCGGCATCGACGACCTGACCCACACCGGGGACAAGACCACCACCACGGTGGCCATGGACTTCGGCCGTATCACCCTGGACCAGGACCTGATCCTGTACCTGTTCGGCACCCCCGGCCAGGACCGCTTCTGGTTCATGTGGGACGACCTGGTCCGCGGCGCGATCGGCGCGATCGTCCTCGTGGACACCCGGCGCCTCGCCGACTGCTTCCCCGCGGTCGACTACTTCGAGAACAGCGGCCTGCCGTTCGTCATCGCCCTCAACGGCTTCGACGGCAATCAGCCGTACTCGCCGGACGAGGTCCGCGAGGCCCTCCAGATCGGCCCCGACACCCCGATCATCACCACGGACGCCCGCCACCGCGCGGACGCCAAGTCGGCACTCATCACCCTGGTCGAGCACGCCCTGATGGCGCGCCTGCGATAGCACTGCCGCGCGGTCGGTGGACCAAGGGGGGTGCCCTCTCCGGATCGGAGAGGGCACCCCCCTTTGTCCGCATGTCGCCCCGGCCCCGGCACGCCGAAGGGGGCCCACCCGGGCGGGTGGGCCCCCTTCGGGACGTACGGGCTCAGTGCCAGCTGTGCGGGGCGTGGAAGCCGGGTTCGCGTTCCAGGCGGCGCCAGCCCGCCTTGGCACGGGCTCGGTGCGTGGCCGACGGCGCGGGGCGGGCGGCGGCGCGGGCCATGAGGACGGCCGTGATGGCGGCGACTTCCTCGGGCTCGGCGTGGCCCTTCTCGACGCGGATGTCAGGAGTGCTCATGGATGTCAGTCTCCGTCAGAGAGAGGTCCGCGGGGTTGCCGCGGCGGGTCCGCTGGGTTACTGCGGGGGGTTGCCGTGCTTGCGCGAGGGCAGGTCGGCGTGCTTGGTGTGCAGCATCGCCAGGGACCTGATCAGGACCTCGCGGGTCTCCGCGGGGTCGATGACGTCGTCGACCAGGCCGCGCTCGGCCGCGTAGTAGGGGTGCATCAGCTCGGCCTTGTACTCCTTGACCATCTTCTGGCGCATGGCCTCGGGGTCCTCGGCCTCGGCGATCTGCCGGCGGAAGATGACGTTGGCCGCGCCTTCCGCGCCCATCACGGCGATCTCGTTCGTCGGCCAGGCGTAGGTGAGGTCGGCGCCGATCGACTGGGAGTCCATGACGATGTAGGCACCTCCGTACGCCTTGCGCAGGATGAGCGAAATCCTCGGCACGGTCGCGTTGCAGTAGGCGTACAGCAGCTTCGCGCCGTGGCGGATGATTCCGCCGTGCTCCTGGTCGACACCGGGGAGGAACCCGGGGACGTCCAGGAACGTGACGATCGGGATATTGAAAGCGTCACACATCTGGACAAAGCGCGCAGCTTTTTCGCTCGCCTCGATGTCCAGGACGCCCGCCAGCACCTGGGGCTGGTTGGCGACGATGCCGACGACCTGGCCGTCGAGACGGGCGAGGGCGCAGATGATGTTGCGGGCCCAGCGCTCGTGGACCTCCAGGTACTCGCCGTCGTCGACGATCTCCTCGATGACCTTGGCCATGTCGTACGGCCGGTTGCCGTCCGCCGGGACCAGGTCGAGCAGGACGTCGCCGCGGCGGTCCAGCGGGTCGGAGGAGTCCACCCGGGGCGGGTTCTCGCGGTTGTTCTGCGGGAGGAGCGAGAGGAGGTAGCGCACCTCGGCGATGCAGGTCTCCTCGTCGTCGTACGCGAAGTGGCAGACGCCGGAGGTCTCCGCGTGGACGTCCGCGCCGCCCAGGCCGTTCTGGGTGATCTCCTCGCCCGTCACCGCCTTGACGACGTCCGGGCCGGTGATGAACATCTGGGAGGTCTCGCGGACCATGAAGACGAAGTCCGTCAGGGCGGGGCTGTAGGCCGCGCCGCCCGCGCACGGGCCGAGCATCACGGAGATCTGCGGGATGACGCCGGACGCCTTGGTGTTGCGCTGGAAGATGCCGCCGTAACCGGCGAGGGCGCTGACGCCCTCCTGGATGCGGGCGCCCGCGCCGTCGTTGAGGGAGACCAGCGGGGCGCCGGCCGCGATGGCCATGTCCATGATCTTGTGGATCTTGGTGGCGTGGGCCTCGCCGAGCGCTCCGCCGAAGATCCGGAAGTCGTGGGCGTAGACGAAGACCGTACGGCCCTCCACCGTGCCCCAGCCGGTGATGACACCGTCGCTGTACGGCTTCTTGGCCTCCAGGCCGAAGCCGGTCGCCCGGTGCCGGCGCAGCTGCTCGACCTCCTGGAAGGACCCGGGGTCGAGGAGCAGCTCGATCCGCTCCCGCGCCGTCAGCTTGCCCTTGGCGTGCTGCGCCTCGGTCGCCTTCTCGCTGGGGCCGGCGACGGCCTGCGCACGAATCTCGTGCAGCTCGGCGACCCGCCCGCGCGCGTCCGTCGGCTCGCCGGTCGGCTCACCCGTCGTCTCTTCCAAAACGGTCATGTAGTGACCATACGAAGGAGACCAAGGAAAGCGAGCCGTTGACTCTGCACAGTCTCCGGCCCGTTTTCCTGGTACCAGTGAACAGAACCATCCCCGCATGCAGCCGTTCCGACTGCTCAGGAGGCCGGACAGTTGTAGGTGTGCCACAAAGACATCACCTGAGAGCCACCTCACATTCGTGGGTGGAACATGCCATCCCCGGAGTGACACGGAGCCTCAGACGGCCGTCGGCCGAAAGGACCTCGACCCCGTCCCCGGCCCGTACGACGGCACGCACCGGACGGTCCCAGACGAGTTCCAGCGGGACTCCGGTGCGGGGCGGCTCGCTGACGCAGAGGGTGGCCGCGCGGCCCCGGCGGACGACGAGCACGCTCGCGCCGGCGGAGACGGTCAGCTCCCCCACCGTACCGGCCTGCCAGAAGGTGGCCGCGGTCAGCCCCAGCCGGGGTACGGCGACGGCCTGGCTGGTGGTGTCGTTGGCGAGGACGGACAGCCGGTGCGGGTCGGCGGCCCGGGCGGCGGTCCCGGCGCGGGAGGCACCGGGCAGGACGACGTAGGCGTACCGGGCACCGGACGGGTCGGTGCCGTGGTCGAGCCACAGGGTCTGCCAGCGCCGGGTGCGCCGCTCGTCGTCGCCGGTGGTGTTGATGTCGGACCAGGCGCCGGTGCGGTCCTCGCGCAGGGTGCGCAGCTCGCCGTCGCCGAGCAGGACCCAGCCGCCGTGGCCCGCGAGGTGCGCCCAGTTCCGGCCGCGTACGAAGCGCTGGGTGCCCCCCTCGCCGAGGTTGCGGTTGTCCACGACCGTCTCGACCGGGACGCCGTCGGCGCAGTCGATCCCGGCGCCGAGGCAGACGACGGCGTCGGGCAGGAAGAACCAGGACTTTCGGGCCTCCAGGGTGGAGCCGAGGCCCTTGAGGTGCTGGCCGACGGCCGCGTACGTGCCGTCGGTGGTGCCGCCGACCCAGCGCACGTCGGGCCGGGGGGCGCCCCACTCGCCGCCGGCCCGGTCGGCGAGCCGCCGGGTGGACACGGTGGTGCCGGGCAGCCGGTACCAGTCGACGGTGGGCCAGTACCAGTCCGTGTACTGGTCACCGGCGCCCCGGGGCCACCAGGAGAGCATGCCGGAGCCGGTGTGCCAGCCGCGCGGGTTCTCGCCGTTGCCGCACTCGTAGTGCGCGATGCGGTCGCTCGCCATGGCGAGGGCGGCGGTGAAGCGGGGGGCTCGGTGGACGGCGCGGTCCATGGCCGGGAAGAGGCGGTGGCCGAGGGGTTCGGGGGTGGCGGGGCCGGGGGCCTGGGCGACGGCGTGCAGCCGCGCGAGGTCGGCGACGCCGAACTGGGGCGAGGTCAGCACGGGGACCACGGTGTCGCGCTCGATCCAGCCCCTGACGAGCCCGTGCCACCGCTCCCGTTCGGCCGTGTCCGCGCCGCCCGCGAGGAGGGCGACGGCCGCGATCAGGGCGTGCCCGTGGTAGTGGTCGCTGCGCACGACCTCCGGGTCGTCGCCCCGCGAGCGGCCCCGGCTGATGGCGCGGCCGTTGACGCAGTCCATCACCAGCCCGTCGTGGATCAGGGGCGCGCAGGCGTGTTCGACGGCGTCCAGGACGTTCCGCCGGGCCGGGTCCGTCACCTCCCACTCCGAGCCGGCGAGCAACGCGAGCAACCGCCCGAGGCCGTCGAGCAGGACCTGCCCGTAGGTGCCCGTGTAGGCGACCGAGGTGTGCTGGACGAAGGAGCCGTCGGCGTAGAGGCCGTCGCCCCGGGTGACGTACGGGAAGACCGGCGAGAGCGCGTCCCGGGCGAGGGAGATCCGGCCCGGGTCCCGGCCGAGGAGGCCGCGCAGGGCCACCGAACGGCACAGGTCGACGCGGTTGGCGCCGGTGGAGGTGCCGGAGTAGTCGGTGAGCAGGCTGTCCGGCAGGAAGTGGCCGACGGCCGCGCAGGCCGCGGCGACGCGGTCCGGGCCGAGCGGGCCGTACAGGGCGGCCGTGATGTCCATGAGGAGGCGGGGGCTGCCGATCTGCCACTCCCACCAGTTGCCGTAGGGGGTGGTGCCGGGGTGGTAGACGGTGGCGGAGAGGTGGTCGAGGCCGCGGAGCACGTCGGCGAGGAGGCCGGGGTCGCCGGTGGAGCCGGTGCCGTCCTGCGCGTGGGCCTGGGCCATGGTCCACAGGCGGCCGTAGGAGAAGGTGATGCCCGACGGCGGATCGAAGGGGTGGCCGGGCCAGAGGGAGGCCGGGGCGGGGGCCATGGTGGCCCGGAAGTCCCGTGCCCGCGCGCCGAGTTCCGCCAGCCGGGAGGCGTAGGGCTCGGCGCCCGGGTCGTAGCCCGCGCCGAGCGCGATGGCCAGCCAGCGGCGGCGCAGGGCGTCGTACGGGTCGCCGGCCGCCGCCCGCGCGCCGGGCGCGGGGGCGGCGGCGAGGGCGGCGGCCAGCAGCAGTGTGCGTCGGGTCATGCCCATGGGGCCGGTCACCGCCCTCTCCGGCTCAGCAGCCGCCGCAGTTGTAGTAGAGCGCGTCCCAGTGGCTGCCCTCGTCGGCGTAGACGTTTCCGGAGCCGGACTGCCACTGCGGATAGCCGTCGCCGCGCAGTCCGATGTACGTGAAGTTGTTCTTGATGTACGACGTCACGCACGTGTTCTTGCCGTAGTCGAGCTTGTAGCCGTTCCAGTGCGAGTAGGTGCCGGAGGCGTGGCCGGTCTCGGTGCCGCCGGTGATGTTGAGGGCGCAGCCGCTGGCCGCCTTGAGGGTCTGGGCGCCCTGGGCGGTGGCGAGGTTGAGCTGCTCGAAGGACGTACAGGTGGAGTTGTTCCGGTCGGAGCAGTTACCGGAGGACGACCAGGTGATGCCGGCGCTGCGGAACATCTGGGTGGCGGTCGCCTGACTGATCTTCGTGACGGCGAACGCGTCGGTCGCGGTGCCGAGGACGGCGACGCCGGGGGCGACGACCAGGGCGAGCGCGGTCAGGGCGGAGCGGACCTTCATGGGGCTGCCTTCCTGCGGTGGGCCGTGTGTCGTGGGGGGCGGCTGTGCAGGTGGTGCAGCCAGATGGTGCCCGAGCGCTCCGCGACCGCGCCAGAGGGCGTACGGCATCACTCTTCGCGTCCGGACGATCACCCGGGGGATTATGTTGAATCCTCAACAGAATAGGTCTATCTTCAGGGTCGTCAGCTAGTTCAACGTTCAACCAAGGAGCTCGTCATGGGTATCTTCAGCCGCAAGGCCACCGCCACCGCCACCATCGCCGCCCCCGCTCCGCAGGCCACCGCCGGCGCCGACCTCACCGCGCTGAGCGGCGACTACACGATCGATCCGAGCCACAGCACGATCGGCTTCGTCGCCCGGCACGCCATGATCACCAACGTCACGGGCGGCTTCCAGGACTTCACCGGCACCCTGCACCTGGACGGCGCCGACCCGTCCAGGTCCACCGCCACGCTCGACATCCGGATGGAGAGCATCGACACCGGCAACGCCGACCGCGACGGCCACCTGAAGTCGGCCGACTTCTTCCGGATCGAGGAGTTCCCGGTCATGACCTTCCGCTCCACCAAGGCGGAGGCGCTCGGCGGCGACGACTACCGCGTCACCGGTGACCTCTCCCTGCTCGGCGTCACCAAGTCGATCACCCTTGACCTGGAGTTCAACGGCTCCGCCACGGACCCGTTCGGCAACGAGCGCGTCGGCTTCGAGGGCAAGACCGAACTGCTGCGCTCCGAGTGGGGCCTCACCTGGAACGCGGCGCTGGAGACCGGCGGCGTCCTGGTGTCCGACAAGATCAAGCTGGCCTTCGACATCTCGGCCATCAAGAACGCCTGAGCCTCCGGCGGCCCAGCCGACTTCGGAGCACTCGCCCCCTGAGCGCGCCCGCCCTCCACTCCCCCCAAGGAGAGGGCGGGCGCTCCGGCGTGCCCGGCGACCGGAGTGCTCGCCCGGGGATCACGCGGCCCTCGGCTCAGGCGCGACCGGCCCGCACCTCGAACTCGCACCACACGACCTTGCCCGGATTGCGCTCCCCCACCCCCCACTTGTCCGCCAGCGCCGCCACGAGCAGCAGTCCCCGGCCGCCCTCCGACTCCGGGTCCGCCTCACGGAGCCGGACGATGCCCGGGCCGCTGTCGTGCACCTCCATCCGCAACCGGTCCTCGCCCCGCGCGAGGTCGAACCGCACGGAGAAACCCCGGCCGGGCGGCACGCCGTGCAGCAGCGCGTTGGTCGCCAGCTCGCTGACGCACAGCAGCACGTCCTCCGCCCGCCGCCGCAGCCGCCAGTCCGTGAGCACCGCCCGGGTGAACTGCCGCGCCGACCCGACCGACCTGCGGTCCTTCCGGAAGAACGCGACGCGTGTTTCGAGGGGTTGGGTTTCCTGGTTCATGCGACGAGGGTCACGGTGCGTGACTACGGTGGACCACCGGGTGAGGTCGTAGAGACATCCTCTACGACTCCACTACGAGGACTTCCGCTCGGCACGGGGGAATCGCAGACGCATGCCCAAGAAAGTCGGTACCTGGCAGGCGGTCGGCGCGCTGGTGGCGCACTACCGGAAGAAGGCCCGCCTCTCGCAGGAGGCGTTGGCCGAGCGCGTACACCTCCACGTCGACACCGTGGCCTCCATCGAACAGGGGCGGCTGGCCCTCCAGCCGTACCGGGCCGAGCAGTTCGACGAGGTGTTGGAGACGGGTGGGGCGTTAACCGTGCTGCTGGAGAAGCTGCCGGTGCGGGAGAAGATCGTTCAGTTCGCGCAAGGGTTGGTCGACCATGAGCAGGAGGCGGTGAGTGTCCTCTCGTACCAAAGCCTGGTGGTTCCAGGACTCCTTCAGACCCGGGATTACTGTCGAGCCGTCTTCGACTATCGCTATCCGGCGCTCGGAAGCGAGACCGCCGAGCAGTGGGTGAACGCCCGCCTGGAACGGCAGTTGATCTGGCAGCGGCAACGGCCTCCCGTCGGGCATTTCGTCCTGGAGGAGAGCATCCTGCGGCGAGAGGTCGGGGGCCCGGAGGTGATGCGGGAGCAGATCCGGCAGATTCTGGAGTACACCAAGCCAGTCCACATGAGCTTCCAGATCATGCCGGAGAACCGAACGCCACACGCATGCCTCGACGGACCCGTGGTGCTGCTGGAGACGCCCGAATACGAGCGCTTGGTCTACCTCGAAGTGCAGCGCGCCAGCTTTCTGGTCACCGATCCCGATGAGGTCAGCGACTATCACCTCCAGTATGGAATGCTGCGGTCACAGGCCCTCTCACCGGACGAGAGCGTGCGCCTGCTGAACGGACTGCTAGGAGAGTCATGAACACCGCAGCATTGGCGTGGTTCAAGTCCAGCTACAGCGGCAGCCAGGGAGGTGACTGTCTCGAACTCGCCTGCACCTGGCGCAAGTCCAGCTACAGCAGTAGCGAGGGCGGCAACTGCGTCGAGGTGGCCGCCCACCCCGCCGCCGTCCACATCCGTGACTCCAAGGCCGCTCCCGCCGGGCCGGTCCTCACCCTCTCCCCCGCCACCTGGAGCGAGTTCCTGGACGGCCTCGCCCGCTGACACGGTCAGACCAGCAGCGCGGCGGCCTCCCGGCGTGCCTGGCACAGCCAGGACGCGCGCGTCTCGTCGGCCGAGTCGGTGACCGTGCGGAAGACGACTCGGCGGACGTCGGCGACACCCACGTACGGCAGGACGCACGCCGCCCAGATCCTCTGCAGCGGGTCGCCGAACTCGTCGTCCTCGCGGTCGGCCGGGGTGTCCGAGGTGTTCAGGACGAGTGCCCGGCCGGCCCTCAGCAGCCCGGCGGGCTCTCCGTCCGCGGTGCCCAGCTTGTAGGCGACGCCGGGCACGAGGACGCGCTGCACCCAGCCGGTGAGGACGGCGGGCGGCATGCCCCACCAGTTCGGGTGGACCAGCACCAGGGCGTCGAGGGTGGCCACCTCGGCCCGGTGCAGCTCCACCAGCGCGTCACGGGCGGGGGCGGCCGACCGGACCGTCTCCGTCTCGTCGGCGGTCAGCACGGGTGCGAAGCCCTCGGCGCACAGGTCGTGCGCGAGCACGTCGCACCCCCGGTCGCCCAGTTCCCGCACGACGGCGTCGAACACCGCGTGGTTGAAGCTGCCCGGACGCGGATGCGCCAGGTAGACCCCGACACGCATGATCCCTCCCCCTGATCGACGCCTGATCCTCCCCGATCGGCGCGCCGCCCGCCAGGGCCTGCCCTAGAACCCGCCGCCGAAGTCTCCGCCCCCGCCGCCACCGCCACCGCCGCCGAAGTCTCCGCCGCCGCCGAAATCGCCTCCGCCGTCACCGAAGCCGCCGCCGAAGTCCCCGGGGTCGAAGTCGGTGCCGGAGACGTCGCCGCCCTGGAAGCCGCCGCCGTCGAACCCGCCACCGCCGAAGTCGCCGTACCCGGTGCCGTAGTCGGCGGCGTACGCGGGGCCGGCCATCATGCCGCCCAGCACGGTGCCGACGAGGAGGCCGGGCAGCAGGCCGCCGCCGAAGTAGCCGCCCGCCCAGGGGCCGTAGGCCGGGCCCGCGTCCCAATAGGGGCGGCGGCCGTACTCGGTGTCGACCTCGCGGACCGCGGGGTCGAGGCCGTCGGCCAGCCGGGTGGCGTCGGCCGCGCACACCGGGACCTGGCGGGGCGCGCCGCCGGGCGGGGTCCAGGTGGCGTCGGTGACCGAGGGGCCGTGGCGGGGGTCGAAGAAGCACGGCGGGCGGCGTTCCGGCAGGGGGCGGCCCTCGCGGCGGGCGGCCAGCCGGGCGAGGGAGAAGCGGCCGTCCTCCAGGGCCTCGGTGACCGTCCGGACGTCCTCCGGGCGGCGGGCCGCGGCCATGCGCTGTTTCGCGGTCTCGTAGGCGTCCAGGGCGCTCGCGTAGTCGGCGCGCATCGCGTCGTCGGCGCCCGGTTCGGAGGGCCGGAAGTCCAGGCGGTCCAGTTCCTCGCCGAAGGCGGTGATGTCCTCGTCCACGACGACCCGCAGCCGGTCCAGGGCGGCCCGCTGCTCCTCCTCGCGGCGGCGGCGGTTGCGGCGGACCAGCGCGTACGCGCCCGCGCCGCCGGCCACCACCACCACGCCGGCCGTGATCAGCCCCGTGTCGGAGACGCCGCCGCCGCCGTCCGAGCCACCCCAGCTCTCCGGGGCGTGGCCGCCCATGTTGGCCAGGGCGCGGTCGGTGAAATCGGTCAGCTGAGCCTTGGCGTCCTCACCCTGGACGCTGCCGACCAGGTTCTTCCGGGCCGTGACCGACATGACGCTCTCGTCGGCGCGGGCGTCGAAGCGGTCGCCGAGGCGGATGCCGTAGAGGCCGGTGATCCCGGTCGCGGCGCGCAGGTGGTAGAAGAGGTCCGCGGTGGGGTAGCCGGCCGGGAGGACGGCGACGAACACGGGTTTGTCCGCGTCCTTGATCCGCCGGGCGAGCGTGTCGGCGTCCGCGGCGGACAGCTGGTCCCTGGCCGCCGGGTCGACGTAGACGGGGCTCTCGCGCAGAGCCCGGGCGATGGTGGAGACGCTGCTGTCCGCCCTGGCCGCGGGCGCGAACGCGGTCGCCGCCATCAGGGCCAGGACGGCCAGCAGCAGGGCGGGGAGACTCCGGGTCCGCAGCACGGCCTTCATACTCCGAAAGTACCCCGAAAGTCCCCGGGGCCTCCCCCGCACCGTTCATTCGTACCGCTGTGGCCTCAGGCGGCGCGGTAGGCCTCCGCCAGTTTCTCCACCGCCTTCCCGTACCTGCCGGTCAGGAGCAGGTGGTCGGCGTCGGCGAAGGGCTTGGCCACGGCCTCGGTGACATGGCCGTCCGCCTCGCGCTGGACGAGCAGCCGCGCCGTGTCGACCAGGGTGCGGCCGGCCCGGTCGTCGCCGTGGCGTTCGGCCGCCGCCGCCCGGGCGGCGAGGGAGCGCAGGGTGGCCGCGGAACCCTTCGGGACCCGGGTGAGGGTGGTCAGGCCCCAGCCGTAGGGGTACTGCGGGTCGTACGACGCGTCACCGACGTTGATCGGCAGCTGCGCCTCCGACTTCGGCCAGGTGACGGGGAGCTGCCCGGTGAAGGGGCGGCGGCCGTAGAGGACGTCGGCGACGCCCTCGCCCTCGGTGCCGGGCAGCCAGGAGGCGACCAGGGCGTCGATCCCCTCCAGCCGGTCGCCGAGGAGCTGCGGGCGGCCCGAGACGATCAGCACCGCGCACTTCATGGCCGCGCAGACCTTGTCCACGGCGGCCTGGTCGGCGGCGGACAGCCGCAGGTCGTGGCCGTTGCCGACGTCGCCGACACCCTCCGCGTACGGGGTCTCGCCGACGACGACCACACCGGCGTCGTAGCCGCCGGTCGGGGCGGAGGCGTCCTTGGAGTAGGTGACGTCCCCGCCCGCCGCGCGCAGGCCCTGGAGGATGGTCGTGCCGGGCACGGTGTTCCCGGAGGCGCCCTGCCAGGTGAGGGTCCAGCCGCCGGTCTGGTTGCCGATGTCGTCGGCGTTGGACCCGGCGACGTACACCTTCTGCGACTTCTTCAGCGGCAGCAGGCCGCCCGCGTTCTTCAGCAGCACCTGCGACTCGGCGGCGGCCCGGCGGGCGACCTCGCGGTGTGCGGGCGAGCCGATCCGCGCGGCGCCGCTCGTGTCGGCGTACGGGTGCTCGAAGAGGCCGAGGCGGAACTTCTGGGTGAGGATGCGGGAGACGGCGTCGTCGATCCGGGCCTCGCCGATCCGGCCCGCCCGCACCTGGTCGGTGAGCGTGGCGGTGAAGTCCTTGTAGCCGTACGGCACCATCATCATGTCCAGGCCCGCGTCGACGGACGTGCGGACGTGGGACGCGTAGTCGCCGGGGAGCTGGTCGATGGCGTTCCAGTCGCTGATGACGAAGCCGTCGAAGCCCAGCCGGTCCTTGAGCACACCGTTGATCATGTCGCCGCGGGCGTGCATCTTCACCGCGCCCTTGCCGTCACCGGCGATGTCCAGGGAGGAGTACGACGGCATGACCGTGCCGACGCCCCGGTCGACGGCCGTGCGGTACGGCGCCAGGTGGATGTCCGCCAGCTGCTCGCGGGTGACATGGGTGACGCCCTGGTCGATGGTGTACGTGCCCGTGGTCGAGGAGCCGTACGCGGTGCCGCCGTCGGCCACGAAGTGCTTGGCCGTGGCGAGGACCTTGTCGTCGCGCTTCAGGTCCCGTCCGTCGGCGCGGCCCTGGAGGCCCTGGATGACGGTCTCCATGGACTCGACGAGGGCCGGGTCCTCACCGAAGGACTCGTAGGCGCGGCCCCAGCGTTCGTCGCGGCTCACGCACAGGCAGGGTGCGAAGTCCCAGGGGACGCCGGTGGCGCGGACCTCGGCGGCCGTCACCGAGCCGGTCCGTTCGGCGAGTTCCGGGTCACGGGTCGCGCCGATGCCGATGTTGTGCGGCATGACCGTGGCGCCGGACAGGTTGTTGTGCCCGTGCACGGCGTCGACGCCGTAGATCAGCGGGATCTGGAAGCGGGTGGCCTGCGCGCGGAGCTGGAAGCCGTCGATCATCCGGGCCCAGGCATCGGGGGTGTTGGGCGTGGGCGTGGAGCCGCCGCCGGAGAGCAGGGAGCCGAGGGCGTAGGCGGTGATGTCGCTCCCCCGGCCCACCGCGCCGCGCTCGGCCTGGGTCATCTGGCCGGCCTTCTCGGCCAGGGACATGCGGCTCAGCAGGTCCTTCACCCGCCTCTTCACCGGCAACCTCGCGTCCAGGTAGGGAAGTCCGTGGGCGTCGAGGACGATCTGCGGGGTCTCGGCGGGGGCCTTGGCGCCGGTGACGGTGAGCCTCAGGGGGACGGTCTCGGCGGGTTCGGCCGTCCGGTCCCGGCGGGTGGGCACCTCGACGGTCCGCGCGGTACCGGACGCGGTGCCGGCCGGGAAGGTGAGGGTGCCGGAGACGGGCGTGTAGTCGCCGCCGGGGTCCGCGGTGCCGCCGGCGGTGGCGTAGGCGACGGTGACCGGGGCGGTGAGGGGCTGGGAGCCGGTGGTGGCCACGGTGACCTTCACCCTGGCCGTCCCGCCCTCCCTGACCGGGTAGAGGGGTGCGTCGGTGGTGACGGCGGCGTTCAGCGACGGGTCGGCCGTGCCGTACAACTTTACGTCGTCCAGGGCGAAGTCGCCCTTGGCGCCGGGCGGGAGGGTGACGGCGTAGCCCCACATCTCCTTGAGGCCGAGGACGTGGTCGATGCCGCCGACGGGCTGGTAGTCGGTGCGGTAGGCGAAGTCGGTGAAGGGAAGCTCGATCTGCTTCCAGCCGGTGAAGTCGTCGGTGAAGGAGGTGTTCCAGAGTTCGGAGGCCTCGCCGCCGGCGCCGCCGTCCTTGATCTCGAAGACGATCTTCTTGCCGTTGTTCCGGCCGTCCCACCACAAGCGGATGCCCCGGTGGGCGGACCAGTCGTGGGCGGGCGCGGTGGCGGCGAAGTCGTGGGTGAAGCCTCCGTAGCCGCTGATGTCGTAGGTGCCGGTGAGGACCTTGCCGCCCTCGGGGGCGTCGGCGCGGCCGGTGAGCCGGAGGGCGGGTGGGTCGTCGGCGTCGCCGCCCCAGGTGAAGATGCCCTCGGCGGGCTGGGAGGCGAAGGGGACCTCGCCCTCGAAGCGGTCGACGGGGACGGGAGCTGGTGCGTCCGCGGCGTGCGCGGTCGCCCAGGGCAGCAGACCGGCAAGGAGTGCGGCGGAAGCGAGCAGGGCGGTTCTTCGCATTTACCTTCCCTCGGCTCTCTGGTTCACTCAGGACTTAGATCACGCCGTGAGTTAACTAGGGGCCCCCAACCCCGTCAAGACGGCCCGTCAGCTCCTTCGCCCCCTACAGGAAGAGCGACGCACCATGAGGAGAACCCCCCGCACCGTCCGGCTGCTGCTCGCCGGACTGCTCTCCGCCGCCGGCGTCACCGCCGCCGTGCCCCCCGCGCACGCCGCCGGTGAACAGGTCACGGCCTGGCTCACCACCACCGACGACTCCGGAGGACGGCACGTCGTCCGCGGCCTGGCGCCCCAGACCCCGTTCGCCTTCCAGTCCGGGACGGGCGGCGCCGGCGAGAACATCACCGTGGACGAGAACACCCGCTACCAGACCTTCACCGGCGGCGGCGCCTCGTTCACGGACACCGCGGCCTGGCTCATGAACAGCAGCGGAGCACTGTCCCAGGCGACCCGGGACGCAACCATGCGCAAGCTGTTCTCCCCCACCGACGGCATCGGCCTGTCGTTCCTGCGCAACCCGATGGGCGCCTCCGACCTCGCCCGCTACGGCTACACCTACGACGACGTGCCCGCCGGGCAGAGCGACCCGGCGCTGGCGAAGTTCACCCTCGCCCACGACCTGGCCGACGTCGTCCCGCTCACCCGACAGGCCCTCCAGCTGAACCCGTCGCTGACCGTGATGGCCTCCCCGTGGACGGCGCCGGCCTGGATGAAGGACAGCGGCTCGCTCAACGGCGGCTGGCTCAAGGCCGAGGACTACGGGGCGTACGCCTCGTACTTCGTGAAGTACCTCCAGGGCTACCGCGACCAGGGCGTCAACGTCTCGTACGTCACCGCGCAGAACGAGCCGACCTGCTGCTCCGGCTACCCGTCGATGAGCTGGAACGCCGACGGCCTCACCTACTTCACCAAGAACGAACTGCTGCCGAAGCTCCAGGCGGCCGGCCTCACCACGAAGGTGCTGGCCCACGACTGGAACTGGGACGTCTACGACTCCTACGCCGCCCAGACCGTGAACGACCCGGCCGTGCGCAACCACCCCAACTTCGGCGGCATCGCCTGGCACGGCTACGGCGGCGACGTCACCAAGCAGGCGGCCGTGCACGACCAGTACCCCACCCTGGACGCCTTCGGCACCGAGCACTCCGGCGGCACCTGGATCGCCGACCAGCAGCGCGAGGACATGACCAACATCATCGACTACACCCGCAACTGGGCGAAGTCGGTCACCAAGTGGTCGCTCGCCGTGGACCAGAACATGGGCCCGCACAACGGCGGCTGCGGCACCTGCACGGGGCTGATCACCGTGCACAACGGGGACGGCGCGAGCGGGTCCGTCGACTACACCGTCGAGTACTACACCATGGGCCACCTCACGAAGTTCGTCCGCCCCGGCGCCCAGCGGATCGCCTCCACCGCCTCCACCGCGGTGCCCAACGTGGCCTGGCGCAACCCCGACGGCAGCAAGGCGCTGATCGCCTACAACGGCTCCTCGTCGGCCCGCACGGTGACGGTGAACTGGGGCTCCCAGCACGCCACCTACTCGCTGCCCGGCCGCACCTCGGCGACCTTCACCTGGTCCGGCACCCAGTCCGGCGGCGGCGGCCGGAGCGGGGCCTTCACCGGGCTCGCCGGCAAGTGCCTGGACGTGGCAGGCGGTTCGGCCGCCAACGGCACCGCGGTGCAGCTCTACGACTGCAACGGCTCCGCCGCCCAGCAGTGGACGCTGACGGCCGACGGGGCGGTGCAGGCGCTCGGCAAGTGCCTGGACGTGACGTCGGCTTCGACGGCCGACGGAGCCAAGGTCCAGCTGTACGACTGCAACGGCACCGGCGCCCAGCGGTGGTCGTACGACGCGGCCACGGGCGACGTGGTGAACACGGCGGCCGGCAAGTGCCTCGACGTCACGGACAACTCGCCGGCGAGCGGGGCCCGGATCCAGATCTGGTCGTGCACCGGAGCCGCGAACCAGAAGTGGACACTGAGGTGACGGGGACCTTTGCCGGACGCGGACGGTGTGCCGTGCTGCGAATCGGCCGCCCGCGGACCATCGTGGGGGTATGACCACACCGCAGGATCTCTTCCTCGTCACGCTGGACGTCCCCGGCGAGCACCCGGTCGAGCAGGGTGACCTGTCGCTCGCGCTCGCCGGGGCGGAGCTGATCGACCTGCTCGGCGTCCGGGCACTGACCCTGGACGGCGAGCGCATCGTCCCGGGGCCGGTGCTGACCACGGGCGACCGGATGCTGGACGAGGCGGGGGCGGCTCTCGTCCGGGAGGGGCCGCACGAGACGGTCGCGGACTGGCTGTGGCGGCGGGGAGAGGGCCTGGCCGTGGCCTACCACGACACCCTGGAGGCCGCGGGGCAGCTGGACGGCAGGCGCGGCAACCGCTGGCTGCCGCGCCGTGCCGGGGCCGCCGCGCCCGCCGACACCGCGGCCCGCCGCCACGCCGGCGACCGCTGGGAGTCCCGCGACCCGGTCCTCACCGGCCTCGCCACGGCCCTGGGCATCCAGGACGACCGGCCGGCCGGTGACGAGCCCGGCGACGAGGCGGTCATCACCGTGCTGGCCGCGGTCGGCGACGCGGTGACGGAACTGGAGGCCGTGCGCGAACGGCGCCGCATCGAGAACATCGCCTTCGACAACATCTGGCGGGCACCGTAGCGATCCCCGGAGCGGCGCCGTGGCGATCCCCGGAGCGGGCGGGCGCGGTTGCTACTCCGCCGGTTCCACGGCCGCCCGCAGCAGGCCGTACGTGTACGCGTCCTCCAGCGCCTGCCAGGAGGCGGCGATGACGTTCTCGGCCACGCCGACCGTGGACCACTCGCCCGAGCCGTCGGACGTGGAGATCAGGACGCGGGTGGTGGACTGGGTGCCGTGCTTGCCCTCCAGGATGCGGACCTTGTAGTCGACCAGCTCCAGCCGGGCGAGCTGGGGATAGATCCGCTCCAGCCCGACCCGCAGCGCGCGGTCGAGGGCGTTGACCGGGCCGTTGCCCTCGGCCGTGGCGACGATCCGCTCGCTCTTGGCCCACAGCTTGACCGTGGCCTCGTTGGCGTGGGTGCCGTCGGGCCGGTCCTCGACGATCGCGCGCCAGGACTCGACGTCGAAGTACTTCAGCGGCCTGCCCTCGACCTCGGCGCGCAGCAGCAGCTCGAACGAGGCGTCCGCGGCCTCGTAGGTGTAGCCCCTGAGTTCGCGTTCCTTGACGCGCTCGACCACCCGGCCGACCAGTTCCCGGTCGCCGCCCAGGTCGATGCCGAGTTCCCTGCCCTTGAGCTCGATCGAGGCGCGGCCCGCCATGTCGGAGACCAGCATGCGCATGGTGTTGCCGACCTGTTCGGGGTCGATGTGCTGGTACAGGTCCGGGTCGACCTTGATGGCGGAGGCGTGCAGGCCGGCCTTGTGCGCGAACGCCGAGACGCCGACGTAGGGCTGATGGGTGGACGGCGTGAGGTTGACGACCTCGGCGATGGCGTGGGAGATGCGGGTCGTCTCACGAAGCTTGCCCTCGGGCAGCACCTGCTTGCCGTACTTCAGTTCCAGGGCCGCGACGACCGGGAACAGGTTGGCGTTGCCGACGCGCTCGCCGTAGCCGTTGGCCGTGCACTGGACGTGGGTGACGCCCGCGTCGACGGCGGCGAGGGTGTTGGCGACCGCGCAGCCGGTGTCGTCCTGGGCGTGGATGCCGAGCCGGGCGCCGGTGTCGGCGAGGACGGTGGCGACGACCGCGTGGACCTGGGCGGGGAGCATGCCGCCGTTGGTGTCGCAGAGGATGACGACGTCGGCGCCGGCCTCGGCGGCCGTACGGACGACCGCCTTCGCGTACTCCGGGTTGGCACGGTAGCCGTCGAAGAAGTGCTCGCAGTCGACGAAGACACGGCGGCCCTGGCCGCGCAGGTACGACACGGTGTCGCGCACCATCGCCAGGTTCTCGTCCAGGGTCGTGCGCAGCGCCAGTTCCACGTGCCGGTCGTGCGACTTGGCGACCAGGGTGATCACCGGGGCGCCGGAGTCGAGCAACGCGTTCACCTGCGGGTCCTCGGCGGCCGTGGCGCCGGCGCGGCGGGTGGCGCCGAAGGCGACCAGCTGGGCGTGCCGGAAGTCGATCTCCTCCCGGGCCCGGGCGAAGAACTCGGTGTCGCGGGGGTTCGCGCCGGGCCAGCCGCCCTCGATGAAGCCCACGCCGAAGTCGTCCAGGTGCCGGGCGATCGCGAGCTTGTCCGCGACGGTGAGGTTGATGCCCTCGCGCTGCGCGCCGTCGCGCAGCGTGGTGTCGAAGACGTGGAACGAGTCGTCGAGCCTGCTGGTAGCCGTCTCGGTCATTATCTCAAGGCTCCTGTTGTGGATCTTCGGTCTTTACCGGAATGACCGGCTCCACCGTTCCTCCCATGGTCCCTCGCGCTCCGCCGCCGGCTGCGGGTGGGCCGGAAAACGAAAAAACCCCTCGCGGGTGCGAGAGGTATGCGCGCGGGTCGAGGACGACGGTGGCCACCCGCACCTGGTCGTACGAGGTGGTCACTGCGGACCGGCGCGCCTGCTGCCCATAATCACGGCGAACGAGAACACGGGGGCAGTTTGGCACAGCGCGGCCCCCGGCTCACCGGCCGTCTCAGGATGCGGGCGTCAAGCTGGACTCCCCCGCGTCCTCGGCGGCCTCGACCCGGGCCAGGTCCAGGTCCTTCGTCTCGCGCATGGTGACGTAGACCACCAGGGACACGGCTGCGCAGCCGGCCACGTACCAGGAGAAGCCGGACTCGGCACCGGCCTTCTTGAACCACAGGGCGACGTACTCGGCAGTGCCGCCGAAGAGGGCGCTGGCGAGGGCGTAGGGCAGGGCGACGCCGAGCGCGCGCACGCCGGTCGGGAACAGCTCGGCCTTCACACAGGCGTTGATGGAGGTGTAGCCGGTGACCACGGTCAGCGCGAGCAGGGCGAGGTCGAGGGCGGACCAGTAGCCGTGGACGTGCCGGAGCAGCGCCATGACCGGGACCGTCAGGACCGTGGAGCCCACCGCGAAGGTGATCAGCAGCGGGCGGCGGCCGATGCGGTCGGACAGGGCGCCGGCGAGCGGCTGGAGGCAGGCGAAGACGATCAGCGCGGTGAACGAGACCAGGGTCGCGGTCTCCTTGGACAGGCCCGCCGAGTTGGACAGGTACTTGGTGAGGTAGGTGGTGTACGTGTAGTACGCCACCGTGCCGCCCATCGTCAGGGCGACGACCAGGAACGCCTCCCGCCGGTGCCGCCACAGGGCGCGCAGGGTGCCGCGCTCCCCGGAGCGGGAGGTGTCCTCCTCGTAGACCTCGGTCTCCAGCATGCTGCGGCGCAGGTAGAAGACGACGGCCGCGCCGAGAGCGCCGACGGCGAACGGGATGCGCCAGCCGTAGTCGTGCAGGGCGTCGTCGGACAGGGTGCGCTGGAGCAGGATCAGCAGGCCGAGACCGGCGATCTGGCCGGCGGTCATGGACACGTACTGGAAGCTGGAGGCGAAGCCGCGCCTGCGCGGATCCGACGCCTCGGTCAGATAGGTGGCGCTGGCCGCGTACTCGCCGCCGACCGACAGGCCCTGGAGCAGGCGGGCGACGAGCAGGACGAGGGCGCCGCCGTAGCCGGCGACCCCGTAGGTGGGGGCGACGGCGATCAGGACGGCCGAGGCCGACATGAGTGTCACGGTCAGGGTGAGCGCCGCCTTGCGGCCCTTGCGGTCACCGACCCTGCCCAGCAGCCAGCCGCCCACGGGGCGCATGAAGAACCCGACGGCGAAGATGCCGGCGGTGTTCATCAGCTGCGCGGTCGGGTTGCCGCTGGGGAAGAAGGCGCCCGCGAAGTACGGGGCGAAGCTCGCGTACACGAACCAGTCGAACCACTCGACCATGTTGCCCGCCGAGCCGACCCAGATCTTCTTCCAGTGTTGTCGTCCCATGCGCCCTTACCTGCCCGGCGGCCATGGGAACGATTCCTTCAGGAGCCGCCGGCGAGAAGCGTGCCGGCGACGAACTCCCGTACGTGCGCGAGCACCTGGTCCCGGTCGGTGCCGCGCAGCCCGATCGCCACGTGGATGGAGAACCCGTCGAGGAGCGCCCGCAGCCGGGCCGCGAAGCGGTCCGCGTCGACCGGACGGAACTCGCCGCGCGAGATGCCCTCGGCGACCAGGGCGACCAGGTCGCGGTGCCAGGCGCCCTCGATGGCGGCCTGCCGGGCGCGGGCGTCGTCGTCGGCGTTCTGCGAGCGGTTCCAGACCTCCAGCCAGAGCGTCCAGTGCGGGTCGCGGTGGCCGTCGGGGACGTACAGGTCGACGTAGGCGGCCAGGCGGTCCAGGGCCGGCGCGGACCGGGTCAGCAGCCGGCCGCGCTCGGCGCCGAGCTGGCCCTCGCTCCACTCCAGGGTCCGCAGGAGCAGCTCGTCCTTGGAGCGGAAGTAGTAGAGCAGGTGCCCGCTGCTCATGCCGACCTCGCGGCCGAGCGCGGCCATGGTGAGCTTCTCCAGACCGCGCTCGGCGATCATGTCCATGGCCGCGGCGAGGACGTCCTCGCGGGGCGGGGCCGGGGTGCGGCGGCGGGGTGCGGGGGGCGTGCTCATGCCGGGACCGTCCGTACGGCACCGGGCCGGACCCGTCGCGCGCGGGCCCCGCGGCGGCCGGCGGACGGCGGCGCCGTGGGCGCCCCGGCGGCGCGGGGGGCGGGCCGGAGGCCGCCGGGGGCCTGCCGCACACCGCGCGACGGGCGTTCGGGCCGCCGCGGGCGCGGCGGCGGGCTGGGACGGCGGCCGCGGGCCGCGCACACCTGGACGTTCACCCGTACGTTCTACCCGACGCCGGCCGTCACCGGGTCCTCGGCTGCTGCTGGGTGATGCAGTGGATGCCGCCGCCGCCGGCGAAGATCGTGCGGGCGTCGACCAGGGTCACCGTCCGCTCGGGGAAGAGCCGGCGGAAGATCCCGGCGGCGATCTCGTCGCGCGGGTCGTCGAAACCGCACAGCACCAGGCCGCCGTTGCACAGGTAGTGGTTGATGTAGGAGTAGTCGGCCCAGTGGCCGTCGGCCTCCAGGACGGCAGGGGCGGGCACCTCCACGACCTCCAGACGGCGGCCCCGGGCGTCGGTCGCCGACCGCAGCAGGCCGATGACCTCCTTGGTGACCTCGTGGTCGGGGTGGGCCGGGTCCGGCTGGTGGTGGGCGACCACGACCCCGGGGCGGGCGAACGCGGCGACGATGTCGACGTGGCCGAGGGTGCCGAAGCCGTGGGGAGGGTAGTCGCCGGTCAGGCCGCGCGGCAGCCAGATCGCCTTGCGGGTGCCGAGGTGGGCGTGGATCTCCGCCTCGACCTCCTGGCGCGACCAGTGCGGGTTGCGCTCGGGGCCGAGCTGCACGGTCTCGGTGAGCAGCACGGTGCCCTCGCCGTCGACATGGATCGCCCCGCCCTCGTTGACCAGCTTCGAGGCGTACGTCCGCGCGCCGGCCAGGCCGGCGACGTACGCGCCGATCTTCGCGTCGTGCTCCCAGCGGGCCCACTCCTGCGCGCCCCAGCCGTTGAACGTCCAGTCCACGGCGGCCAGTCCGCCCCGGTCGTCGGTGAGGAAGGTGGGCCCGACGTCCCGCATCCAGGCGTCGTCCAGGTCCCGCTCGACGGTGTCGATGCCGGGGCCGAGCAGCGCCCGCGCCTCCGCGGACCGGCCGGGCCCGCACACGACCGTGACCGGCTCGAAGCGGCGGACGGCGCGTGCCACGGACGCCCAGGCCATCCGGGAGGCCGCGAGGCCCTCGGGATCGTCGAAGGTGGGGTTGGGGCCCGGCCACGCCATCCAGGTGCGCTCGTGCGGGGTCCACTCGGCGGGCATGCGGAAGCCGTCGGCGGCGGGGGTGGTCATGTGAGGTCCCGGGGTCCTAGAGGAAGTAGAGGCGGTTGAGCGAGACGGAGTCGGCGGGTTCCGAGCGCAGCGGGTCACCGTCGAGGGTGACCAGGCCGGTGCGCTGGTCGACGTCGACCGCCCCGGTGCGGGCGTTGAGACGCAGGTCGGCGGGGCCGATGCCGCGGGTGCCGCGCACGGCGACCCTCCTGCGGCGGGTGGGCATGAGGTCCTCGCCCCCCTCGGCGGCGGCCCGGGCGACGAACGCGACCGAGATGTCCGCGGGCGTGGCACCGTACGCGCCGAACTGCGGCCCCAGTACGAGGGGTTCGCAGGTGTCGGTGGCCGCGTTGGGGTCACCGGTCACGCCGTACGCCGGGAAGCCGGACTTGAGGACCAGCTGCGGCTTGGCGCCGAAGTACTCCGGGCGCCACAGCACGAGGTCGGCGAGCTTGCCGACCTCGATCGAGCCGACCTCGTGCGACAGTCCGTGCGCGATGGCCGGGTTGATGGTGAGCTTCGCGATGTAGCGCAGGACGCGGGCGTTGTCGTCGCCGTCGCCGTCGCCCTCCAGCGGGCCCAGCTCGGCCTTCATCTTGCCGGCCATGGCGAACGTGCGGCGGACCGTCTCCCCGGCCCGGCCCATGCCCTGCGCGTCGGAGGAGGTGATGCCGATCGCGCCCAGGTCGTGCAGCACGTCCTCGGCGCCCATCGTGCCGGCGCGGATGCGGTCGCGGGCCATGGCCGCGTCACCGGGCAGGTCGGGCTTGAGGTCGTGGACGGAGACGATCATGCCGTAGTGCTCGGCGACCGCGTCCCGGCCGAAGGGCAGGGTGGGGTTGGTGGAGGAGCCGATGACGTTCGCGACACCGGCCATCTTCAGCACGTTGGGGACGTGTCCGCCGCCGCAGCCCTCGATGTGGAAGGCGTGGATCGTGCGGCCCTCCAGCACGCGCAGGGTGTCCTCCACCGACAGGCACTCGTTCAGCCCGTCGCTGTGCAGGGCCACCTGGACGTCGTGCTCCTCGGCGACGCGCAGCGCGGTGTCCAGCGCCCGGGTGTGGGCGCCCATGTCCTCGTGCACCTTGAAGCCGCAGGCACCGCCCTCGGCGAGCGCCTCGACCAGCGGCGCGTCCGAGGAGGACGAACCCCGGCCGAGGAAGCCGATGTTGACCGGCCAGGCGTCGAAGGCGTTGAACGCGTGGCGCAGCGCCCAGGGCGAGTTGACCCCGACGCCCCACACCGGGCCGAACTCCTGCCCGATGATCGTGGTCACGCCGGAGGCGAGGGATGCCTCCATGATGCGCGGCGACAGCAGGTGGACGTGGGTGTCGACGGCCCCGGCGGTGGCGATGAGTCCCTCGCCGGAGACGATCGAGGTGCCGGTGCCGACGACGACGTCCACACCGTCGAGGGTGTCCGGGTTGCCGGCCCGCCCGATCGCGCAGATCCGCCCCTCGCGGATACCGATCGACACCTTCCGGATGCCCTGCACCGCGTCGATCACGACGACGTTGCTGATCACGACGTCGCAGGTCGCCCGGACGGCGGCGGCCTTCAGGTGCAGTCCGTCGCGGGCGGTCTTGCCGAATCCGGCGAGGAACTCGTCGCCGTACCGCTGGGAGTCGGACTCCACGCGGACGGTGAGCCCGCTGTCGCCGAGGCGGACGCGGTCACCGGCGCGGGGGCCGTGGGTGGCCGCGTAGGCCCGCGGGTCGATGTGGACCGACCGGCTGACCTCGCGCCCCTTCGAGCGGCTCATCGCACGCCTCCTTGTGTTCCGGCTCCGAGATACCCGCAGGCGGCGGCCCTGCGCAGGGCCTCCTGTCGCGCTCCGGGCGCGTCCAGCGGCCCGTCGACCAGGCCGGCGAAGCCGATCGCGATCCGTTCGCCGCCGATCGGGAGAAGCCCGACCTCCTCGCTCTGACCCGGCCCGAAGCGGACCGAGGACCCGGCGGGCACGGCGAGCCGCATGCCGTAGGCCAGGCGGCGGTCGAAGTCGAGGCGCGGATTGGCCTCGAAGAAGTGGAAGTGGGAGGTGACGGAGACCGGCACGGTGGCGGTGTTGGTGACACGGAGCCGGACGGCCGGCTCGGGGTCGGCGTGCTCCGGACCGGGCAGCAGCGCGCCGGGGGCGTGCTCGCCCAGGCCGCCGCCGATGGGGTCGGAGACCACCGCGAGCCGGGATCCGTCGTCGAAGACGGCCTCGACCATCACCTCGGTGACGACGTCGGCGACGCCCGGCAGCACGTCGTCGGGGCCGAGCACCGACCGGGCCGCCTCGACGGCCTCGGCGAGCCGCCGGCCGTCCCGGGCGGCCTCACAGACGGTGTCCGCGATCAGCGCGGTGGCCTCCGGCACGTTGAGCCTGAGGCCGCGCGCCCGGCGGGCCCGGGCCAGCTCGGCGGCTCCGAAGAGCAGCAGCCGGTCACGTTCCGTCGGGGTGAGTCTCACGCCGCGGCACCTCCTTGGCTTCCCTGATTAGAGCATCACTCTAAACGTAGGGTCGTTCGAAGAGAAGGGCCGACCGCCGACGGCGGTATGGGTCACATCGAGCGTCGTTCAAAACACCGAGGGCCGCCCCGGCGGTGACCCGTCCGGGGCGGCCCTCTTCTCGTGCGCGGTGGGCGTCAGCCGATGCGGTGCATCCAGCCGTGCTCGTCCTCGGTCAGGCCGCGCTGGATGCCGAGCAGGGCCTCGCGCAGCCGCCGGGTGACCGGGCCGGGCGTGCCGTCGCCGTGGGTCCACTGGTCCGTCTTCGTCTTGGCGTGGCCGATCGGGGTGACCACGGCCGCCGTGCCGCAGGCGAAGACCTCGGTGAGCGCGCCGGAGGCAGCGTCCGCCCGCCACTGCTCCAGGGTGATCACGCCCTCCTCGGCGGTGTAGCCGAGGTCGCGGGCGACCTGGAGGAGGGAGTCGCGGGTGATGCCCTCCAGGATGGAGCCGGTGAGGGACGGGGTGACGATCCGGTCGCCGTAGACGAAGGCGACGTTCATGCTGCCGCTCTCCTCGACCTTGGTGCGGGTGACCGCGTCGAGGTAGACGACCTGGTCGCAGCCGTGCGCGGCGGCCTCGGCCTGCGGCAGCAGGGACGCGGCGTAGTTGCCGCCGGTCTTGGCGTCGCCGGTGCCGCCCGGGACGGCGCGGACGTGGTCCTCCGAGACCCAGATGGTGACCGGCTTCACGCCGCCGGCGAAGTAGGCGCCGGACGGGGAGGCGATCAGCATGAACAGGTACTCGTTCGCCGGGTGCACGCCGAGCGCGGCCTCCGTGGCGAACATGAACGGCCGCAGGTACAGCGCCTCCTCGCCGCCGTGCGGCGGGACCCAGCCGGCGTCCTGGGTGAGCAGCGCGTCCAGCGCCGCGATGAACAGCTCCTCGGGCAGCTCGGCCATGGCCATGCGGCGGGCGGAGTTGCGGAAGCGGCGGGCGTTGGCCTCGGGCCGGAACAGCGCGATCGAGCCGTCGGGCTGGCGGTAGGCCTTCAGACCCTCGAAGATCTCCTGCCCGTAGTGCAGGACATGGGTGGAGGGGTCCAGGGAGATCGGGCCGTACGGGACGAGCTGGGCGTCGTGCCAGCCGAGCCCCTCGGTCCACCGGATCGTCACCATGTGGTCGGTGAAGTGGCGGCCGAACCCGGGGTTGGCCAGGATCGCCTCGCGCTCTGCGGCGGCGAGCGGGCTGGCGGAGGGCTTGAGCTCGATCGTGGGCGTCGTCATGAGTGGTTGTCCTTCACCGGTTGTAGTGACGGGCCGCGCTCACACCTGTACTGCGGGTCGTCAGTGCTAGGACGTCCGAGCATTCCCTCATATCGCGGCTCCGCGTTCGATTATCGCGCGGGAGCGGCGGCCGACGGAATCGGGGTGAAGCGGTCCAGGGATTGATGGTGGCACCCGGCGAGGCACAGGAAAAGCCGCCGGGTGCGGTAGCGACCCGGCGGCTTGGGTGGAGCGCGGCGGGTCAGCCGGCTACGCGTACGGCGAGCGCGTCGCCGATCTCCGAGGTGCGGCGGGCGGGCAGGGAGCCCCGCTCGGTGAGGTCCGCGGTGACCGCCGCGTCGATGCGGTCCGCCTCGGCGTCGTAGCCGAGGTGGCGCAGCAGCAGGGCGACGGACAGGACGGTGGCGGTGGGGTCCGCCTTGCCCTGGCCGGCGATGTCCGGGGCCGAGCCGTGGACGGGCTCGAACATGGACGGGAACTCGCGGCCGGGGTTGATGTTGCCGGAGGCGGCCACGCCGATACCGCCGGAGACGGCCGCGGCGAGGTCGGTGATGATGTCGCCGAAGAGGTTGTCGGTGACGATGACGTCGAACCGGCCCGGGTCGGTGACCAGGTAGATCGTGGCCGCGTCGACGTGGATGTAGTCGGTGGTGACCTCGGGGAACTCCTCGGCCACCTTGGTGAAGACGTTCGTCCACAGGTGTCCGGCGAAGGTCAGCACGTTGTTCTTGTGGACCAGCGTGAGCTTCTTGCGCGGGCGGGCCTGGGCGCGGGCGAAGGCGTCACGGACGACGCGCTCGACGCCGTAGGCGGTGTTGACGGACACCTCGGTGGCGACCTCGTGCGGAGTGCCCTTGCGGATGGTGCCGCCGTTGCCGGTGTACGGGCCCTCGGTGCCCTCGCGCACGACCACGAAGTCGATCTCCGGCTGGCCGGCGAGCGGGGTGGCGACACCGGGGAGCAGTTTCGACGGACGCAGGTTCACGTGGTGGTCGAAGGCGAAGCGGAGCTTGAGCAGGAAGCCGCGCTCCAGGACGCCGGACGGCACCGACGGGTCGCCGATGGCGCCGAGCAGGATGGCGTCGTGCCGCTTCAGCGCGTCGAGGTCTGCGTCGGTGAGGGTCTCACCGGTGGCGTGGTAGCGCTGGGCACCGAAGTCGTACTCCTTGGTCTCCAGCTTCACATCCTGCGGCAGGACGGCGGAGAGGACCTTCAGACCCTCGGCCACGACCTCCTGGCCGATGCCGTCACCGGGGATCACTGCGAGATTGAGGCTGCGAGACATGCGGGCACCCTACTCCTCGTCCCAGGGGATGACACGCCCTGTCCGACATGCGGACAGCTCGACGGGTGGCCGGTGCCCTCCCGCCGGGCGGCGTTCACCCGTGGGTGGCGCGGGCGTCGGGCCCGGGTGGAAGGTTCCGGCCATGGACACTCCCGATGTCGGCATCCCGCGGCGGCTCGCGGAACGGCTGAGCATGGCCGAGCAGTACGCCTACCTGCGCGACCGCGTGGTGCGCCGGCGCACGCTGGTGACGGCGGGCGCGGTGGCGGGCGGCCTGCTGACCGGCTGCGGCACCGGCTCCCGGCGCGCCCCCGGCACGGCGGGTCCACGGGCGTACGGCGCGGCGGCCCGCCCGTTCGGCCGGCATCTCGCCTTCGGCGCCGATCCCCGGACCCAGATGCGGATCGCCTGGCAGGTGCGCTCCGCGGTGCGCCGGCCGTACGTCCGGCTGGGCCTGCGCCCCGACGGCCTCGGCCCCCGCGTGGCGGCCGAGGTGCGCCCGCTGCGCACGCCCGGGGTGGCGGGGGTGCGTCCGGCGCTGGAGCAGTACTACGTCCACGCGGCCGTGGACGGCCTCGTGCCCGGCACGACCTACTACTACGGCGTCGGCCACGACGGCTGGGAGCCCACCGCGCCCGCGCACCGCGCGGCCCTCACCTCCTTCCGCACGGCACCCGCGCACCCGGAGCGGTTCGTGTTCACGGCGTTCGGCGACCAGGGCGTGAGCCGGGCGGCGCACGCGGGCGACGACCTGATGCTGCGCCAGGAGCCCGCGTTCCATCTGCACGCCGGCGACCTCTGCTACGCCGACGTCAACGGGACCGGGCGGCGGTCGGACGGCTACGACCCCGCCTTCTGGGACCTGTTCCTGAAGCAGAACGAGCCGGTCGCCCGGTCGGTGCCGTGGATGGTGACGACCGGCAACCACGACATGGAGGCCTGGTACTCGCCGGACGGCTACGGCGGCCAGCTGGCCCGGTTCTCCCTGCCGGACAACGGCTTCGACCCGCACGGCACACCGGGCGCGTACGCGTTCACCTACGGCAACGCCGCCTTCGTCGCGCTGGACGCCAACGACGTGTCGTACGAGATCCCCGCCAACCTCGGGCACAGCGGCGGCCGGCAGACGGCCTGGCTGGACCGGACCCTGGGTTCGCTGCGCGCGGCCGGCGGCATCGACTTCGTGGTCGTCTTCTTCCACCACTGCGCCTACTCCACCTCGCAGCACGCGTCCGACGGGGGCGTGCGCGCGCAGTGGCTGCCGCTGTTCGCCGAGCACCGGGTGGACCTGGTGATCAACGGGCACAACCACGTCTACGAGCGCACCGACGCGGTCCGCGGCGGGCGGGTGGGCCGGGCCGTGCCCGTCGGTGGCTCCACCGACCCGGCCCGGGACGGCACGGTGTACGTCACCGCGGGCGGCGGCGGGCGGGACCTGTACGCGTTCCCTCCGGGCGTCCGGGACAGCTACGAGGGACACGTCACCCGGCACGAGCCGGTCGGCACCTTCGCGTGGACGAAGGAGCGGGACCGCGCGCCGGAGACGGTGGAGTGGTCGCGGGTCCGCTACACCGGTTTCTCGCTGCTCTCGGTGGAGGTGCGAGCCGGCGCGGCACCGCGGCTCGCGGTGTCGGCGCTGGCGCACGACGGGCGGCGGATCGACCACTTCGAGGTGCGGCGCGGCGGATGAGGGCCGCGCCGCACCCCGCTCGGGTGCGGCTCCCGGCTGGTGGCCCGGTCCGGTGCCGGCTCAGTGGCCGGTCGCACCGCCGTTGTCCCGGCGGTCCAGGGCGCGCTGGAGGGCGGCGGCGGCGTTCTTGCGGTCGGACTCGCTCGTGCGGGGCACGTGGCGGACGCGGCGGACGGTCGTCTCGGCCATGGCAATCGACTCCTTCGGCAGACGCGGAGTACGGCGGTGTGGGGGCACGGCTCCTCCCGCTGCCTCATGGAGGCGTGGGAGGGGGACCCCGGAAAGGGGCGGGAAACGATGGCCGCAGGGGTTGCCTGCACGGGGCCCGGCTCACGACCGCCATTCGCTGGATGGAGCGAGACGTTCGGCTCCCTCCACGCTAAGGGAGCCGTCCGCGTCTGTCTGCATCATTACTCGGACTTCCTACTATCTGAGACGGCGCACCGACTCACCCCGCCCTGAACTGGGCGTTCGTGTGTTCAGGGGGTACGCGGTGAGGGTGCTGCGGGCACGGGGCTCACGGCGCCGGGCCCGGGTCGGCTCGGCGGTGCGGACGAGCCGGGGGCGGGGAGGCACGAGGCCGGTATCGCCCTGCCGGGGTCGCGCGGACCGCGTCCGTACCCGTGGAATGGGAACGGCCCGGGAGGCCCGACCAGATGTCGGGCCTCCCGGGCCGTGCTCGTGGGACCGTCAGCCCATGTGCGGGTAGGCGTAGTCGGTCGGCGGGACCAGGGTCTCCTTGATGGCCCGGGTCAGGGTCCAGCGCAGCAGGTTCTGCGGGGCGCCGGCCTTGTCGTTGGTGCCGGAGGCACGGCCGCCGCCGAAGGGCTGCTGGCCGACGACGGCGCCGGTCGACTTGTCGTTGATGTAGAAGTTGCCCGCGGCGAAGCGGAGCCTCTCCATCGTGTGGGCCGCGGCCGCCCGGTCGCCCGCGATGACCGAACCCGTGAGGGCGTAGTCCGACACCGACTCCATCTGGGTCAGCATCTCCTCGTACGCGTCGTCCTCGTAGACGTGCACGGCGAGGATCGGGCCGAAGTACTCGGTGGTGAAGACCTCGTTCTCCGGGTCGGTGCACTCGATGACGGTCGGACGGACGAAGTAGCCGACCGAGTCGTCGTAGCTGCCGCCGGCCACGACGGTGCAGGTCGGGTCCTGCTTGGCGCGGTCGATGGCCGCCTTGTTCTTGGCGAAGGACCGCTCGTCGATCACCGCGCCCATGAAGTTGGACAGGTCGGTGACGTCACCCATGGTCAGGTAGTCGACCTCGGCGGCGAACTCCTCCTTGAAGCCCGAGTTCCAGATGGAGGCCGGGATGTAGGCGCGGGAGGTGGCGCTGCACTTCTGGCCCTGGTACTCGAAGGCACCGCGGGTCAGGGCGGTCTTCAGGATCGCGCGGTCGGCGCTCGGGTGGGCGACCAGGAAGTCCTTGCCGCCGGTCTCGCCGACCAGGCGCGGGTAGGAGCGGTACTTCTCGATGTTGTTGCCGACCGTCTTCCACAGGTACTGGAAAGTCTTGGTCGAACCGGTGAAGTGGATGCCGGCGAGGTCGCGGTGCTCCAGGGCGACCTTGGAGACCTCGATGCCGTCGCCGGTGACGAGGTTGATGACGCCCTTGGGCAGGCCCGCCTCCTCCAGCAGCTGCATCAGCAGGACGGCGGCGTGGGTCTGCGTCGGGGACGGCTTCCACAGCACCACGTTGCCCATCAGGGCGGGCGCGGTGGGCAGGTTCGCCGCGATCGCCGAGAAGTTGAACGGCGTGATCGCGTAGACGAAGCCCTCCAGCGGGCGGTGGTCCAGGCGGTTCCAGACACCCGGGGAGTTCGCCGGAGGCTGCTCGGCGAGGATCTGGCGGGCGTAGTGCACGTTGAAGCGCCAGAAGTCGACCAGCTCGCAGGGGCTGTCGATCTCCGCCTGCTGGGCGGTCTTGGACTGGCCCAGCATGGTGGAGGCGGCGATCGTCTCGCGCCAGGGGCCGGCCAGCAGCTCGGCGGCGCGCAGGATGATCGCGGCGCGGTCGTCGAAGGCCATCGCGCGCCAGGCCGGGGCGGCGGCCAGGGCCGCGTCGATGGCGTCCTGCGCGTCCTGTTGGGTGGCGTTGCGCAGGGTGCCGATGACGGCCTTGTGGTTGTGCGGCTGGACGACCTGGATGGTCTCACCGCCGCCCATGCGCTTCTCGCCGCCGATGGTCATCGGCAGGTCGATCGGGTTGTCGGCCAGCTCCTTGAGCTTGACCTCCAGGCGGGCGCGCTCGGGCGAGCCGGGGGCGTAGCCGTGCACCGGCTCGTTGACGGGGGTGGGGACCTGGGTCACAGCGTCCATGAGATCCGTAACTCCTTGTACGTGAGCGGGTGTTCGGGCTCAGCCCTTGCTGACCATCGAGCGCAGGAAGAAGCGCAGGTTGGCGGGCTTCTCGGCGAGGCGGCGCATGAAGTAGCCGTACCAGTCGGTGCCGTAGGCGGTGTAGACGCGCATGCGGTGGCCCTCGGCGGCCAGCCGCAGGTGCTCCTCGCCCCGGATGCCGTACAGCATCTGGAACTCGTACTCGTCGAGCTTGCGGCCGGCCTTGTGGGCCAGCTCCTGGGCGATGGCGATCAGACGCGGGTCGTGGGACCCGATCATCGGATAGCCCTCGCCCTCCATGAGCGTCCTGAGGATGCGCACGTAGGCCTTGTCGATCTCGTGCTTCTGCTGGTAGGCGACCTCGGCGGGCTCCTTGTAGGCGCCCTTCACCAGGCGCACGCGGCTGCCGGACTCCGCGAGGCGGCGGGCGTCGGCCTCGGTGCGGAAGAGGTAGGCCTGGATGACGCAACCGGTCTGCGGGAAGTCCTTCCGCAGCTCCTCATGGATGGCGAACATCGAGTCGAGGGTGGTGTGGTCCTCGGCGTCGAGCGTCACGGTCGTCCCGATGGCGGCGGCGGCCTCGACGACCGGCCGGACGTTGGCCAGGGCCAGCTCGTGGCCGCCCTCCAGCGCTTGGCCGAACATGGACAGCTTGACCGACATCTCGACCTTCTCGCCCAGCTCCAGCCGCTCGAGGTGGCCGACCAGCGCCAGGTAGGCGTCCCGGGCGGCGGCGGCCTGCTCCGGGGTGGTGATGTCCTCGCCGACGACGTCCATCGTCAGCTCCAGGCCCTTGGCCGTGAGTTCTTCGATGATCGGGACGATGTCGGTGACGGTCTCGCCGGGGATGAACCGGTCGACGACCTGCTTGGTCACCGGGGCCGCCGAGATCAGACGACGCATCCGGTCGCTGCGCGACGCGGCGAGAATCACGGGACCCAGCACGGGGCACCTCCACAGACAAGCACCGAAACGGCCCTACCCGGCGATTCGGGTACGGCACGGAGAACCACCGTGAAACCTATGGATCCCTCCGATCCTGAGCCATCGACAGCTGTCACGCATCCGTGCACGGGTTCTCAGACAGGTGTATGAGGGCGGCCGGGGAATGGGGGAGAATGCCCGGGTGAAGGCCGATGCCGCATCCTTCGGAAGAATGGGTGACTACCAGGAGCTGGTGGACGAGATCTCCGAGCTGCTGGGGGTTCCGGCGACCCTGGAGAACCGCGACTTCGAGCTGATCGCGTTCGGCGCGTACGACAGCGACGACGAGCTGGACCCGTCCGCGCTGGACCCGGTCCGCACCCGTTCGATCCTGACCCGGCGCTCCACGGCGGCGGTCCGCACCTGGTTCGAGGGCTTCGGCATCACGCGCGCGACCGGGCCGGTACGCATCCCGCCGAGCCCGGAGGCCGGTGTGTACCGCGGCCGGATCTGCCTCCCCGTACGCCATCGGGGTGTCGTCCTCGGCTACGTCTGGCTGCTGGACGGCGACCCCGGGCCGACGGACGCCCAGCTGGCCGCCGCGCTGCGGGTGGCGGACCGGATCGGGGCGCTGCTCGCCGACGAGGCGGAGGCCGGGGCGGGGCTGAGCCGGGAGCTGCGGGCGGTGCTCACGGCCGAGCGCGGCTGGCAGCGGGACATGGCGGTGGCCGACCTGCGCACCGCCCTGGGCCCCCGCGCGGACGGCCCGCACACGCTGGTCTGCGTGGCACCCTGGCCCTCGGCCGACCCGGACGACGCCCCGGCCCCGCGTACGGTCCCGCACGCCACCGCCCTGTGCACGCTGCCCTGGGGACTGACCGGGCTGACCCTCGCGGTGCTGGTGCGGCTGCGGACGACGGCTGTGCCGACGCCGGCGCTGACGGCGGCGGCACGGCTGCTGAGGGACGCCGAGGGCGCGGGAGGAGCGAAGGCGCGGGGAGCGGGGGCGCGTACGGCCGCCGCCGTGGCCGCACGGCAGCCGGGGCCTGCCGCCCCCGCCGGGACCGCGGGCACCGCAGGGGCCGCAGCCGCCGGGGCCGGCCGGGTGTCCGGGTTCGCCGCCGGGGCGCGGTGCGCCGCCGGGATCGGCGAGCCCCGCACCGGTCTCGCCGAGCTGGGCACGGTCTGGCAGGAGGCGCGGGCCGCCGCGCGCGCCGCGCTGGCCGAGCCGCGGTTCGCGCCGATCGCGGAGTGGGGGCGCATCGGGCCGTACCGGCTGCTGACCGCGCTGCCCCCCGAGGCCGCGTACGACCCCGTGGCCGGCCCGCTGCTCTCCCCCGCCCACCGGGAGCTGGCCCGCACCGCGGAGGTCTACCTGGACTGCGCGGGACAGGCCGGCCGCACCGCCGCCGAGCTGGGCATCCACCGCCAGACGCTGTACTACCGCCTGTCCCGCGTGGAGCAGCTGACCGGGCTCGACCTGGACGACGGGGAGGACCGGCTGCTGCTGCACATGACGTTGAAACGGGCGCGGCTGTGACCGCGGGTCAGTGCTGCGCGGCCTGCCGCATGACGCGCCTGAGCCCCTCGGTGAGCTGCTCCGCGGTGGTCGCCGAACCGGGGTCGAAGAGCCACTGGACCATGAGGCCGTTGAGAAGGGTCTGGTAGAGGCGGCCCTCGCTGTCCGTGGTCTCCTGGTCGATCTCCGTCTCCGGCACGCCGCTGAAGAGTGCCACGAGCCCTGTTCTGCCCTCCTCCTGCGCCTCGGCCAGCAGCTTGCGCACCTCCGCGACCCGTTCGTCCTGGAACATCAGCTCGAAGCTGAGCAGCCAGATGGCACGTGACTCGGGGACGGTGCGCAGGACGCTCGCCCACATCTCCTGGAAGCGCGCCAGCGATCCCGGGGGCTGGGTGGCCTCCCCGCCGAGGCCCGGGCCGAAGCCCTCGCCGACCCTTTCGAGCAGGGAGACATAGGCCCGGGTGAGGAGCGCGTCCTTCGACCCGTAGTGGTAGCCGATCGAGGCCAGATTCGTCCCCGACTCCTTGACGATGTCGCGCGCCGTCGTCCGCGCGAAGCCCTTCTCCAGCAGGCAGCGCTTGGCGCCTTCGAGCAGATCCTCACGGTGTCCCATGTCCGCCAGCCTAACGGCCATCCATACATCCGTCCTAGACGACTGACTTATACAACTGTTCTAGACAGACGTTTAATACAGCCGTACATTCCTCGGCATGACGAACTCGACGAGCACCACCGTCCCCGTCGGCGCCGAACGCGCCCCCGTCCGCGCCGGACGCCGCGAGTGGACCGCGCTCGGGGTGCTGATGCTGCCGCTGCTGCTGGTCTCGATGGACGTGTCGGTCCTCTACTTCGCGGCCCCCGCCATCAGCGCCGACCTGCACCCCACCGGCACCCAGCAACTGTGGATCTTCGACATCTACGGCTTCGTCCTGGCCGGCCTGCTGATGACGATGGGCTCGCTCGGCGACCGCGTCGGCAGCCGCAAGCTGCTCCTGACCGGGGCCGCCGCCTTCGGCGCGGCCTCCCTGCTCGCGGCCTGCGCGAACAGCGCCGGGACCCTGATCGCGGCCCGCGCGCTCCTCGGCGTCGGCGGCGCGACCCTCATGCCGTCCACGATGGCCCTGCTGCGCACGATGTTCACCGACCCCGCCCAGCGGGCCAAGGCCATCGGCCTGTGGTCCGGAGTGATGACCGGCGGGGTCGCCCTCGGCTCGGTGATGAGCGGCGTCCTGGTCGAGCACTTCTGGTGGGGCTCGGTCTTCCTGGTCAACCTGCCCGCGATGGGGCTGCTGCTGGTCCTCGGCCCGGTCCTGCTGCCGGAGACGCGTAATCACCGGGCCGGCCGCTTCGACCTGGCGAGCGTGCCCCTGTCGATGGCCGCCGTACTGCCGGTGGTCTACGGCCTCAAGGAGATCCCGTCCGAGGGCTGGCACCTGCGCTACGTCGTCCCGGTCGTCGCCGGCCTGTTCTTCGCGGCGCTCTTCGTCCGGCGCCAGCGCACCGGC
Source organism: Streptomyces sp. Y20 (assembly GCF_043195475.1). Lineage (NCBI taxonomy): Bacteria > Bacillati > Actinomycetota > Actinomycetes > Kitasatosporales > Streptomycetaceae > Streptomyces > Streptomyces sp. Y20. The sequence goes on from NZ_JBIDDP010000007.1 coordinate 112,013, forward strand.
GCCTCCCCGCTGGTCCCGCCGGCCCTCTTCCGGGGCCGCGGTTTCACCCCGTCGCTGGTCCTGACCCTGGTGTCCGCGTTCGGGATGATGGGCTCCGCCATCTTCACCACGCAGTACCTCCAGTCGGTCCTCGGCAAGAGCCCGCTGGCGGCGGCTCTGTGGAGCCTGCTCCCGTCGGTGCTCATCGGGGCCGCCGGGCCCCTGACCACCGCGCTCGTCCAGCGGGGCGTCCACCGCGGCTACGTCGTCACCGCCGGCTTCGCGGTCAGCGCGGCCGGGTACGCCCTGCTCGCCCTCACCGGCACCGACTCCCTGTGGCTGGTCCTGGCCGCGGCCGGCGTCCTCGCCTGCGGCGTGGTCATGGTGCTGTCCCAGCTGACCGACCTGGCCATGAGCGGCGTCCCGGCGGAACAGGCGGGCACGGCGTCCGCCCTGCTGGAGACCGGCACCGAGTTCGGCGGGGCGCTCGGCATGGCGGTCCTCGGCTCCATCGGGACGGCCGTCTACCGCCACGCCATGCCGGACACGGCCCCGGCCGAGGCCCGCGAGACCCTGGGCGGCGCCCTCACCGCGGCCGCCCGGCTGCCGGGCCGGCCCGGCGCGTCCCTGCTCGCCACCGCCCGGGAGGCGTTCACCGGCGGAATGCACGGCGTGGCGGTCGCCGGAGCGGTGCTGCTGGCGCTCGCGGCGGTCGGCGCCGCACTGGCCCTGCGGACGACCGGCGGCGACCGGTAGCGGATACGCGGAACGCCGGGCGGGCCGATGGAAGTCGGCCCGCCCGGCGTCCGTCGTGTGCTCAGACCAGGTTCACGGACCGGGCCGAGGCCGCCCCGATCTCCGCGGCCAGCTCGGCCAGCACGCCGGGGGCCACCGTGTCGTCCACGGTGAGCACCGCCAGCGCCTCGCCGCCCACCGCCGCACGCGCGACCTGCATGCCGGCGATGTTGATGCCGGCCTCCCCGAGGACCCGGCCGACGGTGCCGACGACACCCGGACGGTCCTCGTAGCGCAGGACGACCATGTGGTCGGCGAGCGCGAGGTCGACGTCGTACTCGCCGACCGCGACGATCTTCTGTACGTGCTTCGGGCCGGCCAGCGTGCCGGAGACCGACACCTCCTCGCCGGTGCCCAGCGTGCCGCGCACCGTCACCACGTTGCGGTGGTCGGCCGACTCGGAGCTGGTGGTCAGGCGCACCTCGACACCGCGCTCCTGCGCGAACAGCGGCGCGTTGACGTACGACACCGTCTCGTCGACGACGTCCTCGAAGACACCCTTGAGCGCGGACAGCTCCAGCACCTTCACGTCGTGCTGGGTGATCTCGCCGTAGACCTCGACGTCGAGGCGGACGGCGACCTCGCCGGCCAGCGCGGTGAAGATACGGCCCAGACGCTCGGCGAGCGGCAGGCCCGGCTTGACGTCCTCGGCGATGACACCGCCCTGGACGTTCACCGCGTCCGGCACCAGCTCACCGGCGAGCGCGAGCCGCACCGACCTGGCCACCGCGATGCCCGCCTTCTCCTGGGCCTCGTCGGTGGAGGCGCCGAGGTGCGGGGTGCACACGACCTGGTCCAGCTCGAACAGCGGGGAGTCCGTGCAGGGCTCCTTGGCGTACACGTCGAGGCCGGCGCCGGCGACCCGGCCCTCCTTCAGCGCCGCGTACAGCGCCGCCTCGTCGACGATGCCGCCGCGCGCGGCGTTGACGACACGCACGCTCGGCTTGACCTTGCGCAGCGCCTCGTCGCCGATCAGGCCGAGGGTCTCGGGGGTCTTGGGCAGGTGGACGGTGATGAAGTCGGAGACCTCCAGCAGCTCGTCCAGCGACAGCACCTTGACACCCATCTGCGCGGCCCGCGCGGGCTGCACGTAGGGGTCGTAGGCGACGACCTTCATGCCGAAGGCGGACATGCGCTGCGCGACGAGGGCGCCGATGCGGCCCAGGCCCACGACACCCAGCGTCTTCTCGGCCAGCTCGACACCCGTGTACTTGCTGCGCTTCCACTCGCCGTTCTTCAGGGCGGTGTTGGCCTGCGGGATGTTGCGGGCGGTCGCGAGGATGAGACCGCAGGCCAGCTCGGCCGCGGTCACGATGTTGGAGGTGGGGGCGTTGACGACCATCACGCCGGCCTTGGTGGCGGCGGAGACGTCGACGTTGTCCAGGCCGACGCCGGCACGCGCGACGACCTTCAGTTTCTTCGCGGCGGCGATGGCCTCGGCGTCGACCTTGGTGGCCGAACGGATGAGGATCGCGTCCACGTCGGCGATGGCCGGAAGCAGCTCGGAGCGGTCCGCTCCGTTGCAGTGCCTGATCTCGAAGTCCGGACCGAGTGCGTCGACGGTGGCAGGCGACAGCTCCTCAGCGATGAGTACCGTGGCTTTTTTACTGGGGTACGAGCTCACGTGAGTCCTCACAGGTGCGATGCGGACGGCCGTCCCGACGGCCGCAGGCGGTGGAGGGGGGCTAGCCGCGGAAGACGCACGACGCTGTGGGCCTGACGCGTGTTGTGCAGAAGTCTAGTGGCGTGCCGGGAACCGGATTGCGCCTCCGCGGAAGGATCACCCGTCCGTGGCAGGACACGGCGGACAACAGGGGCCGGAGCGTCCGCCCCGGCCCCTGTCCCGAGGCTTACGCCTCCTCGTCCACCCAGCTCATCAGCTTGCGCAGCTTCTTGCCAGTGGTCTCCAGCAGGTGCTCGGAGTCCTGCTGCTTGTACTCGTTGTACTTCTTCAGACCGCCGTGGTACTCGTCCATCCAGGCGCGGGCGAAGGTGCCGTCCTGGATCTCGGCGAGGACCTTCTTCATCTCGGCCTTGGTGGCGTCGGTGATGATGCGCGGACCGGTGACGTAGTCCCCCCACTCGGCGGTCTCGGAGATGGACCAGCGCATCTTCTCCAGGCCGCCCTCGTACATGAGGTCCACGATCAGCTTCAGCTCGTGCAGGCACTCGAAGTAGGCGATCTCCGGCTGGTAGCCGGCCTCGGTCAGGGTCTCGAAGCCCGCCTTGACCAGCGCGGCCGTGCCACCGCACAGCACGGCCTGCTCACCGAACAGGTCGGTCTCGGTCTCTTCGGTGAAGGTCGTCTTGATGACGCCGGCGCGGGTGCCGCCGATGCCCTTGGCGTAGGACAGCGCGAGGGCGAAGGCGTTGCCGGAGGCGTCCTGCTCGACGGCGGCGATGCAGGGCACGCCGCGGCCCTCCTCGTACTGGCGGCGGACCAGGTGGCCCGGGCCCTTCGGGGCCACCATGCAGACGTCCACGCCCGCCGGGGGCTTGATGAAGCCGTAGCGGATGTTCAGACCGTGGCCGAAGAACAGCGCGTCGCCGTCCTTCAGGTTCGGGGCGATGGACTCGTCGTAGACCTGGGCCTGGAGGGGATCCGGGACCAGGATCATGATGACGTCGGCCTCGGCGGCGGCCTCGGCCGGGGTCACCACGCGCAGGCCCTGCTCCTCGGCCTTGGCCTTGGACTTCGAGCCCTCGTGCAGGCCGACACGCACGTCGACACCGGAGTCACGGAGCGACAGCGCGTGGGCGTGACCCTGGCTGCCGTAGCCGATGACCGCGACCTTGCGGCCCTGGATGATGGACAGGTCGGCGTCGGCGTCGTAGAACAGCTCGGCCACTTTGGGTTCTCTCCTTGTGTGCGGGTGATGCGTCCCACCGTATGACGGTGGGCGGGACAGAAGTTTCGGGGTCTCGGTATACGGGCGGCGGCGTGGCGCGCCGGCCGCCCGTCCGGGTCCCTACGCGGTCCGGTCGAGCGCGCGCAGCGAGCGGTCCGTGATCGAACGGGCGCCGCGGCCGATCGCGATCGTGCCGGACTGGACGAGCTCCTTGATGCCGTACGGCTCCAGCATCTTGAGCATGGCGGACAGCTTCTCGCCGGAGCCGGTGGCCTCGATCGTCACCGCCTCCGGGGAGACGTCCACGGTCTTGGCGCGGAACAGCTGGACGATCTCCACGATCTGGGACCGGGTCTCGTTGTCGGCGCGGACCTTCACCAGGACCAGTTCGCGCTGGACGGCCTGGCCGGGCTCCAGCTCGACGATCTTCAGCACGTTGACGAGCTTGTTGAGCTGCTTGGTGACCTGCTCCAGCGGCAGCTCCTCGACACCCACCACGATGGTGATGCGGGAGATGTCGGGGTGCTCGGTGACACCGACCGCGAGCGAGTCGATGTTGAAGCCGCGGCGGGAGAACAGGGCGGCGATGCGGGCGAGGATGCCCGGCGTGTTCTCCACCAGGACGGAGAGCGTGTGCTTGGACATGTCTTCTTACGTCTCTCTCGCTCAGTCGTCTTCGTTGTCGCCGAAGTCGGGGCGGACGTCCCGGGCGGCCATGATCTCGTCGTTGGAGGTACCGGCGGCGACCATCGGCCAGACCATCGCGTCCTCGTGGACGATGAAGTCGACGACGACCGGGCGGTCGGTGATGGCGTTCGCCTCCGCGATGACCCGGTCCAGGTCCTCGGGGCGCTCGCAGCGCAGCCCCACGCAGCCCATCGCCTCGGACAGCTTCACGAAGTCCGGCACGCGCGTGCCCCGGGCCTGCGGGTTGATGTCGTCGGGGCCGCTGTGCAGCACGGTGTTGGAGTAGCGCTGGTTGTAGAAGAGGGTCTGCCACTGGCGGACCATCCCGAGGGCGCCGTTGTTGATGACGGCGACCTTGATGGGGATGTTGTTCAGGGCGCAGGTGGTCAGTTCCTGGTTGGTCATCTGGAAGCAGCCGTCGCCGTCGATCGCCCAGACCGTCCGCTCCGGCACGCCGGCCTTGGCGCCCATGGCGGCCGGGACCGCGTAGCCCATCGTGCCGGCGCCGCCGGAGTTCAGCCAGGTGGCGGGGCGCTCGTACTGGACGAAGTGCGCGGCCCACATCTGGTGCTGGCCGACGCCCGCGGCGAAGACCGTGCCCTCCGGCGCCAGCTGCCCGATGCGCTCGATCACCTGCTGCGGGGAGAGCGAGCCGTCCTCGGGCAGGTCGTAGCCGAGCGGGTAGGTCTCGCGCCAGCGGTTCAGGTCGCTCCACCAGGCGGTGTAGTCGCCCTGGTGGCCCTCGCTGTGCTCCTTCTGGACCGCCTGGACCAGGTCGGCGATGACCTCGCGGGCGTCACCGACGATCGGCACGTCGGCGGTGCGGTTCTTGCCGATCTCCGCCGGGTCGATGTCGGCGTGGACGATCTTGGCGTACGGCGCGAAGCTGTCCAGCTTGCCGGTGACGCGGTCGTCGAAGCGGGCGCCCAGGGCCACGATCAGGTCGGCCTTCTGCAGCGCGGTGACCGCGGCGACGCTGCCGTGCATGCCGGGCATGCCCACGTGCAGCGGGTGGCTGTCGGGGAACGCGCCGAGCGCCATCAGCGTCGTGGTGACCGGCGCCCCGGTCAGCTCGGCGAGGACCTTCAGCTCGGCCGTGGCCCCGGCCTTGAGGACACCGCCGCCGACGTACAGCACGGGCCGCCTGGCGGCGGTGATCAGCTTGGCCGCCTCGCGGATCTGCTTGGCGTGCGGCTTGGTCACCGGGCGGTAGCCGGGCAGGTCCATGGTGGGCGGCCAGGAGAAGACCGTCTTCGCCTGCAGGGCGTCCTTGGCGATGTCGACCAGGACCGGGCCCGGGCGGCCGGTGGAGGCGATGTGGAACGCCTGCGCGATGACCCGCGGGATGTCCTCGGCCTTGGTGACGAGGAAGTTGTGCTTGGTGATCGGCATGGTGATGCCGACGATGTCCGCCTCCTGGAAGGCGTCGGTGCCGATCGCCTTGGAGGCGACCTGTCCCGTGATCGCCACGAGCGGCACCGAGTCCATGTGCGCGTCGGCGATGGGCGTGACCAGGTTGGTGGCGCCCGGTCCCGAGGTCGCCATGCAGACACCGACCCGGCCGGTGGCCTGCGCGTAGCCGGTGGCCGCGTGGCCGGCGCCCTGCTCGTGCCGGACCAGCACGTGGCGCACCCGGGTGGAGTCCATCAGCGGGTCGTACGCGGGGAGGATCGCGCCGCCGGGAATGCCGAACACCGTGTCCGCGCCGACCTCCTCGAGGGAGCGGATGAGGGACTGCGCACCCGTGACGTGCTCGACGGGGGCGGAGTGTCCTCCGGAACGGGGCCGCGGCTGCGGATGGTGGGCCCCGGTGGCCTGCTCGGTCATCGGCATTCTCTTCTCGATGCTGAGGGTTTTTGCGAGGTTCGGGCGGAGTTCGGGCGCTGCACGAACGGTGCTCGTGCAACAAAAAACCCCTCGTGCCGCAAGGCAAGCGAGGGGAGCGCGCCGGGTGTGGTCGCTGGGGATTCCGGATCGTCCTCCGGTGGGTCCCAGCTCAGCCGACGCGCTGTCCAAGTACGAGAATTCGGGTGCGCATGGCACTGACCCTCCCCCCGGCACGCACCACGTGTCAAGTAGGTGGGACGGGAGTCTCAGAATGTGAACAGAGGGTGCGGTCGCCTCCGCGGACCGCGGCCGCACCCTCCGTGTACCTCTCCGTACCCCGCCCCGGGAGCCGTTCACCTCCCGGGCGCGGCGGACGGCTCGCGCACACCGCCCGCGAACGCCGGTTCCGCGGGGGCGTGCGGGACCGGATAGTGACCGGAACCGAGCGCCCGGCGCAGGCGGAGCTCGTCCAGCGCGCCGGCGAACGCCATGCCCTGGCCGTGCGTGCAGCCCATCGCGCGCAGCGCGACCACCTGCTCCGGCAGGTCCACGCCCTCGGCGACCGACTGGAGCCCGAGGTCCCCCGCGATCCGCAGCAGACCACTGGTGATCTTGTGCAGCCGCGCGGACTCGACCACGCCCTCGACCAGGCCGCGGTCGAGCTTGAGGATGTCCACGGGCAGCCTGCGCAGCGCCGTGATGGCCGCGTAGCCGCTGCCGAGGCCGTCCAGCGCGATCCGCACCCCCAGCCGGCTGAGCGCGGTCAGCCGGCGCTCCAGCTCGTCCAGGGAGACCCGCGGGTCGGTGTCGGACAGCTCCAGGACCAGCGCCCCGGGCGGCAGCCCGTGCCGGGTGAGCAGCGCTTCGACGGAGCCGAGCGGAGTGGAGCGGTCGAGTAGACGCCGGGCGCTCATCCGGACGGCGACCGGGACGGCGGCCCCGGTGCCGGCCCGCTCGGCGGCCCGCTCCACGGCCTCGTGCAGGACCCAGCGGTCCAGCTCGGCCACCTTGTCGCCGTCCTCCGCCACCCGCAGGAACTCGGCCGGGGTGAACAGCACCCCCTGCGAGGAGCGCCAGCGCGCCTGCGCGGAGACCGCCGTGATCCTGCCGTTCTGGAGGCACACCACCGGCTGGTGCAGCAGCGCGAACTCACCGTCGTGCAGCGCGGCGCGCAGCCGGGTGGCCAGCTCCGCCTTGCGGACGACGTCCTGCTGCATCTGCGGTCTGTACAGCTCGACCCGGCCCTTGCCGGCCGATTTCGCGCGGTACATCGCCAGGTCGGCGTTGCGCAGCAGCTCACCCGCGCCGAGGCCCGGCTCGGCGAAGGCGACACCGATGGAGGCGTTGACCCGGACATCGTTGCCGCCGATGGCGTACGGCTGGGAGAGGGTCAACCGGAGGCGGTCGGCCAGTTCCAGGATGTTCCGTTCCCTGGCCGCCCGGTCCCTGGTGCCGTCCCCGACGATCAGGGCCGCGAACTCGTCGCCGCCCAGCCGGGAGGCGGTGTCCCCCTGCCGGACCGCGTCCTGGAGCCGGCGGGCGGCCTGCACCAGCAGCTCGTCCCCGGCCTGGTGGCCGATCGTGTCGTTGACGGCCTTGAAGCCGTCCAGGTCGATGAAGAGCACCGCCGTACCGCGCAGGGCGGCGCCCCGGTCGGTGGCGCGGCGGCCGGACAGGGCCTGCTGGACCCGCTTGGTGAACAGCGCGCGGTTGGGCAGGTCGGTCAGCGGGTCGTGCTCGGCGTTGTGCTGCAACTGCGCCTGGAGGCGCACCCGCTCGGTCACGTCCCGGCTGTTGAAGATCAGTCCGCCGTGGTGCCGGTTGACGGTGGACTCGACGTTGAGCCAGCCGCCGGCGCCCGACCGGAACCGGCACTCGATGCGCGTGGTCGGCTCCTCGACCGGGCTGGCGGCGAGGAAGCGGCGCACCTCGTGCACCACGCAGCCCAGGTCCTCCGGGTGGATCAGGCTCGCCAGCTCACTGCCGACCAGGTCCTCGGCGGGCCGGCCGTACACCCCGGCGGCGGCCGGTGAGACGTACCGGAGGATGCCGTTGGGCGCGGCGATCATGATGACGTCGCTGGACCCCTGCACCAGGGAGCGGAAGTGGTTCTCCTTCTGCGCGAGCTCCTGGGTGAGGGTGATGTTGTCCAGCAGCATGATGCCCTGGCGGATGACGAGTGCCAGCACCACGCAGCCCGCGGTGATCAGCACGACGTGGTCGGGCCTGCGGCCGTTCAGGACGTTGTACAGGATGCCCAGGGTGCAGACGGCGGCGGCGAGGTACGGGGTGAGCGCGGCGAGGGAGCCGGTGATCGGCCGGCCGGCCGGATAGCGGCAGTGCTCGCCGCCCGGGGCGGGCGGGGACACCGGGTGGTGGGCCGCGCCACGCTGCCCGGGGACGTGCTCGTGGACCACGCGCGTGTGTCCGTCCGGCACGCGCGTCCCCGGGCCGCCGGACGGCCGCCGGGGGGTGGCCCAGGGCGCGTACGCCAGCAGCAGGGAGCCGGCGAACCAGCCGGCGTCCAGCAGCTGTCCCGAGCGGTAGCTGCTGTGCAGCAGCGGCGAGGTGAACAGCGCGTCGCACATGACGGTCAGGGCGAGCGCGCCGATCGCGGTGTTCACCGCCGTACGGTTGCCCGGGGCGCGGCGGAAGTGCAGCGCGAGGACCATGCTGACGAGCGCGATGTCCAGCAGCGGGTACGCCAGCGACAGCGCGGCGTGGGACACGCTCGAACCGTCGAACCTGGCCGTCTGGGCGAGCGCGAGGCTCCACGAGAGGGTGAGCAGGGAGCCGCCGATCAGCCAGGCGTCCAGGCCCAGACAGATCCAGCCCGCCCGGCTGGCAGGCCGCTTGGCGAGGACCAGCAGACCCACGATGGCGGGCGGCGCGAAGCACAGGAAGAACAGGTCGGCGTAGCTGGGGCTGGGCACGTCCACGTCCAGGACGACCTCGTACCACCCCCAGACGGCGTTGCCCAGTGCCGTCATCGTCGCGGAGAGGGCGAACAGCAGCCAGGCGGACCGGAAGCGCACGCGCGGGCCGCGGGCGTAGAGGAAGCAGGAGACGGCGGCGGTGCCGGCCGCCGCGCTGAGCCCGAAGTCGCCCATGACGTCCGCGGCCGCCTTCGTGCCCCAGCCGGACGCGGCGCCGACGGCATAGGCCGCGCAGACCAGGGCGAGAACGAGCTGCTCCACCAGGCGGGCACTCTCACCGGGGGCCGGCCGCCGGGGCGGCGGCTGGTACGGGTGCGGTGCGCGCACGGCTTCGTCCCGGGTGCTCGTCACCGAGGGCGGGGCGCTCACCGGGGCCTCCCGGTGAGCGTCGTCCCCGGGTCCCGACGGTCCCGGTGCGCCGGACGGGCGTGCCTGCGACGGCCGCCGGGCCGGCACTGCTGGTACGTGTGGTGGGTGTGGTGGCCGCGCCTGCGCGAGGCCGTCCGCCAGGGTCGCCGTCGACGGCCCCGCCGCGTCGGATCGTTGGTCCATAGGCCGTGCATCGCCCGTCGCCCCCCTCACAAATCTGAAATGTCCATCCCCCGCGCCGAACGGTCAGCGGCGCAGCCCCTGTCGGGACGATACACCAGGATCGTCACTCAGGGACATAGTTCCTCTACGCTCCGTGACGACCAGCGGATATGCCGGTACAGCCCGCGTCCGAAAGGTTGCGGAGGGTGCCGGAAGCGGGTTACCGCCCGGTTGATCCCGCGCTGCCGTCCCCCGTCGTAAGGATCACGTTCCGCAGCGGCCGGTGGTTCACGAACCGGGTCAACTGGTCGGCGAGCAGCCGCCGGGCGCGCGGCAGGAAGGCCGAGGACGGGCCGCCCACATGCGGGCTGATCAGCACGCCCGGCGCCTGCCACAGCGGATGGCCCGGCGGCAGCGGCTCGGGGTCGGTCACGTCCAGGGCGGCGCTGATCCGGCCCGTCTCCACCTCCGCGAGCAGGGCCTCCGTGTCGACGACGGGTCCGCGCGCGACGTTCACGAGCAGCGCGCCGTCCTTCATCCGGGCGAGGAAACCGGCGTTGACGAGCCCCCGGGTGGCCTCCGTGAGCGGGGTGCAGAGGATCACGACATCCGCGTCCGGCAGCAGCGAGGGCAGATCGGTGATCGGGTGCACGGGACCGCGCGCCGTGGTGCGCTGGGAGCGCGCGACGCGCGCCACCCGCGCGACCTCGAAGGGCGCGAGCCGGTCCTCGACGGCGGCACCGATGGATCCGTAGCCGACGATGAGGACGTTCCTGTCGGCGAGCGCGGGGTGGAAGCCGCTCTCCCAACGCTCCCGCTGCTGGGCGCGGACGAAGCCGGGGATGCCGCGCAGCGCGGCAAGGGTCAGCGTGAGGGCCAGTTCGGCCGTGCTCGTCTCGTGCACACCGCGCGCGTTGCACAACTGGACGCCCGGCGCGATGTCCGCCAGCCGGGCGGTGATGTCGTCGACGCCGGCGGTGAGCGTCTGGATGACCCGGACGCCGGTCAGCTGCGCCAGCGGGCGGACCCTGACGGGATACGGCCTCATGTACGGCACCACGTACACCGCGCACCGGGCCGGGTCGCCGGGAAACGGCTGCTCACCGTCCTCGCCCCCGTCCCAGTACAGGTACCGGGGCCCCTCGGGAAGCCCCTCGATCCCGTCGGGCGGAAGGGGCAGCCACACGTCTGAAGTCATGCCAGGAGGCTATGTCAGGCACGCGCGCGTGCAGAGGTTAGGTTGGTGGCCGGGCAGAGGGAGGGTCACGAGCAGGTGGAGCGCAGGACGATCGGCGCGGGGGCACTCGCGGTGGGGGCCGTCGGACTCGGGTGCATGCCGATGAGCTGGGCGTACAGCGGATCCCGGCGGCGGGGCGACGAGTCGCTCAGAACCGTGCACCGGGCGCTCGACCTGGGCTGCGACCTCCTGGACACCGCGGACATGTACGGCCCGTTCACCAACGAGCTGCTGCTGGGCCGGGCGCTCAAGGAGCGGCGCCGGGACGCGTTCGTGTCCACGAAAGCGGGCCTGCTGGTGGGCGACCAGCACCTCGTGGCCAACGGCCGTCCCGGCTATGTGAAGCGGGCCTGCGACGCCTCGCTGCGGCGGTTGCAGACGGACGTGATCGACCTGTACCAGCTGCACCGCGCCGACCCCGAGGTGCCCGTCGAGGAGACCTGGGGCGCGATGGCGGACCTGGTGCGCGCCGGGAAGGTACGGGCGCTGGGCCTGTGCGCGATGGGGGTGCGCGGCGGGCGCCGCCCCGGTGCCGGGCTGTACGACACCACGCTGCGGCAGTTGCGGCGGGTGCAGCAGGTGTTCCCGGTGAGCGCGGTGCAGGCGGAGCTGTCGGTGTGGTCGCCGCAGGCGCTTCAGGCGCTGCTGCCGTGGTGCGAGGCGCGCGGCGTGGGCCTGCTGGCGGCGATGCCGCTCGGCAACGGCTTCCTGACCGGCACGCTCACGCCGGGGCAGGGTTTCGAACCGGATGACGTACGGGCCCGTCACCCCCGGTTCACGGCCGAGATGATGGCGGCGAACCAGCCGATCGTCGCGGGCCTGCGCCGGATCGCCCGCCGGTACGGCGACGACGTCACCCCGGCCCAGGTGGCCCTGGCCTGGGTGCTGGCGCAGGGCCGCCATGTGATCGCCCTGCCGGGCACCAAGCGGGAACGCTGGGCGGCGGAGAACGCGGCGGCGGGCGGACTGCGGCTGACCGGGGAGGACCTGGCGGAGGTGTCCCGGCTGCCGCCGGCACAGGAGTCGTGGGACTGACGTTCCCGCCATGGGCCACCGGGGAGCGGGAACCCGGGAGGGCGCGGGCGGGCAGAGAGGGAGAGCGTGCCGCCGGACCGCCGTGTCGAAGGGACCATGATCGTGCAACGTCGAGCTGTGACGGCCGTGCTGGCCGCGGCCTCCCTCCTGCTGGCAGCCGGCTGCTCCGCCGGCGGAGCCGGGCCGACGCCGGGCGACGGACGTACGGCGACGGGCGCGGCGCCCGGTGCCTCCTCGCCGCGAACCGCCTTCCCCGCGCCCCCGGCCAAGGGCTCGGTGAAGGTACTGCGCACGGTGGCCGAGGGCCTGAAGACCCCATGGGGACTGGCGCCGCTGCCCGGCGGCGATCTGCTGGTCTCCTCCCGTGACGAGGGCACGATCCTCCGGATCGACCGGCGGACGGGCCGGAAGACGGAACTGGGCACGGTCTCCGGGGTCGCGCCGGCCGGCGAGGGCGGCCTGCTGGGCATCGCCCTCTCCCCCGACTACGCCGCGGACCGCATGATCTACGCGTACTTCACGTCGGCCTCGGACAACCGCGTCGTCCGCATGCGCTACGACGAGCGGAGGCCGGCCGGTGAACAACTCGGCGCTCCGGACACGGTGTTCAAGGGCATCCCCAAGGGCTTCATCCACAACGGCGGCCGGATCGCCTTCGGCCCGGACGGCATGCTGTACGCGGGCACCGGCGAGAGCGGGCGGCGGGGCCTGGCACAGGACAAGAAGTCCCTGGGCGGAAAGATCCTGCGCATGACCCCGGACGGCGAACCGGCGCCCGGCAACCCATTCCCCGGCTCCGTGGTGTACTCCTACGGCCACCGCAACGTCCAGGGCCTGGCCTGGGACCGCCGACAGCGTCTGTTCGCCTCCGAGTTCGGCCAGGACACCTGGGACGAGCTGAACGCGATCAGGCCCGGCGGCGACTACGGCTGGCCCGTCGCCGAGGGCAGGTCCGCCAAGCCGGGGTTCCTCGACCCGGTCGCCCAGTGGCACACCGACGACGCCTCCCCCAGCGGCATCGCCGCCGTCGGCGGGGTGGTCTGGATGGCGGCCCTGAAGGGCCAGCGGCTGTGGCGGGTCCCGCTGCGCGGCACGACGGCGTCGGCCGCCCCCCAGGCGTTCCTCACGGGCGTCTACGGCCGCCTTCGTACGGTGGTGCCGGCGGGCGGCGACCGGATCTGGCTGATGACGAGCAACACGGACGGCCGCGGCACCCCGAAGAAGGGCGACGACCGCCTGCTGGAGGCCCGGGTCCGGTAGCCCCCACCAGCCCGGTCACTGCTCGTCCGGCGCTGTTCCGGCGGGCGGGGGCGGCGAGTCGGAGGGCGGAGGGCTGCGGCTCGGCGGGCCGAGGGCCGTGGCGGGCCGCGGCTCGGCGGTCGGGTCAGGCGGACGGCTCGGCCGCTTCCGGCCCCGCCGCTTCCGGCCCCGCCGGTTTGGGCCCCGTCGGTTTGGGCTCGGGCAGGCGTATGAGTGCCTTTCCGGACGTGAGGTCTATGGGGCCTCGGCCGGGGTCGTTGTCGCCGGCTTCCTCGCGGGTCAGCGCGAGCCGGTTCTGTTCGTCCCGGGTGTGCTTGCGGCCGGGTGCGAACAGGTCGTCGAAGGCCTCGAACACGGCTCCCCCTCTCTGCCGGTCATCTCCGGCACAGGTCTCAGCCCCGCGCCTCGGCGGCCAGGGGCTCGGTGGCGAACAGTCCCAGCCGGTGCGCCACCGCCGCCGCCTCGCCCCGGCCCGAGACACCGAGCTTGCCGAGGATGTGGGAGACGTGGACGCTCGCGGTCTTCGGGGAGATGAACAGCTCCTGCGCGATCTGGCGGTTGGTGCGGCCGGCCGCGACCAGGCCGAGGACGTCCCGCTCCCGGCTGGTGAGGCCGAGTGCCGCGACCGGGTCGGCCGGGACGGCGTCCTGCCGGGGCGCCCGCGTCAGGCTGAGGCGGGCGCGCTGGGCGAGCCGGGCGACGGCGTCGGCCAGCGGACGGGCGTCCAGGTGGGCGGCGACCGCCGCGGCCAGCCGGAGCAGCTCCACCGCGCGGTCGCGCTCGTCCTCGCCGCCCTCGGCCAGCAGCGCCCCGGCGAGACGGTGGCGGACCCGGCCGAGGTCGTAGGGGCGGTCCAGGCACTCGAAGGCGGCGACGACCGGCGACCAGGTGCCGGCGGTGTCCCGGCCCCGCGCGCGCAGCAGTTCGGCGCGGGTCCACCGGCCGTAGGCCTGCCAGAGGGGGACGCCGGTGGTGAGCGTGCCCACGGCCGTAGAGAGGCGGTCGAGGAACTCGGCGCGGCCGGGCTGGGCGGCGGGCAGGGAGCGGGCGTCGGCCTCGGCGGTGGCGGCGGCCAGCAGCAGCGGCCATCCGTAGCGGTGGGTGCCGGGCGGCAGGCCGGCGTCCAGGGCCTGGAGCAGCGCGGCGCGGGCGTCGGCGAGACGGCCCTCCGCGGCGGCGAGACCGACGGTGATCCGGGCCAGCGGCAGCGACTGCTGGGGAATCGGGTCGTGGGTGCCGTACCGGGCGCGGGCGGCGGCGTGCTGCCGGGCTGTTTCGGCGAGGTCACCCCGGGCCAGGGCGAGGTGGGCCAGACGCAGGGCACCCGCGCCCCGGGGCTTGGCGCTGTGACCGACCCGGGTCGCGTGGGCGGCGGCCTCGGCGGCCTCCGTCCAGCGGCCGAGCGAGTACAGCGCGTCGGACAGGTTGCCCCACACCCAGGCCTCGGAGTCCAGCAGCCCGTACCGCCGGCAGAAGTCGACGCCCTCGCGCAGCAGGGGGGCGGCCTCCCGGTCCCGGCCGATGCTCTGCAACGCGGACGGCAGGTTGACGTAGGCGCGGCCAGCGACCGGGTGCATGCCCTCCGCCCGGGTCTCCCGCAGGACCTGCCGCATCTGCGCCAGGCCGGTCTCGGGATCGCCGGAGTCGACGATCAGGCCGCCCAGGGTGAGGCGGGCGTGCAGTTCGGTCTCACGGGCGCCCACCATCCGCGCGTACTCCACGGCCCGCTCGGCGGCGGCGAACGCCTCGGGGCCGGGCCGGTGCTGCATCGACCAGTTGGCGGCGACCGCCAGCACCTCGGCGTGCACCTCGGACGGCGGCAGACCGCGTACCAGGTCCTGCGCGGTGGCCAGTTCGTGCCGGCCGTCGCCGCGTGCCTGGGCCTGCACGAGCCGGGAGCGCTGCACCCAGAACCAGGCGGCGCGCAGGGGGTCCGGCTCGTCGTCCAGGAGACTCAGGGCCCGCTTGGTTATCTTCAGGGCGCGTTCCCGCTCGCCGCCGAAGCGGCCGGCCACGGCGGCCTCGGCCATCAGGTCGAGATAGCGCAGGGGGGTGGTGGCCGGGTCGCAGCCGCACGGAGGGTACGCCTCGGTGCAGTCGACGGGGCGCAGGGCTCGGCGCACTTCCCGCGGGGCGCCGTCCCACAGCTCCATCGCCCGCTCCAGCAGGCCCAGCTGCTCGGTGTAGGCGTGCCGGCGACGGGCCACGACGGATGCGGCGAGGACGGCGGGCAGGGCCTTCGCGGCGTCGCGCGCGTGGTACCAGTAACTGGCCAGGCGCATCACCCGGGCGTCGGCCGGGACGAGCCCGGGGTCGGCCTCCAGGGCCTCGGCGTAACGGCGGTTGAGCCGGGAGCGTTCGCCGGGCAGCAGGTCGTCGGCGACGGCCTC
The DNA here is from genome assembly GCF_043195475.1 of Streptomyces sp. Y20. Lineage (NCBI taxonomy): Bacteria > Bacillati > Actinomycetota > Actinomycetes > Kitasatosporales > Streptomycetaceae > Streptomyces > Streptomyces sp. Y20. Next base: position 127,539 of record NZ_JBIDDP010000007.1, read on the forward strand.
GCGGACCAGGGAGTGCCGGAAGCGGTAGCCGTCGCCGGCCCGGGTGACGGTGAGGATGTTGGCGCCGACGGCGGCCCGCAGCGCCTCGATGAGGTCGTCCTCGGAGAGCTGGACCACGGCGGCGATCAGCCGGTACTCCACCGTGGAGCCGCCCTCGGCGACGACGCGGGTGACCCGCTGGGCGCTCTCGGGCAGGGCCTCGACCCGGACCAGCAGCAGATCGCGCAGGGAGTCGGTGAGGCCGGCGCAGCCGCCCTGGCGGCCGGCGACGGCGAGTTCCTCGATGAAGAAGGCGTTGCCGTCGGAGCGGTCGTAGATCTCGTCGACCTGGGCGGGGTCGGGTTCGGCGGCGAGGATGCCGGCGATCTGACGGCAGGCCTCGTCGCGGGTGAAGCGGGCCAGCTCGATACGGCGGACGGTGCGCAGCCGGTCAAGCTCGGCGAGCAGGGGGCGCAGCGGGTGGCGGCGGTGGATGTCGTCGGAGCGGTAGGTGGCGAGGACCAGGAGCCGGCCGGCGCGCAGGGTGCGGAAGAGGTAGGCGAGGAGGTGGCGGGTGGAGGCGTCGGCCCAGTGCAGGTCCTCAAGGACGAGCACGACGGTGTGTGCGGCGGCGACCCGCTCCAGCAGCCGGGCGGTCAGCTCGAACAGGCGGGCCATGCCCTGCTCGTCGTGACGGCCGGCACCGGCCTCGCCGAGGTCGGGCAGCAACCGGGCCAGCTCCTCCTCCTGGCCCGCCGCCGCGGCGGCGAACTCCTCGGGCAGGGCGTCTCTCAGGGCGCGCAGCGCGGTGGAGAAGGGAGCGAACGGCAGTCCGTCGGCACCGACCTCCACGCAGCCGCCGACGGCGACGACGGCATGACGGCGGGCGGCGGCCGTGGCGAACTCCTCGACGAGGCGGGTCTTGCCGACGCCCGCCTCACCGCCGAGCAGCAGCGCCTGCGGCTCGGCCTCGGCGGCACGGGCGAGCGCGTCTTGCAGCGTGCCCAGCTCGTCGGTGCGGCCGACGAACACGGGACTGACGAACCAGGTCTCCACGGGCCCGAGCATCGCACGGGGCCGGTGCGGCCGGGCACCGGTTTTCCACACCCCCGATGCGATGGTCGTACCGGCAGGGGGAGGCGGCGTACCGGTGGGCGAAAAGGACGCACCGGCAGCCCGGGGAGTCGTACCGGCGGTCCCGGCAGCGGTCGCAGCAGCCGTACCGGCCGTCCCATGAGCCGTACCGCCGGCCCGAGGAGGCGTACCGGTGGCCGGAAGGGGCCCGCTGCCGCACCGGGCAGCCGTACGTCCCGGGCCGGCGGGGCGTGGGCGGCCGACCCCCGTGCGGTCGCCCTCCGCCCGCGTCGTCACGCGGTGCGCGGCAGCCGGGTCCGGCGGGGCCGCTCGGTATGGGACTCGGCGGCCGGGGCGTCGTGGCGGGCGGCGCGGCGGGCGCGGACGACCTCGCGGGCCAGGCGGTCCCGCTGGGCCTGGCGGCGCAGTTCTGCGGACCGGATGCGTTGCAGTTCCAGCTCGTACACGGCGGATCCTTCGGTGCGGGCGGTGTCGTGCGTCGCGTTCTGCGACGGACTCCACCCTCGTCCCCGCAGGGGGCGTGCCACATCGGGGAAGTTCCGCATCTTCGGCCGGCCGGCGGGGCCGCACGCGCGCGTAAGGGGCCTTAGGACGCCCGTGCGGCGCGCACGGTCGTCCTAAGGCCCCTGGGGATCCGCCGGGATTCAGCCGGCCGAGGGCAGGCCGAGCAGGGCGTCGGAATACTTCAGGACGGCCAGGAGCAGTCCGATGACGCCGAGCGAGACGCCCGCCCAGGCGACCGACCTGGTCCAGGCGGCCTGCGGGCGGCCGGGGACGCCGAACGCGGGGCGGGCCAGCACCACGACACCGGTGAACAGCGCGGCCAGGGCGAACAGACCGGCCCACAGGGCGGTGGTGTGCCAGGCGTCGCCGTAGACCTCCTTGAGCTGGCGGGACACACTCGCCGCGGACGACGTCCGCAGCTGGCCGACGAGCTGCTCGCGGGCGGAGGCGACGGTGCCGATCCAGCCGCCGCTGAGCGAGACGAGGCCCAGCGCGGCGGAGACGACGGCCCCCGCGCCCTGGCCGACCCCGGAGGGCGCCCGGTCAGCGGCGGCCTCGGCCTTGGTCCCGTGCCCGTCCTCCCCGGACGGCGCCCCGTGCGCGCCCTCCTCCTGCGCGTCGCGCACCTCGGCGTCCCGCTTCGCGGCCTCCGTGCTGCCGGGAGCCGGCGCGTCCCCGGCCTGCGTGTTCCCGGAAGTCTGCGCCCGCCCGGCGGTTCCGGCCGCCGCCGTGGTCGTCTCGTCGTCCGTGCGCGCCCCGGGGCCGGCCTCGGCGCCTTCCGATGTCTTCGTTGCCATGCCCGGCACCGTACGGACGCTGTCTGAGAGGTCTCTTAACACCCGCTGTGCGGGGTGCGCGCGCGTGCCGCACGCCACTCGGGTGCCAGCACGGCCCAGATCTCGGTGCTGGTGCGCACACCGCGGTGCGGGTAGTTCTCGCGGAGCACGCCCTCGCGGCTCATGCCCAGCCGCCGGGCCACGCCGATGCTCGGCTCGTTGGCGGAGGACACGTGCCACTCCACCCGGTGCATGCCGCGCTCCTCGAAGGCCCAGTCGAGCAGTACCCGCAGGCCACGCGTGACCAGGCCGCGCCCGGCCGCCGCCGGCTCCAGCCAGCAGCCGGCCTCGCAGACGCCGCTCGGGGTGTCCCACACGCGGAACAGCAGCCCGCCCACGAGCGTTCCGTCCAGCCAGATCCCGTGCACGCTGCCGGCGTCGGCGCCGCGCTTGTCCGCGTACGACGTCAGCCACGCCCGGGCCCCGTCCAGGTCGGACACCACGTCCGGCAGCCCGACGTGCCGGCCGATGAACTCCCGCCCGCGGTCGATGTGGGCGAGGAGTTCCCCGGCGTGCCAGACCTCCAGGGGTCGCAGTTCGGCTCCGTCGTCACCCAGGGATGTCGCGTACATCGCGGCGCTGCTCCTTCCGCAGTTCCTCCGTCGAGACCGCGGAGAGCCTCTCATGGGCGGCACGGCACCCGGCGGCGAGGGCACGGACCGGTGTGGAGGGCTCTTGCGGGTGAGAATGATCGTCCGGGGGCGTGCGGGTCGCACCCGGTCCGTCAGTCGAACTGGTCTCCGAGCGCCATGACCATCGTCCCGGCGATCAGCAGCCACAGGGCCCTGCGGGTACGGCCCCGGGCGCCGAGGGCCGCGGCGAGGGCGCACACCGCGGCGCCGAGGGCGTAGGCGGCGGGGACGAGGGCCGGGGCCGTGCCGGTGCTCCGCAGGAGCGCGGCGGCCAGTCCGGCCAGGGTCAGCAGGGCTCCGGTGCCGGTGGCCGTCCAGCGGGCCCGCCGGGCGTCCTCGACGTCCTCCGGCGCGCCGTCAGCGGTCCCCTGCCCGCCGTCCGCCGCGGTCCGCCGCGGGTCGTCCGGCTCGGTCATCGCGGGCACGGGGCCGGAATTGGTGCGTCCACTCATGGCGGGCGAGCGTAGCGCCTCCCGTCCGGGAGACCGGACGCGGGGCCGCGCGCGGGGCCCGAGGACCGTCGCCTTCCCTGGTGCGAAGACGGCGACGGCCCCGGAAGCGATGCTTCCGGGGCCGTGCGGTCAGCCGTGCGACGACGGGGCTCAGCCCTCGACGCCCAGCTTCTCCAGGATCAGCTCCTTGACCCGGGCCGCGTCGGCCTGGCCGCGCGTGGCCTTCATGACCGCGCCGACCAGGGCGCCGGCCGCGGCCACCTTGCCGCCGCGGATCTTGTCCGCGACGCCCGGGTTGCCGGCGATGGCCTCCTCCACGGCGGTGGTCAGCGCGCCCTCGTCGGAGACGACCTTCAGCCCGCGCTTGTCGACGACCTCGTCCGGGCCGCCCTCGCCCGCGAGGACGCCCTCGATGACCTGGCGGGCCAGCTTGTCGTTCAGGTCACCCTTCGCGACCAGCTCGGTGACCCGGGCCACCTGCTGCGGGGTGATCGCCAGCTCGTCCAGCGCGGTGCCGGACTCGTTGGCGCTGCGCGCCAGTTCGCCCATCCACCACTTGCGGGCGGAGGCCGCGTCGGCACCCGCGTCGATCGTGTCGACGATCAGGTCCAGCGCGCCGGCGTTGAGGATCGCCTGCATGTCGGTGGCGGAGATGCCCCACTCGGCGAGCAGCCGGGTGCGGCGGACCAGCGGCAGCTCGGGCAGGGCCGCGCGGATCTCCTCGACCCACTCGCGCGAGGGCGCCACCGGGACGAGGTCGGGCTCCGGGAAGTACCGGTAGTCCTCGGCCTCCTCCTTCACGCGGCCCGAGGTCGTGGACCCGGTGTCCTCGTGGAAGTGGCGGGTCTCCTGCACGATCGTGCCGCCGGACGACAGCACCGCCGCGTGCCGCTGGATCTCGAAGCGGGCCGCGCGCTCGACGGAGCGCAGCGAGTTGACGTTCTTCGTCTCGCTGCGCGTGCCGAACTTCTCGCGGCCGTGCGGGCGCAGCGAGAGGTTCACGTCGCAGCGCATCTGGCCCATCTCCATGCGGGCCTCGGAGACGCCGAGCGCCCTGATGACCTCGCGCAGCTCACGGACGTACGCCTTCGCCACCTCGGGGGCGCGCTCACCGGCGCCCTCGATCGGCTTGGTGACGATCTCGATGAGCGGGATGCCGGCGCGGTTGTAGTCGAGCAGCGAGTGCGAGGCGCCGTGGATGCGGCCGGTCGCGCCGCCCACGTGGGTGGACTTGCCGGTGTCCTCCTCCATGTGGGCGCGCTCGATCTCCACGCGGAAGGTCTCGCCGTCCTCCAACTGCACGTCGAGGTAGCCGTTGAAGGCGATCGGCTCGTCGTACTGGGAGGTCTGGAAGTTCTTCGGCATGTCCGGATAGAAGTAGTTCTTCCGGGCGAAACGGCACCACTCGGCGATCTCGCAGTTCAGCGCGAGACCGATCCTGATCGCGGACTCGACGCCGGTCGCGTTGACGACCGGGAGCGCGCCGGGCAGGCCGAGGCAGACGGGGCATGTCTGCGAGTTGGGCTCGGCGCCCAGCTCGGTCGAGCACCCGCAGAACATCTTCGTCTTGGTGCCGAGCTCGACATGGACCTCGAGGCCCATGACGGGGTCGTACGACGCCAGCGCGTCCTCGTACGACACCAGGTCGGTCGTGGTGGTCACGGTGAAAACTTCCCTCTCAGCCCAGCAGGACGTCGTCGTCGCCCAGCCGCTTCAGCTCGCGGTAGAGGATGGCGAGGCCGGTGACGATCGCGACGGCGGACACGGTGGCGTCGATCAGGACCAGCGTGTCCTGCTCGGCGCGGGCCTTCTTCAGACGCTTGGCCACACCGAACGCGCCGAACGCGGTCCCGGCCATGGACAGGTAGGTACCGGACCTGGACTTCTTGAAGCCCTTGGCCTTGGTCAGTGCACTCACAGCGACGGAGCCTCCTCGAGCAGCGGGTGCCCCCACTTTTCCACGAAGGCCGCCTCGACGGCGGCGCCGACCTTGTAGAGCCGGTCGTCCCGCATCGCGGGGGCGATGATCTGGAGTCCCACCGGGAGGTTGTCCTCCGGGGCGAGACCGCACGGCAGGGACATGGCCGCGTTGCCCGCCAGGTTGGTCGGGATGGTGCACAGGTCCGCGAGGTACATCGCCATCGGGTCGTCGGCGCGCTCGCCGATCGGGAAGGCGGTGGTCGGGGTCGTCGGGGAGACGATCACGTCGACCCGCTCGAACGCCTTCTCGAAGTCCCGCGTGATGAGCGTGCGGACCTTCTGCGCCGAGCCGTAGTACGCGTCGTAGTAGCCGCTCGACAGGGCGTACGTGCCGAGCATGATGCGGCGCTTGACCTCGGGGCCGAAGCCCGCCTCACGGGTGAGGGAGGTGACCTCCTCGGCGGAGTGCGTGCCGTCGTCGCCGGTCCGGGCGCCGTAGCGCAGGCCGTCGAAACGGGCGAGGTTGGAGGAGCACTCGGAGGGCGCGATCAGGTAGTACGCCGACAGGGCGAGGTCGAAGGACGGGCAGTCCAGCTCGACGATCTCGGCGCCCAGCTCCTTGAGCAGCTCGACCGACTCGTCGAAGCGCTGGATGACGCCGGCCTGGTAGCCCTCGCCGCGGAACTGCTTGACCACGCCGACGCGCATGCCCGCGACACTGCCGTTGCGGGCCGCCTCGACGACCGGCGGGACCGGGGCGTCGATCGAGGTGGAGTCGAGCGGGTCGTGCCCGGCGATCACCTCGTGCAGCAGAGCCGCGTCCAGGACCGTACGGGCGCAGGGGCCGCCCTGGTCCAGGGAGGAGGAGAAGGCGACCATGCCGTACCGGGAGACCGCGCCGTACGTCGGCTTCACGCCGACCGTGCCGGTGACGGAGGCCGGCTGGCGGATGGAGCCGCCGGTGTCGGTGCCGATGGCCAGGGGCGCCTGGAAGGCGGCGAGGGCGGCGCTGGAGCCGCCGCCGGAGCCACCGGGGATCCTGGTGAGGTCCCAGGGGTTGCCGGTGGGGCCGTACGCGCTGTTCTCCGTGGAGGAGCCCATGGCGAACTCGTCCATGTTGGTCTTGCCGAGGATGACGACGTCGGCGGCCTTCAGCCGCTTGGTGAGCGTCGCGTCGTACGGCGGGATCCAGCCTTCGAGGATCTTCGAGCCGACGGTCGTGGGCACGCCCTCGGTGGTGAAGATGTCCTTCAGGGCGAGCGGTACGCCGGCCAGGGGGCCGAGCTTCTCGCCCCGGGCGCGCTTGTCGTCCACGGCGCGGGCCTGGGCGAGGGCACCCTCGCGGTCGACGTGGAGGAAGGCGTGGACCTTCTCGTCCACGGCCTCGATCCGGGCGAGGTGCGCCTCGGTCACCTCGACGGCCGTCAGCTCGCCGGAGGCGATCTTCGCGGCGATCTCGGCTGCCGTGAGCTTGATGATGTTGCTGTCCGTCATGACGGTTTAGTCCTCCCCCAGGATCTGCGGCACCTTGAAACGCTGCTGCTCCTGGGCCGGGGCGCCGGAGAGCGCCTGCTCGGGGGTGAGCGAGGGACGGACCTCGTCCGGCCGCATGACGTTCGTCAGCGGCAGCGGGTGCGAGGTCGGCGGTACGTCTTGGTCGGCGACCTCGCTGACGCGGGCGACCGCGCCGATGATGTCGTCCAGCTGTCCCGCGAAGTGGTCGAGTTCTTCGGGCTTCAGCTCCAGACGCGCCAGCCGGGCGAGGTGGGCGACCTCCTCGCGCGTGATGCCAGGCATGCAGCGATCCTCTGGGTGAGAGTGTGTGGTTTGGGGCCAATCCTATGGGGCGGGCCCGGGTGCCCGTGAAACGGTTTGCCGTGACACCGTCCGCACCGGCGCCGCGCCCGTCCCGGATACGGCCGCTTCCGGGAAGGCGAAGGCTACTCGGCGGCGGGCAGCGCGGCGCGCGGCCGCTGCCAGCCGCGGGTGCCGCGGGCCAGCAGCCAGGCGGTGGCCTCGTCCGGGGGCATCGCCGCGGCGACCAGCCATCCCTGCACCGCGTCGCAGCCCAGGTCCCGCAGCCGCTCCCACGTCTCGTCGTCCTCCACGCCCTCGGCGACGACGAGGAGACCCAGCGAATGGGCGAGGTCGACGGTGCAGCGCACGATCTCGGCGTCCTCGGCGTCGACGGCCAGCCGGGCCACGAAGGAGCGGTCGATCTTCAGCTCGCTGACCGGCAGCCGGCGCAGGTGCACCAGCGAGGAGTAACCGGTGCCGAAGTCGTCGAGGGACATCTTCACGCCGTGCGCGGTGAGGCCGGCAAGGGTGTCGGCGGCCCGCTGCGGGTCCTCCAGCAGGACGTGTTCCGTGATCTCCAGCTGGAGCGCGCCGGCGGGGACCCCGTGCCGGGCGAGTCGCGCGGCGACCGATCCGGCGAATCCGGGGGTGTGGACGTCGCGCGGGGAGACGTTGACGGCGACCGGGACCCGCAGCCCCTGCGCACGCCACCGGGCGACCTGCGCGAGAGCGGTGTCGAGGACGTACTCCGTCAGATGCGGCATCAGGCCGGAGGACTCGGCTATCGCTATGAACTCGTCCGGCGGGACCTTGCCGCGCTCGGGATGCACCCAGCGGACCAGCGCCTCCAGGCCGGCGACCTGTCCGTCGAAGCGGACCTTGGGCTGGTAGTGCAGCTGCACCTCGCGCGCGTCCAGGGCGCGGCGCAGATCGCCCAGCAGGCCGAGGCGGTCGGGGGTGTTGGAGTCCCGCTTGGACTCGTACACCTCGACGCCCGTACGGTCCCGCTTCGCCTGGTACATCGCCACATCGGCCCGGCGCAGCAGTCCTTCGGCGTCGAGGGCGTGGTCGGGGAAGACGGCGACACCCGCACTGGCCTCCAGGACGAGGGTGAGGCCGTCGAGGTCCAGCGGGGAGCTGAGGGCGGCGACGAGGCCGCGGGCGACGCGCGTGGCCGACGTGGTGGAGTCGGCGACGGGCAGTAAGACGGCGAACTCGTCACCACCGAGGCGGGCGGCCTCGGCGCCGCGCGGCAGGGCGAGGCGCAACCGGTCGGCTATCTGGAGCAGCAGCCGGTCCCCGGCGAGATGTCCCAGGGTGTCGTTCACCGACCGGAAACGGTCGAGGTCGATCAGCATGAGGGCGGCGCGGGCACCGATGCGCTCGGCGTCGTCGAGGGCGGTCCAGATCCGCTCCAGCAGCCACTGCCGGTTGGGCAGTCCGGTCAGCGGGTCGCGCAGCTGTTCCTCGGCGCGGGCGCGGGCCATCCACAGCGTGGAGTCCAGGGCGACGAGGGGGATGGCGAACAGCGGGAGCAGGACCGGCCGGGCGTCGGCGACGACGCAGAGCAGGGGCGCGATGCCGAGCAGGGCGACGGCGACCAGACCATGTCTGACCAGGGCGGTGCGGGCGACGGTGGGCACCCCGCCGCCGCGCGGGGCCTGGAGGTACCACAGCAGGCCGCGGCTGACGGCGAGATAGGCGCACGCGACCAGGACGACCTGGGGAGCCGTCGCGGCGGTCCAGGTGCCGGGCCGCCAGGGCTGCTCGACGCTCGGGACCCGGCCGAACGCGCCGAGCAGCAGGGCGCCGGCGCCGATGCCGAGGATGTCGACCGCGCCGTGCAGGACGCCCTGCCGCCAGCGGTGCCGGCGGGCGATGCCGACCAGGACGACCACGGTGAGGCTGACCAGACCGGCGGGCACCCAGCCGTACAGCAGCAGGACGGCGAGGGTGAGGGCGGCGCCCGATCCGGTGCCGCCCGACCAGCGGGCGCGGCCCAGCATGACGAGGTGGCCGACGATGACGCCGGTGAGCAGGGCCAGCGCCCAGCCGAGCGTGCCGCAGGGGAAGAGGGCGCGGTGACCGGCGTAGGCGCGGTAGAAGCCTGCTCCCAGGACGAGGCCGGCGGCGGCGACGACGGCCGCGGGCAGCGCCGGCCAGGACGGGTGCCGTTCGGTGCCGGCGCCGGACAGGCCGGAAGCGGACTCCATGGCCCGGTTCAGCGGGGCGTGTGCCTCGGCGGCGGGGCCCACTCCGGCCGGGCGCGGCTGCCCGCCCGTCCGTCCGCCGGCCGGCCCGCTCCACCGGATTCCCCGCCACGCGCCCGCGCGGCGGCGCAGGCGCAGCCGTGCGTCCGGGGCGGCGCTCTCGGTCGGTTCCATTCCCGTCCCTCTCACAGCCGGCGGTGCCCACGCCACGCGGTCCGATGCCCGACAACCATCAGCAGCTCCGCGCCGAAGAAACCCTCCCCGGGCCTCTTCGGAGCACGGGGATGCCCCAGCCGCAGCTGGGCACGGCAGGCGCGCACCTCAACAGTAGGCCGCGGAAGGCTTCCACGGGCAGCGGTCTTCGACGGTTGCCCGAATGCGCCCGGGCCACCCGTATGCAACTGGTATGCGCCGATCGGGTGGCCTTCAACCGCTACTCCTCGGTCGGAAGCGCGACTTCGGCCGCCGCTTCGGGCCCCTGCTCCAGAAGGACGCCGAAACCGCCCTCGTCGAGGATCGGAACCTTCGCCTGTACGGCCTTGTCGTATTTCGAACCGGGGTTGTCACCCACAACGACGAACGAGGTCTTCTTCGACACCGAACCGACCACTTTCGCACCCCGGCTCTGGAGCGCCTCCTTGGCGCCGTCCCGGGTGTGGCTCTCCAGCGTGCCGGTGACGACGACCGTGAGCCCCGCCAGCGGGCGCGGCCCCTCGTCCTCGCCGGACGACCGGTCCTCCAAGGGGACTCCGGCGGCCTTCCACTTGCGGACGATCTCTCGGTGCCAGTCCTCGGCGAACCACTCCTTGAGCGCGGCGGCGATGATCGGCCCGACGCCGTCGGTGGCCGCCAGCTCCGCCTCGGTCGCCTGCTCGATGCGCTCGAGGGAGCGGAACTCGCGCGCGAGGGCCTGCGCGGCCACCGGGCCGACGTGCCGGATGGACAGTCCGTTCAGGAAGCGGGCCAGCGGACGGGACTTGGCGGCTTCGATGTTGGCCAGCAGCGCCAGGGTGTTCTTCTTCGGCTCCCCCTTCTGGTTGGCGAAGACCGTGACGACCTTCTCCTCCCCCGTCCTGGGATCGCGCTTGGGCAGCCCGCTGGCGGGATCGAGGACGTGGGCCTTGATGGGCAGCAGCTTCTCCACCGTCAGGTCGAACAGGTCGCCCTCGTCCACCAGCGGCGGGTCGGCCGGCTCCAGCGGGCGGGTGAGCGCGGCGGCGGCCACCTCGCCGAAGTGCTCGATGTCCAGGCACTCACGACCGGCGAGGTAGGAGACGCGGCCCCGCAACTGGGCCGGGCACGCACGGGCGTTGGGGCAGCGGAGGTCGATGTCGCCCTCCTTCATGGGCCGCAACGGCGTGCCGCACTCCGGGCACTCGCCCGGCATCACGAACTCCGTCTCGGTGCCGTCCCGGAGGTCGTAGACCGGGCCGAGGATCTCCGGGATGACGTCACCGGCCTTGCGGATGACGACCGTGTCGCCGATGCGGACGCCCTTGGCCCGGACGACCTCCTGGTTGTGCAGGGTCGCGAACTCCACCTCGCTGCCCGCGACCGTGACCGGCTCGACCTGGGCGTACGGCGTGACGCGGCCGGTACGGCCGACGCCCACCTTGATGTCGATGAGCTTGGTGTTGACCTCTTCGGGCGCGTACTTGTAGGCGATCGCCCAGCGGGGGGCCCGCGCGGTGGAGCCGAGCCGCCCCTGCAGGCGCAGCTCGTCCAGCTTGACCACGACCCCGTCGATCTCGTGCTCGACGGAGTGGCGGTTCTCGCCGTAGTAGGTGATGAACTCCCGTACGCCGTCCAGGTCGTCGACCACGCGGTTGTGCGGGGAGGTGGGCAGTCCCCAGCTCTTCAGCAGCTCGTAGGCCTGTGAGAGCCGGGTCATGCCGGTGTAGCCCTCCAGGGCGCCGATGCCGTGGACGACCATGTGCAGCGGGCGGGTGGCGGTGACCCGTGGATTCTTCTGGCGCAGCGAACCGGCGGCGGCGTTGCGCGGGTTGGCGAAGGGCTTGTCGCCGGCCGCGACGAGGCGTTCGTTCAGTTCGAGGAACTTCTCCATCGGGAAGTAGACCTCGCCGCGGATCTCCACCACGTCCGGCACCCGGTCGCCTGCGAGGCGGTCCGGGATCTCCGCGATCGTCCGGACGTTCGGGGTGATGTCCTCGCCGGTGCGGCCGTCGCCCCGGGTGGCCGCGCGCGTGAGCCGGCCCTTCTCGTAGGTGAGGTTGACCGCGAGGCCGTCCACCTTCAGTTCGCACAGGAAGTGGTAGGCCTGGCCGCCCAGTTCCCTGGCGATGCGGTCGGCCCAGGCGGCCAGCTCGTCGTCGTTGAAGGTGTTGTCGAGCGAGAGCATCCGCTCGCGGTGCTCGACCGCGGTGAACTCCGTCTCGTACGCCCCGGCGACCTTCTGGGTCGGCGAGTCCGGGCTGCGCAGCTCCGGATACTCCTCCTCCAGGGCCTCCAGAGTCTTCAGGAGCGTGTCGAACTCCGCGTCGCTGATGACCGGAGCGTCCTTCACGTAGTACCGGAAGCGGTGCTCCTCGATCTGCTCCGCCAGCCGCACGTGCCTCTCGCGGGCCTCGGCGGGCACCGCCGTCGTCTCCGCCTGCTTGTCGCCGGCCACCGTGTTGTCCTCCCGTTACTCTGGGTTGTCCGCGAGGGATCTCGCCGCCTGGGCGCAGTGGGCGAGCGCCTGGCGTGCGTAGCCCGGGGAGGCGCCCGCCAGACCGCACGCCGGGGTCACCGTGACCGCCTCCGCGAGCAGCCCCGGATGCAGCCCCAGCCTGCGCCACAGCGTCCTGACACCCATGACGCTACCGGCAGGGTCCGACAATGGGCCGTCCGTGCCCGGCACGACACCGGCGAACAGCCGGGTCCCGCCCTCGACGGCCTCGCCGATCACCTCGTCGTCACGCTCGGTGAGGAGCGCGAGATCGAAGGAGACGGCTGCCGCGCCGGCCCGCCGCAGCAGCGCGAACGGCACGTCCGGGGCGCAGGAGTGCACGACCACGGGCCCGGCGCCGTTCACCGCGACGACGTCCCGGAGCGTGGCCTCCACGACCTGCCGGTCCACCGCGCGGTGCGTGCGGTAGCCGCTGGCGGTCCGCACCTGTCCGCGCAGCACGTCGGTCAGGGAGGGCTCGTCGAGCTGGAGGACGATCCGGGCGCCGGGGACGCGGCGCCGCACCTCGTCCAGGTGCAGGCGCAGTCCCTCGGCGAGCGAGGCCGCGAGGTCCCGGCACGCGCCGGGGTCCGCCAGGGCGGCCTCGCCGCTCCTCAGCTCCAGGGCCGCGGCCAGCGTCCAGGGCCCGACGGCCTGCACCTTCAGATCGCCCTCGTAGCCCTGCGTGAACTCCTCGACGGCGTCGAGGTCCTCGCCGAGCCAGGACCGGGCCCGCCGGGTGTCCCGGCCCGGCCGGTCGCCGATCCGCCAGCCGCTGGGCTCCACGCGCGCGTACAGCTCGACCAGCATGCCGGCGGTACGGCCGATCATGTCGGCGCCGGGTCCGCGCGCGGGCAGCTCGGCAAGGAAGGGGAAGTCCTCGAAGGACCCGGTGGCGGTCCTGGCGGCCTCCCGGGCATCGCCACCGGGCAGGGACCCGACACCGGTGGCGCCACCGAACCTGAACACGCTGTTTTCGCTCACCGGGGCAGCCTACGGAACCCGGCGGCCGGGATCAGCGCCCCGGTCGTACCGTCAGGTCGTTGACCTCCGCGTCCCGCGGCAGGTCCAGGGCCATCAGGATCGTCGTGGCGACCGACTCGGGATCGATCCACCGGGCCGGGTCGTACTCCTCGCCCTGCTGCTGGTGGACCTTGGCCTGCATGGGGCTGGCGGTGCGGCCGGGGTAGACGGAGGTGACCCGGACACCGGCCGCGTGCTCCTCCTGGCGCAGGGAGTCGGCGAGCGCCTTCAGTCCGTGCTTGGAGGCGGCGTACGCGGACCAGCCGGCGTGGGCGTTCAGCCCGGAGCCGGAGTTGACGAAGATCACATGGCCGCGGGCCGCCCGAAGCTGCGGCAGGAAGTGCCGGGTCAGCTCGGCGGGGGCGATCAGATTGACATTGAGCTGGTGGTGCCAGGACTTCGGGGTCAGCTCGCCGACGTCACCGAGGTCGACGACGCCGGCGATGTGCAGCAGGGAGTCCACGCTGCCCGGGAGTGTCTGGTGGGAGAACGCCCAGGACAGCCGGTCCGGGTCCGCGAGGTCGCCGACGAGGGTGGCGGCGCCGGGGAACTCCGCGGCCAGTTCCCTGGCGCGGCCCGCGTCGCGCGCGTGCAGCACGAGGTCGTCCCCGCGCGCGTGCAGCCGGCGGGCCACGGCCGCGCCGATGCCGGAACCGGCTCCGGTGATCACATGAGTAGCCATGCCCGCCATGCTCGCATCAGCGGGCACCGGACCCCGCGGCGGCAGCCGGTCATGTCGCGGACTGGAGGTGTGCGAGCGCCGCGGCGGGCTCGTCGGCGAAGAAGACCAGCTCGGACAGCGGGCGGGGCAGGAAGCCCTCGGCCTCCATGCGCAGGAACTGCTGCCGGAGCCCGTCGTAGAAGCCCGCGGTGTTCAGCAGCACGACCGGCTTGTCGGTGCGGCCGTGCTTCTTCAGCTCCAGGATCTCGGTGGCCTCGTCGAGCGTGCCGGTGCCGCCCACCATGATCACCACGGCGTCGGCCTTCTCCAGCAGCAGCTTCTTGCGCTCGGCGAGGTCGGCGGCGATGACCATCTCGTCGGCGCCGGGCCGCGCCTTGTTCGCCAGGAACTCCACGGAGACGCCCAGCAGCCTGCCGCCCGCCTCGTGCACACCGTCGGCGACCACCTTCATCAGGCCGACGTCCGAACCGCCCCACACCAGGGTGTGGCCGGCCCTTCCGATCAGTTCGGCGAACGCGCGCGCGGGGCGGGTGTACCGCTCGTCGAGGTCGGCGGCGGACAGGAAGACGCAGATGTTCATGGCTCCTACCGTACGGTGACCGGCCCGGGCGGGAAGAAGCGCGGCCCGCGCGGTGCTGACCCGGTATGACCCGAGGACACACGATCACTATCGAGAAGAGCGGGCGGCACGTGCGCGTGGAGCGCGACGGCCTGGTGCTCGCCGAGTCCGACCGCTCGCTGGAGCTGCGGGAGACGGGCTGTCCGGTGCGGTACTACGTCCCCGCCGAGGACGTGCGCCTGGACCTGCTGACTCCCTCCGACACGCACACCGTCTGCCCCTTCAAGGGCACGGCGTCGTACTGGTCCCTGCCGGACGCGCCCGACCTCGTCTGGGGGTACCCGGACCCGAAGCCGGGTGTCGCCGAGATCAAGGACCACTTCTGCTTCTACGACGCCGAGGTGTCCTGACCGGCCGGTGCCGGGGCCGTGCGGGAGGGGCCCGCACGGCCGGGGACGGACGCGGTGGGCGGGCTCAGACCGCCGCCGACGCGCGCGTGGTGGCCGCGATCGTCGCCGAACCCACCACGCGCGTGCCGTCGTACAGCACGATCGCCTGACCGGGGGCGACCCCGCGGACCGGCTCGGTGAAGATGACGCGCAGCTCGCCGTCGACCGGTTCGGCGGTCACCTCGGTCTCTCCGCCGTGGGCGCGCAGCTGCGCGGTGTAGGTTCCCGCGGCGGTGGGCGCGGTGCCGCACCAGCGGGGCCTGATCGCGGTGAGGGCGGTGACGTCCAGGGCCTCGGCCGGGCCGACCGTGACGGTGTTGGTCACCGGGGAGATGTCCAGGACGTAGCGGGGCTTGCCGTCGGCGGCCGGGGTGCCGATCCTGAGTCCCTTGCGCTGGCCGATGGTGAAGCCGTACGCGCCCTCGTGCGTGCCCAGCCGGGTGCCGGACTCGTCCACGATGTCGCCCTCGGCCCTGCCGAGCCGGCCGGCCAGGAAGCCCTGTGTGTCGCCGTCGGCGATGAAGCAGATGTCGTGCGAGTCGGGCTTCTTGGCGACGGCCAGGCCCCGGCGCTCGGCCTCCGCGCGGATCTCCTCCTTGGTGGTGACCGTGTCGCCGAGCGGGAACAGCGCGTGGGCGAGCTGCTTCTCGTCCAGCACGCCCAGCACGTACGACTGGTCCTTCGCCATGTCGGAGGCGCGGTGCAGTTCGCGGGAGCCGTCCTCGCGCACGATCACCTTGGCGTAGTGGCCGGTGCAGACGGCGTCGAAGCCGAGGGCCAGCGCCTTGTCCAGGAGCGCGGCGAACTTGATCTTCTCGTTGCAGCGCAGGCACGGGTTCGGGGTGCGGCCGGCCTCGTACTCGGCGACGAAGTCCTCGACGACGTCCTCGCGGAAGCGGTCGGCGAGGTCCCAGACGTAGAACGGGATGCCGATGACGTCGGCGGCGCGCCGGGCGTCGCGCGAGTCCTCGATGGTGCAACAGCCCCGCGCGCCGGTACGGAAGGACTGCGGGTTCGCGGAGAGCGCGAGGTGGACGCCGGTGACGTCGTGGCCGGCTTCCGCGGCGCGCGCGGCGGCGACGGCGGAGTCGACCCCGCCGGACATGGCGGCGAGGACGCGGAGGGGGCGGGTGCGCTGCGGGGTGTCAGTCATAGCCCTTCCAGGGTACGGGGACGTGGGAACCGGATGGGCCGGGCAGCCGTTGAGGACGGCAGGGGCGACGAGGGGGTGACGATGGCGACGGGGACGGGCGACTCGGACCGGCGGCTGGGGCGGCGGGCCCTGCTGGCCGGCGGGGCCGCGGCGGCGCTGGGCACGGCAGTGCTGGCCCGGGAGGAGCTGGCGCGGCTGTGGTGGCGGCTGCCCGGGGTGGAGCGGTCCCGGGTGGCGGGCGCGGTGGACTTCCGGGGCGCGCGCTGGGTGGCGGCCTCCCCGGCGAACTACCGGCGGGCGGACCGGCCGGACGACTACTCCGTGGACCGGGTGGTCGTCCATGTCACCCAGGGCGGCTACGCCTCGGCGGTGAAGGTCTTCCAGGACCCGGCGCACGGGGCGGCGGCGCACTACGTCGTGCGCCGGGACGGACGGGTCACCCAGCTGGTCCGGGAGCTGGACGTCGCCTTCCACGCGGGCAACCGGGAGTACAACGAGCGCAGCGTCGGCATCGAGCACGAGGGGTTCGTGGAAGACGCCTCGTCCTTCACGGACGCCCTGTACACGGCCTCGGCAGGGCTGACGGCGGCGATATGCCGGCGCTACGGCATACCCGCCGACCGTGCGCACATCGTGGGGCACGCGGAGGTGCCGGGCACGGACCACACGGATCCGGGCCGGTTCTGGGACTGGGAACGCTATCTGCGCCTGGTCCGCGCCGCACGTCCCGGGCCCCCGGCGGCCGGGTGAGCCCCGGGACCGGGTGGGCGCCCGCGGCTAGGTGAGCCCAGCCGCCCGGGCCCGTTCCACCGCGGGGCCGATCGCCTCGGCCACCGCCTCGACGTCGGCCTCGGTGGAGGTGTGGCCGAGGGAGAAGCGCAGGGTGCCGCGGGCCAGGTCCGGATCGGTGCCGATGGCGAGGAGGACGTGACTGGGCTGGGCGACGCCCGCGGTGCAGGCGGAGCCGGTGGAGCATTCGATGCCCTGGGCGTCCAGCAGGAGCAGCAGGGAGTCACCCTCGCAGCCGGGGAAGGTGAAGTGCGCGTTGGCCGGCAGGCGGCCCCCGGGGGCGGGGTCGCCGCCGAGGAGCGCGTCCGGTACGGCCGTGAGGACGGCGTCGACCAGCCGGTCGCGCAGGGCGCCGATCTCGCGGGCGAACCGCTCCTGCCGCCCGGCTGCGAGCCGGCCGGCCACGGCGAAGGAGGCGACGGCCGGGACGTCGAGCGTGCCCGAGCGGACGTGGCGCTCCTGGCCGCCGCCGTGCAGGACGGGCACGGGGGTGTGCTCGCGGCCGAGGATCAGGGCGCCGATGCCGTACGGGCCGCCGATCTTGTGGCCGGACACCGTCATCGCGGCGAGACCGGAGGCCTCGAAGCCGACCGGGACCTGGCCGAAGGCCTGGACCGCGTCGGCATGCAGCGGAACGCCGAACTCGGCGGCCACGTCCGCGAGTTCGCGAACCGGCATGAGGGTGCCGATCTCGTTGTTGGCCCACATGACGGTGGCCAGGGCGACGTCGTCGGGGTTGCGGGCCATGGCCTCGCGCAGGACCTCGGGGTGGACGCGGCCGTGGGAGTCGACGGGAAGGTACTCGACCGTCGCGCCCTCGTGCTCGCCGAGCCAGTGCACGGCGTCGAGCACGGCGTGGTGCTCGACCGGGCTGGCCAGGACCCGGGTGCGGGCCGGTTCGGCGGCGCGGCGCGACCAGTACAGGCCCTTGACGGCCAGGTTGTCGGCCTCGGTGCCGCCGGACGTGAGGACGACCTCGCTGGGGCGGGCCCCCAGCGCTTCCGCCAGGGCCTCCCGGGATTCCTCGACCGTGCGGCGGGCCCGGCGCCCGGAGGCGTGCAGGGCGGACGCGTTGCCGGTGATGCTCAGCTGGGCGGTCAGTGCCTCTGCCGCCTCCGGGAGCATCGGCGTCGTGGCCGCGTGGTCGAGGTATGCCATCGTGACGCCGATTCTACGTGCCCCCCACGGCCGGCTCCGGCCGCGCGGGGCGGCGTCCGGTGCCTCACAGGCTCCAGGACACCGTGCCGGACATCTCCATGGCCGCCACCAGGACGGCGAGGTCGGCGACGCCGAGGGCCAGGCCCAGGCAGGCGCGGCCCGGGCGGCTCGTGCCGCGCCACAGGGCGACCGCGGCGAGGACGACGGCGACCGGCCCGAGGAAGAGGTTGAGGACGAGCAGGCCGAGGAGGCCGAGGACGAAGGACGCCACGGCCATGCCGTCGGCGTCGCGCATGCGCGGGCGGGTGTCGGTGCGGGGCACGACCGGTGCGGTGAGGTGCATGGGTGTCAACTCCTGGTGATCCTGGCGGTCCTGGTGTCTGCGTGGCTCCGTCGGTCCTGCCGGTTCCGGTGCCCGCGGGGCCCCGGTGTCCTCACGGCCGGTCAGTTGGCCGAGGGCTGACGGCGGCGGCCGTGGCGCTCGCGGAGCGCGAAGACGGCGAGCCAGACGACGATGACGGCGGCCAGGGCGGCGGTGACGGTCAGCGGCGCGTGGGCCACGGTGCCCAGGACGACACCGAACAGCATGAGAGCGGCGACGAGGAACAGCATGGGATCGGATCCCCCCTCAGGAATACCTCGTGTGCGGCCGGTGTGTTCGACCGGTGTGAAGTTTGGGTGAACAGTTGTAGTAACAGTTGTTCACTGACTTCGAGTCTAGCGCCTCCGACGCCTTTCCAATTCCGGAGAACAGTTGTTAACTGGATGACATGAGTCACACCCTCGGCATCCGGCAGGCCCAGAAGCAGAAGACCCGGCAGGCGTTCCTCGACGCGGCGCTCGCGCTGCTGGAGGAGCAGAGCCTGAGCAGCCTGGGCCTGCGCGAGGTCACCCGGGCCGTCGGCGTCGCGCCGACCGCCTTCTACCGGCACTTCCGCTCGACCGCCGACCTCGGTGTGGCCCTGGTCGACGAGGCGCTGGGAAGCCTGCATCCGATGGTGCGGACAACGGTGTCCACGACGGGCGACAGCGAGGAACGCATCACGCGCGCCGTCGAGCTGATCGCCTGCCATGTCGCGGCGTACCCGGCGCACGTCCGCTTCATCGCCCGGGAACGGCACGGCGGGGTGCAGCCGGTGCGCGAGGCCATCCGGGACCAGCTGCTGCGGTTCGCCGAGGAGGTGAAGGCCGAGCTGGCCGGGGACCCGGAGGCGGCGGGCTGGAGCGACGACGACCTGCTGATGCTCGCGCACCTCTACGTCGACCAGATGCTCATCACCGCCTCCCTCTTCCTGGAGGCGCTGGAGGCTCCCGAGGAGGAGCGCGAGCGGGTGACCCAGCTGGCGACCCGCCAGCTGCGGCTCATCACCATCGGCCGCGGCCACTGGCTCGCCTGAGCCGCCCGGCGGGTACGCCCCTCCCCCCGGCCCCGCGCACGCGGCGCTCCGCCCTTCTCGGCGCACACGCGTGAGGGGCGGCCCGGGAGCCGCCCCTCACCCCGCTTCCGCGCCGCTCAGCCGAGTCTGGCGCGGGCCAGCTGGCGCGACTGGGCGACCAGACGGTCCTCGCTGTCCCACACCTCGGCGTCCTCCTCCAGGAAACCGCCGGCCAGGTTGCGGGTGGTGATCGCGACCCGCAGCGGTCCGGGGGCCGGACGGTGGCGGACGTGGACGGTGAGTTCCACCGTGGGGACCCAGCCCCGCAGGCCGATCTCGAAGGCGGTGGGCGGGAGGGCGTCCACCGCGAGGAGCAGCGACAACGGGTCGGCGTCGCGGCCGTCGGCGAGGCCGAACCAGGCGCGCATCTCGCCCCTGCCGGAGGGCGCGCCGAGCGCCCAGCCGAGGGTGCCGGGGTCCAGCTTGAGCATCAGGCGGTCGGCGATCGCGGAGCTGCCCGGGACGGGCGCCGGCGCGTCGTCCGGGCCGAAACACCGCTCCAGCGGCGGGATCGCGGGCGGGGTGGCCGTCGTGCGCACGTCGTCGGGGAGGGTGGCGAGGTCGCCGTAGGAGGCCAGGACGCGGATGCGTTCGACCTCGGCGCCCTCGTCGTCGTACTGGAAGAGCGAGGCCTGGCCGGTGGAGAGGGTGCGGCCGGTGCGGACGGTTCCGGTGCGGACGACCGCCGGCCCTGGCTGCGAGGCGGTCAGGTAGTGCGCGGTGATGGTGAACGGGTCCGGATGCGGGAGGGTGTCCGCGAGGGCCCGGCCGAGCACGGCCAGCAGATAGCCGCCGTTGACGGCGTTGATGATGGTCCAGCCGGCCGAGAGGTCGACGTCGTAGACGCCGGGCTCGCGCCGGGTGACCGCGGTGTCGCGGTCGAACTCGCTGTCGCCGATCACGGCGCGCCTGGCCGGGGCGGAAGTCGCTTCTGGCATGGAGAAACGGTACAACAGCAAACTACTAAGCGGTAGCTTTTCGTGTTGCGGGCTGATGACGCGACCCGGCCCAGGGTAAGAATTCCGGCCTCCGAGTGAGCTTCCGGCAATTTCTCGGTAAGTGTCCGGACACGTCCACAACCCCCGGCCGGTGAATCCCCTCTATGGGGACATGAGCCTCACCGGGACTCCGTTCCTCTACACCACCCTCGTGCTGTCGGTGGTCGCCCTCGTACTGCCGCTCGTCCTGTGGTCGCGGATGCGCGGGCCCCGGCCTCTGCGGGCCGCGGCCCGGGTCCTCATGCTGCTGTTCGCCCAAGGTACGGCCGTCACCCTGGTCTTCGTACTGGTCAACAACCAGAACAACCTGTACGACAACTGGGCGGACCTGCTCGGCACCGGCAACCACGTGCAGGAGGCCGCCGACCTCGGCCGGGACGGCACCGGCGGCATCGCCGTGAAACGGCTGCCCCGGGTCAGGCAGACCTTCCGGGCCGCCGACGGGCCCGGCATGCGCGCGGCCGGCGGAGTACGCGTCACCCAGCTGCGGGGCCGGGTCTCCGGTGTGAACGCCGAGGTGTACGTCTGGCTGCCGCCGCAGTACCACGACCCCGCCTACCGTCACAAACGGTTCCCGGTGGTCGAGCTGCTGCCGGGCTACCCCGGGTCCGCCAAGGCCTGGTTCGGGTCGATGCGGACCCATGAGCAGCTGCTGCCGCTGATGCGCAGCGGCCAGGTGGCCCCGTTCATCCTGGTCGCCCCGCGCACCAACCTGCTGGCCGGCGTGGACACCGGCTGCGCCAACGTCCCGGGCCAGGTCAACGCCGACAGCTGGCTCAGCGTCGACGTGCCGAAGATGGTCACGGACAACTTCCGGGCCCAGCCCGCGCCCCGGGGCTGGGCGGTGGCCGGGTACTCGGCGGGCGCGCACTGCGCGGTCAAACTGGCGGTGGCCCACCCCGGCCGGTACCGGGCCGCGGTGAGCATGTCCGGCTACAACGACCCGATCGGCGAACGCAGTTCCCTCGCCGCCCAGACCCCGGCCCTGCGCGCCGCGAACAACCCCTACCTGCTGCTCAGGAGGGCGGCCGCGCCACCGCCCGTCGCGCTCTACCTCTCCGGCGAGTCCGGCGACGGCTACCAGGCGGGCGAGGCCCTGGCGTCCGCCGCCAAGGCGCCGACCACCGTGCACGTGGTGTTCCTGCCGCGCAGCGCGGGCGGCCACACGATGGCGCTGTGGCGTCCGCAGGTCCCCGCGGCCTTCCGCTGGCTGACCCTCCAGATGGGCCAGAACCGCGCCGGCGGGCAGGACGGGTCCCTCGCCGGTTCTACTCCTCGGCCACCGTCGAACGGCGGTTCCACGCACGCGGCGCTCGCCAGTGGAAGCGCATCGCGAGCAGACGCAGCACGAAGGCGGTGACGACCGCCAGTCCGCTGGTGAACGGGGTGAGGGCGCCGTAGCGGATGCACAGCACGACCATGGTGGCGCCGACGATCGCCGGGACCGCGTACAGGTCGCGGTCCCAGCGCAGCAGCGAGGGAACCTCGTTGGCCAGCACGTCCCGCAGCACGCCGCCGCCCACGGCGGTGGCCAGGCCCAGCGTGGCCGACGCGGTCAGGCCGAGCCCGTAGCTGTACGCCTTCGTCGTACCGCTGACGCAGAACAGGCCGAGGCCGGCCGCGTCGAAGACGAGCACCGCGGACTGGATGCGCTCGACGTGCGGATGCAGGAAGAAGACGACGAGCGTGGCGAACAGGGGCGTCAGGAAGTACCCGAGGTCCGTGAAGGCGGCCGGGGGCACGGCCCCGATGACCAGGTCACGGATCATCCCCCCGCCCAGCGCGGTGACCTCGGCGAGGACGGCGATGCCGAAGACGTCGAAGTTCTTCCGGACGGCCAGCAGCGCGCCGGAGATCGCGAACACGAAGATGCCGATCACATCGAGCGTGTGCTGGACGGAGGGACTGAAGAGTTGCTGGAGCTGCACCCTGCCATTCTCACCTGTCGGCGAGCTGGAACCTTACAAAGCCAGGCTCACAGGGCGGGTTTCCCTGTGGTGAACAGCCAGGTGTCGAACAGGTCGTCCAGCTGCTGTCCGCTGACGCGCTCGGCGAGGCGGACGAAGCCGGCGGTGTCCGCGTTGCCGTACCGGTGCAGCGCCGTCCAGGCGGGCAGCAGCCGGAAGAAGGCGGTGTCGCCGATCCGCTCGCGCAGGGCCTGGAGCGCCATCGCGCCGCGCTGGTAGACGGCGGAGGCGAACATCGTGTCCCGCTGCGGGTCGGCCACCTCGATCTGCCAGAAGGCGGAGTCGGCGGGGCGGGCGTTGTAGGCGGCGAGGAAGGAGTCGTGGGCGGTGCGGGTGCCCTGGTGCTCCGCCCACAGCCACTGGGCGTAGGTGGCGAACCCCTCGTTGAGCCAGATGTCCTTCCACCGCGCCACGCTCACCGAGTCGCCGAACCACTGGTGGGCCAGCTCGTGCACGATGGTCGTCTCGCTGCGCACGGCCGAGTAGGCGGGCTTGCTCTGCACCTCCAGCGAGAACCCCGCCTCGGGCATGTCGTCCACGATCGCGCCGGTCTCCTCGAAGGGGTACGGCCCGAAGACCTGCGACCAGTAG
The DNA here is from genome assembly GCF_043195475.1 of Streptomyces sp. Y20. Taxonomy (NCBI): domain Bacteria; kingdom Bacillati; phylum Actinomycetota; class Actinomycetes; order Kitasatosporales; family Streptomycetaceae; genus Streptomyces; species Streptomyces sp. Y20. Next base: position 150,437 of record NZ_JBIDDP010000007.1, read on the forward strand.
TCGGTGGCGGCGGACGTGACGGCGTACACGTCGACGCTGTTGCCGTTCTTCAGCACGGGGTCGACGGCGACGTAGATCGGGATGCCTCCGGGGGTCCGCCCGGTGCGCACGTCGAACTTCCCGATGGTGGCGGTGGCGAGGTAGGTCGCCATGGGCCTCGACTCGCGCCAGTGGGTGTACGTCGAGCCGCCCCAGTCGTACGTCGACACCAGCCGGCCGTTGGAGACGGCCGTCAGACCCTCGGGCGCCTTGATCCGGATGTCGTAGGTGGCCTTGTCGGAAGGGTGGTCGCTGGACGGGAACCAGGTGGAGGCGGCGTTGGGCTCACAGGCGACGAAGACGCCGTCGTCCGTCTTCATCCAGCCGTACCGGGAGCCGAAGACGATGGGGCCGCCGAGGGCCTGCGGCACCCCGCCGTAGGTGACGGTGACCCGGAAGTCCGTCCCCTCGCGCAGGCTGTGCCGCGGGGTGACGGTGACCTCGTCGCCGTCGCGCGTGAACTCGGCCCTCCTGCCGTCGACCTCGATGCGTGCGATCTCCAGCTGCTGGAGGTCGAGGTCGAAGGAGGAGAGGGTGCGGGTGGCGCGGGCGGTGAGGGTCGTGCGGCCGTCGAGGCGGCCGGTACCGGGGGTGTAGGCGACGTCGAGGTCGTAGTGGCGGGCGTCGAAGCCGCCGTTGCCGAGCCGCGGGAAGTAGGAGTCGCCGACGCCGGGGGCGCCCTGGGTGGGGGCGGCCGAGGCGGCGATGACGAGGAAGGAGGCCGCCGCGGTGGCGAGGGCCCCCAGACGTGCCGAACGGGAGAGTGCCATGAGTCGTCCCTTTCGAGCATGTGCCGGTCAGTGGCCTGACACGGACGACTCTGCGCTCTCCCGTCCGGGCATGTACATGACTTTGCCCAGTCGTCACGTGCTACTCGTCGGAAACCTCCGCGGAGTCGCCACCGGCACCGTTGCCGGCCACGGGCTTCGTGGCCGCGGGCTTGTCCACCACGGGCTTCGCGGCCGCGGGCTTGTCCGCCACGGGCTTGACGACAGCGGGCTTCTCCGCAGGGGTCTCCGCCGAGGGCTCCTCGACGGCAGGCACCTCGGCAGAGGGCTCCTCCGCCACCGGCTCCTGAGCCGAAGCCTTCTCGGCCACCGGCTCCTCGGACGAAGCCTTGCCGGCCACCGACTCCGTGGCCGAGGGCTTCTCCGCCGTGGCCTTCTCCGCCGAGGGCTCCTCGACAGCAGGCACCTCGGCAGAGGGCTCCTCCGCCACCGGCTCCTGAGCCGAAGCCTTCTCCGCCACCGGCTCCTCGGACGAAGCCTTCTCCGCCGCGGCCTTTTCGGTCGCCGACGGCTCCGTGGTCGACGTCTTCGCGCCCGGTCCGGTGTGCGCGCCGGCGCCTCCGGCCGCCTCGGACGCGGCCACCGCTTCCGGTGCCGCCGAGGTCTCCGCCGTCTCCGTCGCCTCGGCCGTCTCCGGCGCCGCCGTCTTCCCGGCGGCCACCTCGGACACCGGCTCCTTGCCCCCCGCACCGGCGGAGGCCACCGCCGACGACAGCAGGACCGTGTCCTGCGGTGCCTGGTCGGCGAAGTTCTCCGGGTGGTGGCAGGCGACCCGCTGACCCGGCCTCAGCTCCACGAGCTGCGGCTCGGTCGTCTTGCAGATCTGCGTCGCCTTCCAGCAGCGGGTGTGGAACCGGCAGCCGGAGGGCGGGGCGATCGGCGACGGGACGTCGCCGCGGAGCAGGATGCGCTCCGTCTTCTGGCCCCGGCGCTTGGGGTCCGGGACCGGCACCGCCGACATCAGCGCCTTGGTGTACGGGTGCATCGGCGCCTCGTACAGCGAGTTGCGGTCGGCGAGTTCGACGATCTTGCCGAGGTACATCACCGCGATGCGGTCCGAGACGTGCCGGACCACGGAGAGGTCGTGGGCGATGATCACATAGGTGAGACCGAGTTCCTGCTGGAGGTCGTCCATGAGGTTGACGACCTGCGCCTGGATCGACACGTCCAGGGCGGAGACCGGCTCGTCGGCCACCACCAGCTTGGGCTTCAGGGCGAGCGCGCGGGCGATGCCGATGCGCTGGCGCTGACCGCCGGAGAACTCGTGCGGGTAGCGGTTGTAGTGCTCGGGGCTGAGGCCGACCAGTTCGAGGAGCCGCTGCACCTCCTTCTTCACCCCGCCCTCGGGCTCCACGCCCTGCAGCCGGAACGGCGCGGAGACGATGGAGCCGATGGTGTGCCGGGGATTCAGGGAGCCGTACGGGTCCTGGAAGATCATCTGGATGTCGCGGCGCAGCGGGCGCATCTGCCCGGTGCCCAGCCGCGTGATGTCCCGGCCCTCGAAGGTGATCTTCCCGCCGGTCGGGTCCTGCAGCCGGGTGATGACCCGGCCCATGGTCGACTTGCCGCAGCCCGACTCACCGACCACGCCGAGGGTCTCGCCCTTGCGCACCTCGAAGTCGATGCCGTCGACGGCCTTCACCGCGCCGACCTGACGCTGGAGGATGCCCTTCTTGATCGGGAAGTGCTTGGTCAGCCCCTCGACCCTGAGCAGCACGTCACGGTCCTCGGGGGCCGTCGCCTGCTGCGGGATCACGGCCTCGGCCTCGTCCGTCTTCTTGGTCTCACTCACAGCTTCGGCGCAATCTCTTCGGTCCAGATCCGCTGGCGGTCCTCGGCCGACAGGTGGCAGGCGGACCAGTGCCCGGCGTCCACCTGTTCCAGCTCGGGGCGCACCGTGCGGGTGACGTTCCCCTTGGGGATGTCCGCGTACGGGCAGCGCGGGTTGAAGGCGCAGCCCGAGGGGATGTTGATGAGGCTCGGCGGCTGGCCCTTGACCGGGATGAGCCGTTCGGAGGTCTCGCGGTCGATGCGGGGCATCGAGCCGAGCAGGCCCCAGGTGTAGGGGTGCTGCGGCTGCTCGAAGACCTCGTCGGCGGGACCGCGTTCGATGCACCGGCCCCCGTACATCACGAGGACGTCGTCGGCGATCTCGGCGACCACACCCAGGTCGTGGGTGATCATGATGACCGCGGAGCCGAACTCCTTCTGGAGGTCGCGGATCAGGTCGAGGATCTGCGCCTGGACGGTCACGTCGAGGGCGGTGGTCGGCTCGTCCGCGATGAGCAGCTCAGGGTTGTTCACCAGCGCCATGGCGATCATGGCGCGCTGGCGCATACCGCCGGAGAACTCGTGCGGGTAGCCGTCGACGCGCTTGGCGGGCTCGGGGATGCCGACGCGGTCGAGCATCTCGATCGCGCGCTTGCGGGCGACCTTCCTGCTGACGTCGTGGTGCACCCGGTAGGCCTCGACGATCTGGTCGCCGACCTTGTAGTACGGGTGCATCGCGGACAGCGGGTCCTGGAAGATCATCGCCATCTCCCGGCCGCGGAGCTTGCGCACCTCGTCCGGGGCGGCGGAGACCAGTTCCTTGCCGTCCAGCCAGATCTCGCCGGACATCTGGACGTTCTTGCCGCGCGCGCCGAGCCGGTGCAGGCCCATGACGGCGAGCGAGGTGACCGACTTGCCGGAGCCGGACTCCCCGACGATGGCGAGGGTCTGGCCCTTCTCCAGCGAGAAGCTGAGCCCGTCGACGGACTTGACCAGGCCGTCGTCGGTCGGGAAGTGCACCTTGAGGTCGCGGACCTCGAGGAAGGCTTCGGGCGCCTTGCCGGCGGTCGTGGGCTCGCCCACGGCGGCGCCGGTCTTGGAGAGTTCGGTCACGAGAGCCTCACCCGCGGGTCGGCGGCGGCGTACAGCACGTCCACCAGGAGATTTGCGATCACGACGAAGAAGGCGGCGAGCAGGGTCACGCCGAGGATCTTGGGCAGGTCGTTGTCGGTGATGCCCTGCACCGCGTACTGGCCGATGCCGGGCAGCGAGAAGACGCTCTCGGTGATCACGGCGCCGCCGAGCAGCAGACCGATGTCCATGCCGAACACCGTGATGATCGGCGTGAGAGCGGCGCGCAGTCCGTGCCGGACGACGACGTTGCGCTCGCGCAGGCCCTTGGCGCGGGCCGTGCGGATGAAGTCCTCGTTCATCGTCTCCAGCATGCCCGAGCGGGTGAGCCGCGCGTAGATGGCGGAGTACAGCAGGGCGAGGGAACACCACGCGGGGAAAAGGGTGTTGGCCCACTGCGAGGGGTTCTCGGTGAACGGGACGTAGCTCTTGCCGAAGATCGGCCACTGGTACTCGAAGAGCAGGATGGCCAGGTTGCCGGTGAAGAACATGGGCAGCGAGACGCCGGCGAGCGCGATGCCCATGAAGCCCCGGTCGAGTACCGAGCGCGGCTTCAGCGCGGAGACGACACCGGCCACCACGCCGGAGACCAGCCACAGTACGGCGGCACCCGCGGCCAGCGAGAGGGTGATCGGAAGGCGTGAGGTGAGCTCCGGCCAGACCGCCTGGTGGTTCTTGAAGGAGTAACCGAAGCAGGGCGCGTCGCAGTGCACCGTGGTGGGGCCGAGGTCGTAGGAGGCGCCGGCCACGATCCCCTTGATGAAGTGCCAGTACTGGACGTAGACAGGCTGGTCCAGACCGAGGTTGTGCTTGACGGCGGCGATGTCCGCCGGCGACGGGCTCTTGCCGATGTACTGCTGCGCCAGCTGGTCCGCTGTCTGGCCCACGAGCCGTGGCAGCAGGAAGAAGATGGCGAAGGTGACCGCGGAGACGACCAGCAGCAGGATCACTGCCGCGAACGTCCGGCGGAGGATGTACGAGATCACGGGGACCGGCGCTGGTGCCCGCGGGCCGCGAAGCCCGCGGGCACCAATGCCTTCACCTGCCTTCCGGGGCTGCTACTTCGACGCGACGCCGATGTTGAGGTAGTCGTACTGACCGCTGAAGGCCGCAGTGGAGACCAGGTTGGTGTAGTTCTGCGGGCGGCCCAGCAGGACCTTGAAGTAGGTCAGCGGGACCAGGACGGCGTCGTCCATGGTCTTCTTGTCGATCTGCGTGTAGATGCTGTTGCGCTGGTTGAGGTCCTGCGTGCCGATCGCCTTGCCCAGCAGCTCGTTGACGGACTTGCTGTCGTACTGCGACAGGTTCGTGTTACCCGACTGGCTGATCGCCTTGCCGTTCAGGATCTGCTGGAGGAAGCCGTAGCCGGAGGGCCAGTCGGCACCCCACTGCATCATGATCAGGCCGAGGTTCTGCTTCTCCGAGAACTTCGGCACACCCACGTAGTCGGTGAAGTACTTGCCCGAGGGGTACTGCTTCAGGGAGGCGTTGATGCCGACCTTCTTCAGCGAGGCGATGATCGCCGTGGCGGCGTCGATCTCCGGCTGGCGGTCGGAACGCGCGGCGATGTTCGTCGTGATCGACGACTTGCCGCAGGCCTTCAGCTGCTGCTTGGCCTTGGCGGCGTCACCCTTGTTGCCCTGGCTGGCGTAGACGTCCGACTTCTCGTAGCCCGGGATGTCCGGCGGCAGCACGGTGGAGGCGACGTCACCGCGGATCGGGCCGCCCTCGGCGGTCTGCACCGAGACCTTGTCGATCGCGTACTGCACGGCCTTGCGGCACTCGGGCTTGTCGAACGGCGCGACCTTGGTGTTGATCGCCAGGTACACGAGACGGCCACCGTAGGTGTTGTCCGTGTTGGCCTTCTTGTCGGCGTCGGTGAGGACCTTGGCCTGGGTGGAGGCCTGGACACCGGTGCCGGCCAGGTCGATCGCGTCGCCGGCGAGGACGTCCTGGTCGATCGTCTCCGCGTTGACCTTCAGCTTGACGACGATCTTGTCCGGCAGCTGCTTGCGCAGCGGGTCCGTCTTCGGGTCCCAGTTCGGGTTGCGCACCAGCACGGCCTGCCGGCCGTCCTGGTAGCTCTGGAACTTGTACGAGCCCGAGGAGACGATGTGCTTGATGTAGTCGACGCCCGTGTCCTTCGCCTGCGGCACCGGGGCCGTCTGCGGGGCGGCGACCAGGTAGTCGAACTCCTGGAAGGCCTGCTTCAGGTGGAAGACGATGGTGGTGTCGTCCGGCGTCTGGATGGAGGACAGGCCCTTGGCGCTCTTGTCCTTGTACGGGCCCTTGTACTTGTCGCCGCCGGCCATGAACTGCTGGAAGTAGTTCGGGCCGAGGGAGAGCACGTCACGCGCGAAGTTGGAGCGCTCGACGGCGTACTTGACGTCCTTCGAGGTGATCGGCGAGCCGTCCTCGTACTTCAGGCCCGCACGCAGCTTGTACGTCCAGGTCTTGCCGCCGTCGCTCGGCACGCCCTTGCTCGCCGCGAGGTCCGGGACGAGGGTGTTGCCCTTCTGGCCGGCGCCCGGCTGGAAGGTCATCAGCGGGCGGGCGTACAGCCGGCTGAGGTTGTACATGTACGCGTAGTACGTGTTGCCGGGGTCGAAGGAGTCCGGCACGTCGGACAGCTCGTAGGTGAGCGTGCCGCCCTTCTTGTCGGACGCGTTGACGACGCCCTTGGTCGCGGCGTTGGCCCCGGCCGACTTGGTGCCGTTGTCGTTCTTGTTGTCATCGGCCTTGCTGCAACCCGCAAGAAGCAGGCTGGCGGAGCCGATGGCCGCGATCGCGGCCAGCGCTGACCTTCGCATGATGGGCGCTTTCCCCTCCATTGTTGACAAACTTTCAGGCTCTTCGCAGCAGGCGTCAGCGGCTGCGCGGATCGAGAGCATCGCGGAGACCGTCGCCGAGCAGGTTGAACGCGAGGACGGTGACGAAGATGGCGAGCCCGGGGACGATCATGAACTGGGGGTCGACCTGGTAGTAGGTGACCGCCTCACGGAGCATGCCGCCCCAGGACGCCTGCGGGGGCTGGATGCCGACGCCGAGGAAGCTCAGGGACGCCTCGAAGAGGATGTTGGTCGGGATGAGCAGCGTCGAGTAGACGATGATCGGGCCGACCAGGTTGGGCATCAGCTCGCGGAACAGGATGTACGGGGCCTTTGCGCCCATGCCGCGGGATGCGTCCACGAACTCGCGCTCCCGCAGGGCCAGCGTCTGGCCGCGCACGATCCGGCCCAGGTAGGGCCAGTTGAAGAAGCCGATGACGAAGATGAGCACGCCCAGGTGGAGCGGCAGCCCGTTGAGGCCGAAGGCGCCGCCCTGGAGGGTGGCGGAGATGGCGATCGCGAAGAGCAGGAGGGGGAAGGCGAGGAAGGTGTCCATCAGCCGGCTGATGATCGAGTCGACCCGCCCGCCGTAGTAGCCCGCCACGACACCGAGGACCGCGCCGATCACGTTCGACAGGACGGTGGCGCCGAAGGCGACCACCAGCGACACCCAGGAGCCCTCCAGGACTCGGGTGGCGATGTCACGGCCGAACTTCGGGTCCACACCGAGCGGGTGGTCCAGGCTCATGCCGCCCCAACTGCCCTTGGGCAGCGAGGTGTCGGGGGTGATCAGGTCCTGGTGGAAGGCGTTGGGGTCGAGCCCGAACACGGCCTGGAGGGGGCGCGAGAGAATCGCGAGGAGGATCAGCAGGACCACGATGACGCCGCCCGCGACGGCGACCTTGTCCCTCTTGAACCGGGTCCAGGCGATCTGGCCCAGGGAACGACCCTCGATCTGCCCCTTTCCGACACCCTCCAGCACAGCCTCCGGCTGTGCCTCGGCTGCCGCTCCGGTGGTCTCGATCGGTGCGGTCACGGTGAGCGACCCCTCTCGCCGGTGGTGACCGGCCTGCGCCTGCCGCGGATTGCGGCTTTGTCGACTTGCCATCGAGCGCGAGGCCTCGGCCTCGCGTCTGAGTCGCGAGTCTTCAGCGTCGCTGTGATCACCCGCCAGAGCTGGCGGCGAAAGTATGCGCAACCGTGATGCAGTGCAGGGGATTCCGTTATCCGAACAGTGGGTAACGACCCCCGGACGTGGGCCAGTTGGGGCAGAACGGCATATTCGCCCGGAACGGGACGTACCGGCGATGTCTACGCGCGCAGAAGAGGCTCGTTCACGCGGGCAGCGTGGTGCTGCTCAAACCCCTTGACATGTCCGCCTGTTGGTCAGTAGCCGCCGTGCGCGGGCGGGTAGCCGTAGCCGGTCGCCGGCGGAACCTGGAGCGGGGGCCGGGGCGGCGGGGCGGCGGCGTGCGCCTCGCGATCGTAGAAGGGACGCGCGTTGGCCCGCATCCACATGACCACCGGGTCGTAGCCGTCGGTCATCACGACCGTCGAGACCGGCAGCCCCTCCGGGACCGCGCCGACCGACTGCTGCATCATCGCGCGCACCGAGTCGACCGCCGCCGGGGAGGTGTCGTACACCTCCAGGCCGAGGGCGAGGTACGGCGCCCCGAGCGCGGGCTGCACCCAGGCGCGGCGCAGCGAGCGCAGCGCGGGGGTGCGGTGCGCGTTCTGCGCGAGCAGGGCGTAGAACTGCGGGATCTCGATGCCGGGTTCCGACAGGCGCAGGGGGCCGGCGGGCTGGCGGTCCAGGCCGGTGGCGATGCGGCGCAGGTCGAGCCAGGGGATGCCGACGCCGCCGCCCGGGGCGTGCGGATTGAGCCACAGGCCGTAGTGGTCGGGGTAGAGGGTGCGGGCCACGTCGACGCCGTCCACCACCTCGTAGGAGCGGTTCCAGCCACTGGCCGACAGCTCCTGGGCGGAGGTGACGCAGGGGGCGTAGTGGAAGCCGTCGACCTCCATGTCGCCGTACTGGGCGTCCGGGGAGCCGGCCTGGCCGTGCCACAGGAACATCCAGACCTGGCCGGAGGAGGGGGCGGCGAGGGCGCGCAGCAGGGCCTCGTAGGCGTCGTAACGTCCAGGCGTGACCTGGCGCAGCATGTGCTCGACGCTGCCGCTCGGGCTCGCGCTCACCTGTCTTACCGCCCCTTCTCGTGGAGTGCCCCGCGTTGGGGGACAGCTTAAGCGCCCGGTGGCCCGGTACCTCGTGGCCGTTCGCCGGGGGCGGCCGGGCGGTGGCGCGCCGCGCCCGGCGGGCACCACCGGGTGCCGGGACCCGGTCTCGCGTCCCGGCGTGCCGGCCCCGGCTCCGCGCTCCGGTGGCCCGGCCGCTAGTGGCCGAACCGGTAGAAGGGGCGGACGTTCGTCTTCAGCCAGTCGGCCACCGGGTCGTCGGTGACGTCCATGAGGATCAGATTGACCGGCCACCTCACCGGGACCCTGCCGAGTGCCCGGCCCAGGGCCTCCAGGGGCACGGTGCGCAGGTCGCCCTCCCACCGGGAGAGTTCCACGCCGACGAACATCACCGGTTCGGCCGTCTCGACGGCGGCCAGGCAGCGGCGGGCGGTCACCACCACGCCGGTGTCCGCGAACTCGGCGGAGGCGGCGGAGAGGAAGTCGACCGGGTCGTCCTGCCAGTCGGGCTCGAAGAGGCGGACCCGGCCACCGCTGCCGGGGCCGTCGAGCGGGGTGCGGCCCACCCGGCACAGTTCGGCCACGGCCTCGGGCGGCAGCGGGATGCCGACCACACCGCCCGGGTTCACGGCCAGGCCCGCCTGCGGCGGCAGGCCCCGGGCGAACTCCACGGCGGGGGCGACGGTGTACGACATGTGGGAGCCGGCCGCCTGGCGGAACTGCTCCTCGGAGCTGAACACCGGCACGTACACCTGGCCCTCGATGTCGAGTGTGGGCAGGTCCAGCGGGCCGCTGTCCGGGCCGCCGCCGGCCGGCAGCGGGATCCACAGGAAACTGCGGCCGAGGACCTCGATGATCCGGCCGCCCGCCGTGGGGACGCCGAGGGAGGCCGAGAGCACCTCCTCCAGTTCGTTGCCGGGCCAACCGCCGTGCGGGTGGGGGTGTGTCTGTGCCGGGAAGTCCGCGGGAAGGTCCGCCGGGAAGTCCATCTGCCTACCGCCTGCTGGGAACCACTGCTGTGAGAGCGAAGGCTATCGGGTGGCTGTGACATCGCGGCTCCGCCGGGGATCCCGCGCCGCGTCAGCGGGGTCAGGGGCGGCGAAGTCCACGCGGTGCAGGGTGTCCGCGGCGGGCCGGTCCAGCAGCAGCGCCGAGCCGCAGCCCGCGGGCGGTTCACCCCGCTCGACCGCGCGCAGCAGCCGGGCGGCGGTACGGCGGTGCCGGCGGAAGGCGTAGCGGGAGACGCCCCGGCCGCGCTCCCGCTGGCCCTCGCGGGCGGTCTCGGGGGCGACGTCGAGCACCAGCAGGTGCAGGGTGCCGCCGCGGCGGCGGGCCTCGCGGGCGAGCCAGCCGCGCACCCAGGGCTGGGTGCCGCAGTCGTGGACGACGACGCCGTCGCCGGTGCGCAGCGCGCGGCGCAGTCCGGCGTAGTGCGCGAGGCGGACCAGGGGGCGGTAGAACGCGTACGGCAGGAGGCGGGGCAGGCGGGCCGCGAAGCGGTCGCGGGCGTCCTGGGAGTCGACGCGGTGGCCGGCGACCGCGCGGCGCATCAGCGTGGACTTGCCGCTGCCGGGCAGGCCGGTGATCACCACCACGTCCCGCGGCCCGAAGACGAGGGCGCGCGGGCTGCGGCCGGCGCGGTCGCGCAGGTCACGGACGACCGGGACCGGGCGCGCGGGGTGCCGCTCGCGGGCGGTGGCGGGGGCGGAGCGCTGCTTGGGCACCGCGAGGCCGGTGGCGGCGGCGGTGACGTACGCCGTGGTCCTGTTCACCGTGATGTCCTCCCCTGTGGGCTCGGTCATGTCCTGCCCATCGATGTTAAAGAGAAGGTAATGCCGGTGGTCGGTGGTTCGGTGCGGGTCGTGCCACAGGTCGGTTACAGAAGCCGGGCTCGCGTGCGATGATGTGCCCGCCAACTGCATACCGGCCGCTTGAATCCGCGCGGGAGAGTCCCCAGGTCCCCTTGGACCGTCTGGGGCGCCGAAGGAGCAAGTCCCTCCCTTGAATCTCTCAGGCCCCGTTACCGCGCGGGCGAGGCACATCTGAAAAGCGGGCCGCTGTGTCCAGTGGTCCCACCCAAGGTGCAAGCCGTGATCGTCCCCGTGGCGGTCGCGGCGAACCTCTCAGGTTCCGATGACAGATGGGGAGGAACGTTCCTCGCCCCGTCCGTATGCCCTGGGAGACGACCGACCGATGAGCAGCACCGAACTCCGCCACACCGCGCTGGATGCCGTGCATCGCGCGCTCGGCGCGACCATGACCGACTTCGCCGGCTGGGACATGCCCCTGCGCTACGGCTCCGAGCGCGACGAGCACCTCGCGGTGCGCACCCGGGCCGGCCTGTTCGACCTCTCCCACATGGGCGAGATCACCGTGACCGGCGCCGGGGCGGCCGCCCTCCTGAACTTCGCCCTGGTCGGCAACATCGCCTCCGTCGGCGTCGGCCGCGCCCGCTACACCATGATCTGCCGGGCCGACGGCGGCATCCTGGACGACCTCATCGTCTACCGGCTGGCCGAGACCGAGTACATGGTCGTGGCCAACGCCTCCAACGCCCAGGTGGTGCTGGACGCGCTGACCGAGCGGGCCGCCGGCTTCGACGCCGAGGTCCGCGACGACCGGGACGCCTACGCGCTGCTCGCGGTGCAGGGGCCTCAGTCCCCCGGCATCCTGAAGTCGCTCACCGACGCCGACCTGGACGGGCTGAAGTACTACGCCGGCCTGCCCGGCACCGTCGCCGGCGTCCCGGCGCTGATCGCCCGCACCGGCTACACCGGCGAGGACGGCTTCGAGCTGTTCGTGCGCCCGGAGCACGCCGTGCGGCTGTGGCAGGCGCTGACCGAGGCCGGCGAGGGCGTCGGCCTGGTGCCGTGCGGCCTGTCCTGCCGGGACACCCTGCGCCTGGAGGCGGGCATGCCGCTGTACGGGCACGAGCTGACCACCGCGCTCACCCCCTTCGACGCCGGGCTCGGCCGGGTGGTCAAGTTCGAGAAGGAGGGGGACTTCGTCGGGCGCGAGGCGCTCGCCGGGGCCGCCTCCCGGGCCGAGGCGAGCGCGCCCCGGGTGCTCGTCGGCCTGGTCGCCGAGGGCCGCCGGGTGCCGCGCGCCGGGTTCGCCGTCGTCGCCGGCGGCCAGGTGATCGGCGAGGTCACCTCCGGTGCCCCCTCCCCCACCCTGGGCAAGCCGATCGCCATGGCCTACGTCGACGCGGCCTACGCGGCGCCGGGCACCGAGGGCGTCGGCGTGGACATCCGGGGCACCCACGAGCCGTACGAGGTCGTGGCGCTGCCCTTCTACAAGCGCCAGAAGTAGACACTGAACGCTGCGGCGCTCCCGGCGTCCCGCCCCGCGCCGCCGGACGTGACCCTGCGCACATTCCCCCTGCTCACGAGCAGGTCCTACCGTCCCCCCCTTCATCAGCACTCCCGCGCGTACAGGAGAATCCAGGCCATGAGCAACCCCCAGCAGCTGCGCTACAGCAAGGAGCACGAGTGGCTGTCGACCGCCGAGGACGGCGTCGCGACGGTCGGCATCACCGAGTTCGCGGCCAACGCGCTCGGCGATGTGGTCTACGCCCAGCTCCCCGAGGTCGGCTCCACCGTCGAGGCGGGCGAGACCTGCGGTGAGCTGGAGTCGACGAAGTCGGTCTCCGACCTGTACTCGCCGGTCAGCGGTGAGATCACCGAGATCAACGAGGACGTCGTCAACGACCCCTCGCTGGTGAACTCCGCGCCCTTCGAGGGCGGCTGGCTGTTCAAGGTACGTGTCACCGAGGAGCCGGCCGATCTGCTCTCCGCCGACGAGTACGCCGCCCACACCGCCGGCTGAGGAGTCGTAGCCCCATGACTGTCCTGAACACGTCCCTCCACGAGCTGGACCCGGAGATCGCCGCCGCGGTCGACGCGGAGCTGAACCGCCAGCAGTCCACGCTGGAGATGATCGCGTCCGAGAACTTCGCGCCGCTCGCGGTGATGGAGGCCCAGGGCTCGGTCCTGACCAACAAGTACGCCGAGGGCTACCCGGGCCGCCGCTACTACGGCGGCTGCGAGCACGTCGACGTCGCCGAGCAGATCGCCATCGACCGGGTCAAGGAGCTGTTCGGCGCCGAGTACGCCAACGTGCAGCCCCACTCCGGTGCCTCCGCGAACCAGGCGGCCCTGTTCGCCCTCGCCCGGCCCGGGGACACCATCCTCGGCCTGGACCTGGCGCACGGCGGCCACCTGACCCACGGGATGCGGCTGAACTTCTCCGGCAAGCAGTTCGACGTGGTCGCGTACCACGTGGACGTGGAGAGCGGCCTGGTCGACATGGCCGAGGTCGAGCGGCTGGCCAAGGAGCACCGCCCGAAGGTGATCATCGCCGGCTGGTCGGCGTACCCGCGCCAGCTGGACTTCGCCGAGTTCCGCCGGATCGCCGACGAGGTCGAGGCGTACCTGTGGGTCGACATGGCGCACTTCGCGGGCCTGGTCGCCGCCGGTCTGCACCCGAACCCGGTGCCGTACGCGGACGTGGTCACCTCCACGACCCACAAGACCCTCGGCGGCCCGCGCGGCGGCATCATCCTCGCGAAGAAGGACTTCGCGAAGAAGCTGAACTCCTCCGTCTTCCCGGGCTTCCAGGGCGGCCCCCTGGAGCACGTGATCGCGGCCAAGGCGGTCTCCTTCAAGGTCGCCGCCTCCGCGGACTTCGCGGAGCGCCAGCGGCGTACGGTGGAGGGTGCGCGCATCCTCGCCGAGCGGCTGACGGCGGCGGACGCCCGCGAGGCCGGCGTGAACGTCCTGTCCGGCGGCACCGACGTACACCTGATCCTCGTGGACCTGCGCGCCTCGGAGCTGGACGGGCAGCAGGCCGAGGACCGGCTCCACGAGGTCGGCATCACGGTCAACCGCAACGCCGTCCCGGACGACCCGCGCCCGCCGATGGTCACCTCCGGCCTGCGGATCGGTACGCCCGCCCTCGCGACCCGCGGCTTCACGGCCGAGGACTTCGCCGAGGTCGCCGACGTGATCGCCGAGACGCTGAAGGCGTCCTACGACGCCGAGGCGCTCAAGGCCCGGGTGAAGGCCCTGGCCGACAAGCACCCGCTGTACCCGGGGCTGAACAAGTAAGTCCCCTTTCGCCGGGCACCGCGCACACTGGAAGAACCCCGGGTGTGCGGTGCCCGCACCCTGTACCGCCTTTCGCACCACCCCCCGCATTGAGGAGTCATCCGTGGCCATCTCGGTCTTCGACCTGTTCTCGATCGGCATCGGCCCGTCCAGCTCCCACACGGTCGGCCCGATGCGCGCGGCCGGCCTGTTCGCCCGCCGGCTGCGCAACGAGGAGCTGCTCGGCTCCGTCGCGGCCCTGCGCTGCGAGCTGTACGGCTCGCTCGGCGCGACCGGGCACGGCCACGGCACCCCGAAGGCGGTGCTGCTCGGCCTGGAGGGCGCCTCACCGCGCACGGTGGACGTGGAGACGGCCGACGAGCGGGTGGAGACGATCAAGCGGGCGGGACGGCTGAACGTCCTCGGCGAGCACGAGATCCCGTTCTCCTTCGACGACGACCTGGTGCTGCACCGCCGCAAGGCGCTGCCCTACCACGCCAACGGCATGACCATCTGGGCCTACGACGCCGACGGCGCCGAGGTGCTCTCCAAGACGTACTACTCCGTCGGCGGCGGCTTCGTGGTCGACGAGGACGCGGTGGGCGCGGACCGCATCAAGCTGGACGACACGGTCCTGAAATACCCCTTCCGCACCGGTGACGAGCTGCTGCGCCGCACGAGCGAGACGGGCCTGTCCATCTCCTCGCTGATGCTGGAGAACGAGCGGGCCTGGCGCACCGAGGCGGAGATCCGCGAGGGCCTGCTGGAGATCTGGCGGGTGATGCGCCAGTGCGTGCAGCGCGGGATGTCCCGCGAGGGCATCCTGCCCGGCGGTCTGAAGGTCCGCCGCCGCGCGGCCGTCTCGGCCCGCCAGCTGCGCGCCGAGGGCGATCCGCTGGCGCACGCCATGGAGTGGATCACGCTCTACGCGATGGCCGTGAACGAGGAGAACGCGGCCGGCGGCCGGGTCGTCACCGCCCCGACCAACGGCGCGGCCGGCATCATCCCCGCCGTCCTGCACTACTACATCAACTTCGTCCCCGGCGCCGACGAGGACGGAGTCGTGCGGTTCCTGCTGGCGGCCGGCGCGATCGGCATGCTCTTCAAGGAGAACGCCTCCATCTCCGGCGCCGAGGTCGGCTGCCAGGGCGAGGTCGGCTCCGCCTGCTCCATGGCGGCCGGCGCCCTCGCCGAGGTGCTCGGCGGCTCCCCCGAGCAGGTCGAGAACGCGGCCGAGATCGGCATGGAGCACAACCTGGGCCTGACCTGCGACCCGGTCGGCGGCCTGGTGCAGATCCCGTGCATCGAGCGCAACGGCATGGCCGCGGTGAAGGCGGTCACGGCCGCGAAGATGGCGATGCGCGGCGACGGCTCCCACAAGGTGTCCCTGGACAAGGTCATCAAGACCATGAAGGAAACCGGCGCCGACATGAGCGTCAAGTACAAGGAGACGGCGCGGGGCGGCCTGGCCGTGAACATCATCGAGTGCTGATCGGTCGGGCCCTGACCAGCGCGTCGTCTCTTCCGGCGCGGTAGGGGGCTCGCCCCGGCCTCCGTGCCGGCCCTCGCACTCGCCGCCGCCGCCGCAGCAGCAGCAGCAGCAGCAGGGGGAGCGTCGCGGCAGTGGCGGACAGCCAGGGCCGAGCAACGGGCAGACCGGTCCCGGCAACTGACCGCGAAGTCCGGCAACGTCGTCGACACCGGTCCCGGGCGCCGCGGCTCTCCCGCCGCGTCGGCGTCCCGCGGCCCACGGCCGACCGGTGTACTCGGTGGCGTCCAGCCCCGACGGACGCACCCTCGCCACGGGGAGAACCTGCTCACGGATGCGGCCCGCGAGATCATCACCGGGCATACGGCTCCGGTGAGGTCCGTCGCTCTCAGCCCGGACGGCCGTGCCCTGCCCACCGGGAGCGACGACGAAGCCGCCCGGCCCTGGACCGTGGCGATCGCGTGCTGACCGCTGTTCCCCCAGGGGCTACCCAGAAGTAACCGCATTCCCCTACGCTGCCGCCGACTCGGCGACTGCGAAGGGGAATTGACACATGGTCGGACTGAGACGGGCGGCGGCGCTGCTGGGAGCCGCCGCTCTGCTGGTGATGGCGCCGGGCAACGCGCACGCGGCGTCGCCCAAGTTCTCCGCGACGACGGCCGTCGGCACGCACAACGCGTACGACAAGGCCAAGTACACGTACTTCGCACAGGCGTTGGACTCGGGTGCCTCGCTGCTGGAGCTGGACGTGTACGCGGACACGGTCAGCCACCGCTGGCGGGTCAGCCACAGCAACCCGCTGGGCGACGACAACAACTGCGAGGCCGCGAAGACCCCGGCCGAGTTGTACGGCAAGAGCCGCAACCAGGACCTCGGCAGCTGCCTCGACAACATGGCCGCCTGGAACCAACTGCACCCCGACCACCCGCCGATCGTCGTCAAGGTCGAGATGAAGGTCGGCTTCAACGACAGGTCCGGCCTCGGACCGGACGAGTTCGACACGCTCGTCGCGCAGAAGCTCGGCAGCAGCGTGTACAAGCCGGCCGCCCTGCTGGGCGGGACGTACGGCACGCTGGACGCCGCCGCGAAGGCCGACGCCTGGCCCACCCGCGACGCCCTCCGGGGCAAGTTCCTCTTCGAACTGATCCCGGGCACGGTGGAGCAGTCCAACCCGTTCGACACCTACTGGACGGACGAGGAGTACGGCGACCACCTGCGCGACCTGTCCGCGGCCGGGAACATCTCCGCGGCCCAGGCCTTCCCCGCCGTGCTGGGCGCCGCCGCCGGTGACCCGCGCACCAGCCGCTACGACGCCTCGATCCGGCCCTGGTTCGTCTTCTTCGACGGTGACGCGGCCACCTACGTCAACAACGGCTACGACACCTCGTTCTACTCCGCGAACCACTACATCCTGATCACGACGGACGCCCACAACGTCTCCCCCACCATCTCCTCCACCACCCCGACGGACGCCGAAGTCACCGCGCGGCTCGCGCTGCTGGCCCAGCACCACGCGAGCCTGATCACCTCGGACTGGTCGGCGAAGCCACCGGCCGTACTGAGTTCGGTGACGACCCGGGGCTGAGGTTCCGGCCACCGCCGCACAGGGCACAACTCCTGCATGCTCCATGGCATCGACGTCAGCGCCTACCAGTCCTCCTCCTATGCCACGGACGGCCTCTCCTTCGTCTTCGTCAAGGCGACGGAGGGCCGTTCGTACGCCAGTCCCCGGCTCGCCGCGCAGACGAAGCGGGCCCGTGACGCCGGACTGGTCGTCGGTTTCTACCACTTCCTGTGGCCCGGCGACCTCACCGCCCAGGCCGACTACTTCCTCCGGCACGCCCCCGACCGGCCGGGCGACATCCTCGCCGTCGACTGGGAGACCACCGGCGACGGCACGCACGCGAGCAACGCGGAGAAGGACCGCTTCCTGCGCCGGCTCAAGGAACTGCGTCCGGACAACCGGGTCGTCCTCTACTGCAACCGCCACTTCTGGCTGACGGTCGACACCACCTCGTACGCGGGCGACGGGCTCTGGATAGCCGACTACGTCACGGCCGGCAAGCCCCGCATCAAGGCCGACTGGCTGTTCCACCAGTACACCAGCGAGCCGCACGACAAGGACGTGGCCCGGTTCGCGCGGGAGGCCGACCTGCGCGCCTGGGCCACGCCGTAGGGGCCGTGCGAGGGCGTCAGCCCCGGAAGTCCGCCGGGCGCCGGGGGGACGCCTCGGCCAGGGCCCGGCGCACGGCCTCGGTGCCGGCGCGCAGGCCGTAGACCGGGGTGCCGGGCTGCTGGCGCCAGGAGTCGTCGATGCCGCCCGCGTCGACCGTGTCGAAGCCCAGCTCGCCGATCAGGTCACGCACGGTCCGCTTGGCGTCCTCGTCGTCGCCGGCGACCGGGAGGGCCATGCGCTCGGGGTCGCCGGCGGGACGGCCGCGGTCCAGGAGGTCCTGCGCGTAGGTGCCGTTGAATGCCTTGATCACCGGGTGGCCGAGGTGCCGCTCGGTCCAGCGGCTCTCGGTCAGGCCCTCGTCCTCGATGGCGGCGATCCGGCCGTCGCGCTGCCGCGGGTAGTAGTTGCCGGTGTCGATGACCGCGGCGCCCTCGGCGGCGCCGTCCAGCAGGCCGGCGGGCAGGTCCGGGACCGCCTTCAGGGGGACGGTGACGATGACCACCTGGGCGTCCCTGGCGGCCTCCTCGGCCCGGACCGGGGTCGCCCCGGTCTCCTGCGCCAGGTCCTTGAGGGTTTCGGGGCCGCGGGAGTTGGCCACGCGGACGTCGTGGCCGAGGGCGGTGAGCCGCCGGGTGAGGTTGCCGCCGATGTTGCCCGCACCGATGATGCCGATCTTCATGACATGCCCTTCGGGGTTGTCGATGCACGTGCATACGTTGTGTGGGTCGACAACCGTGCGGGGCGGCGGGCTATTCCACCGCCGCGGCGACCGGGTGACCGCTCACGGCCGTACGACGGTCTTCCCCGCCCGGGTCCCGGAAGCGGGGTGCCCGGTCCCCGTGGGACGGGGCACCCCCTGCCGGCGTCACTTGCTCAGGTAGGCCCAGAACTCGTCGAACGACAGCACCTTGTCGCCGTTGAGGTCACGGGTGCGGATGATGGCCTCCGCCACCGTCTCGGTGACGTTGAAGTCACCCTGCTGGGCCAGGGCGGACTTGAACTCCGCCGCGGTGATGAATCCGTCACCGTCCGCGTCGATCCGCTGGAACTGCTTGCGTGCTTCCTCGATGTCCGCCACCGATCCGCCCCTTTTTACTCGTGTGTCACATGCCGTACCGGCGTGCTGTCGCTGGTCAGATTAACGGCCCCCGGGAACGCGGAGTGCGGCGACCACCCGGGCGCCCTCACCGCAGCCGGCGTCTGCGAGTCTGGTCGTACGGTGGGCGGAGACCGAAAGGGGTGGCCTTGAAGACCTTGCGGGACGTTCTCGGCGCGGCGGCGGCCGGCGTCTTCCCGCCACCCGACGGCGGTACGACAATCCTGCCGCAGGCGTCACCGCGGGACGCGGGGGTGCTGTCGTTCACCGCGCACGCGGTCGTCTTCACGGACGAGGACCCGGCGTGGGTGGCACGGACACTGGGCGCCCTGGACTGCGATCCCCTGGCGGCGCCGATGCACCCCCGCTTCCTGGCCGCCCTCATGGACCGGACGGGGCGGCGGGCCGAGACGGTCGACGCGCTGCTGGTGGGCCCCCCGCTGCCGGGGGGACCGCCGCTGGCGCTGCGGGAGATCCGGGACGCCGGCCATCCCCGGATCCGGTACGCCCGGGGGCGCCGGGACGGGGTGCGCGCCTGGACCGCCGAGGGCGGGGTGCTGGTCGTGGGGCGCGGGGTCGCCGGCCGCCTGGAGGTGTCGGTCGAGGTCACCGGGGACGGACGCCACCGGGGGCTGGGCCGGCTGCTGGTGACCGCCGCCCGGCACCTGGTCACCGAGCCGCTGTGGGCGCAGGTGACCCCGGGGAACGCCCGCAGCCTGCGGGCGTTCCTGGCGGCCGGTTACCGCCCGGTGGGCGCGGAGGCGCTGCTGCTCGCCCCGGAGCGCTGAGCGGGCGTCAGCGGAAGATGCCGGTGTGACCGAGGGAGTAGCGGCCCGGCTGGGGGTAGACGGCGAGGCCGTGGGGGCCGCTGCCGACCTTGATGCGGGCCAGCTCGGTGCCGGTGCGGGTG
The DNA here is from genome assembly GCF_043195475.1 of Streptomyces sp. Y20. NCBI lineage: Bacteria > Bacillati > Actinomycetota > Actinomycetes > Kitasatosporales > Streptomycetaceae > Streptomyces > Streptomyces sp. Y20. The sequence continues at coordinate 169,947 of NZ_JBIDDP010000007.1, forward strand.
TCGATGGCGTAGACCTCGGCGTTGTAGCGGCCGGACAGCCACAGGACCTTGCCGTCGGCGGAGACGCCGCCCATGTCGGGGCTGCCGCCGCCGGGCAGGTCCCATTTCTTGGTGAGGCGGTCGCGGGTGAAGTCGAAGACCGAGATGGTGCCCTCGCCGCGGTTGGAGATGTACATCTGACGCGAGTCCCGGCTGATGTAGAGGCCGTGGGCGCCCTTGCCGGTGGCGAGGAAACGGGGCCGGGTGAACTTGTCGCCGTCCAGGATCCACAGGCCGTTGGCCATCATGTCGGCGATGTAGAACAGCTTGCCGTCGGGAGAGATCTTCACGTCCTGCGGCATGGCGCCGTGGAACGGCAGTTTCTCCTGGGCCACGACCTTCATCCGGGCGGTGTCGACCTTCAGCAGTTCGCCGCTGAACTCGCAGGAGACGATGAAGTAGCGGCCGTCGGTGGAGAAGTCGGCGTGGTTGACGCCGTGGCAGCTGACCGGGACGGACTTGACCACCTTCATGGTGTGAGCGTCACGGAAGACCAGCCGGCGGTCCATGGAGGCCATGACCACGGCGTACTTCCCGTCGGGCGTGAAGTACAGGTTGTACGGGTCGTGCACGTCGACCGGCTCGCCGGCCTTGCCGGTCCTGGGGTCGATGGGGGTGAGGCTGTTGCCGAGGTCGTTGTTGACCCAGAGGGTCTTCAGGTCCCAGGACGGTACGACGTGCTGGGGCTGGCGGCCGACCGGGATGGTGCGGATGACCCGGTAGGTCGCGGGGTCGATGACGGTGACGGTGTCGGAATTGGTGTTGGGGACGTACACGCGGGACGGGAAGCCCCGGACCACGGGCGAGAGCCGGCCGGGCCGGTCGGCGGCGTACAGGTCGGCCGGGTCCTCCACCGGCGGCATCCCGGGCAGCACGTTCACCCGGGGCTGCCTGCGCGCCTCCGGCCGGACCGGGGCCTCGCTGACGGGGGCCGCGTGGGACCCGGTCCCGCCGTCGCACGCGGACAGCAGGGTCAGGGCGGTGACGGCGGCACCGGCGGCCAGCAGGCGGGCGGCTTTCGTGGTTCGCATCAGCTCAGCAGCTCCGTGGTGGTGACCGCGCGCAGTCCGCGGCGGCCGAGTTCGGTCAGGAGGTCGGGGAGGGCGGCGACCGTGTCCGGATATCCGAGGTGCAGGCTCACCACCGAGCCGTTGCGCACGGTGTCGAGGACGGTGCGGGTGACGGCGGCGGCGCCGGGGCGGGTGTAGTCGAGGGAGTCCACGTCGTACGACAGCACGTGCGGGTAGCCCGCCGCATGGGCCAGCCGGGTGACGAGCGGGGTGGCGGTGGGGGCGCGGGAGGGCCGGAACCAGGTGCCGATGGAGCCGGTGAGCCGCCGCAGCCGTTCGGCGCAGTCGGTGATCTCACGGCGGGCGTCGGCCTCGGACATCGCGTTGACGGAGATGTGCCGCTGGGTGTGGTTGCCGAGGTCGTGGCCCCCGTCGAGGATGCGGCGGGCGAGGTCCGGGTGCTCGTCCAGCCAGGTGCCGACGGCGAGCACGGTGAGCCGGGCGCCGCGCTGCTCGGCCTCGGTGAACAGGGAGTGGGCGAGGGCGGGGTCGCCCTGGCCGTGGAAGGTGAGGGCCACCTGGGGGCGGGTGCGCGGGCCGTGGGTGAGCTGGGCGGGCAGGCCGGGGTAGGCGCGGGGGGCGGGGGCCGTCGCGGGGCGCGCGGCGGGGGCGGCGGTCGTCGGGGAGGGGGAGGCCGGGGCGGTGGGCGGGGCGGCCCGGCCGGTGCCGCAACCGGCGGCGAGCGCGCCGCCGGCGACGAGCCCCGCGCTCGCGCGCAGCACTCCGCGTCGGTTGGTGGAGGTCACTCGCACCATTTAAGGCGTGATGGCCGGAAAAACGGCCGATTAGCCCGATCGGGGGGCGGTTTCGGGTCGCGGCGCCGGGAGCGGTGTCAGCGGTCGGTGACCCGCATCTCGAACCAGGTCGTCTTGCCGCGCGGCAGCAGGTCGACGCCCCAGCGGTCGGAGAGTTTGTCCACGAGGAACAGGCCGCGTCCGCTGACGTCCAGTTCCTGGACCGGCATCAGACAGGGCAGCCCGCGCGAGGGATCGCGGACCTCGACCCGGACCCAGCCGGGGCGGCGGCGCATCCGCAGGCCGAAGACGCGGGCGCCGGTGTGCCGTACGGCGTTGCCGACGAGTTCGGAGACGAGCAGGACGGCGTCCTCGGCCAGCTTCGGGGTGAGCCGCCAGGTGCGCAGGACGACGACCTGGGCGAGGCGGCGGGCGGTGGCCGCGGATTCGGGGCGGGACGGCAGCGGTACTTCCGCCTCCGTGGGGTTCCCGAACAGTTCGAGCGCCTTGAGCGCCTGTTCGTCCTCGACCGCGGGCGACCAGCGTGCCGCGGCTGTGCGGCCTTGTCCCCGCGGCTGCTCGATGCCCTCCAGCCCCGCCATGCCCCCATGATGGCCGTCCGGTGCGCCCTTGGGGGCCGTTCCGGAGGAATACGCCCCCCGCACGCCCCCGTTCCACCCCGTGCGACCGGCATATGCCGTCGGCATGGCGACGTCCGGTACAACCTGTCCGACCTGCGGCGACGGCTCACAACCGGGCAATCGTCGGGCTCCCTCGACGCGACAGACTTAAGGTTGCCTTAAGACTCCCATAAACCGCCCCATCGAGGGACCACACCGGACGCTGCGTCAACTGCGCCGTCCCTCGCGGGAGTTACGGGACGGCCCAGCTGCTGACGCCTAGCGGAACTTGGCCTTGCCCGGCCCCTCCTCCACGAAGCTGCGCATGCCGCGCTCGCGGTCCTCGGTGGCGAACAGCCCCGCGAACCAGTTCCGTTCCACGGCGAGCCCGGTGTCGATGTCGGTCTCCAGACCGGTGTCGACGGACTCCTTGGCCGCGCGCAGCGCGATCGCCGGTCCCTTGGCGAGCCCGGCGGCCCAGGCGTGCGCCTGCTCGTACACCTCGGCGGCCGGCACGACCCGGTCCACCAGGCCGATCGCGAGGGCCTCCTCGGCTCGCACCTGACGGCCCGTGAAGATCAGGTCCTTGGCCCGGGAGGGGCCGACCAGCCGGGCCAGCCGCTGGGTGCCGCCCGCGCCCGGGATCAGCCCGAGCAGGATCTCGGGCTGACCGAGCTTGGCGTTGTCGGCGGCGATGCGGTAGTCGGCGCACAGCGCCAGTTCGCAGCCGCCGCCGAGCGCGTAGCCGGTGACGGCGGCGACCACGGGCTTGGGGATGCGGGCCACGGCGGTGAAGGAGTCCTGGAGCGCGCGGGACCGCAGGACCATCCCCGCGTGGTCCATGTTCTGCATCTCCTTGATGTCCGCGCCCGCCGCGAACACCCGCTCGCCGCCGTAGATCACCACGGCGCGCACGTCGTCGCGGCGCGTGGCCTCCTCGGCGAGTTCCTTCAGCCGGTCCTGGGTGGCGATGTCCAGCGCGTTCATCGGCGGCCGGTCCAGACGCAGCGTGCCGACGCCTTCGGCGACTTCGAGAGAGACGGTCATGCAGGCAGGTTAACGGCCACTAACGCCGGACGGCCCGGTGCCGTAGGTCACAGCACCGGGCGGGTGGGGCGGGTGGGCTCACTTCTTCCAGTCGGCCCAGGACATGTTCCAGCCGTTCAGGCCGTTGGCCGGGTCCACCGTGCGGTCGTGGGAGTTCTTCACGACCACCACGTCACCGATGATCGAGTGGCTGAAGAACCAGGCCGCCGGGACGGAGCCGTCGGAACCGCCGCGCACGTCGCGCAGGCCCACGCAGCCGTGGCTGGCGTTGTAGTGGCCGAAGGCGCCGCCGCCCCAGTAGTTGCCGTGGATGAAGGTGCCGGAGGTGGTGAGGCGGATGGCGTGGGGGACGTCCTTGATGTCGTACTCGCCGCCGTAGCCGACGGTCTCGCCGTTCATCCGGGTCACGGAGAGCTTCTCGCTCATGACCATCTGGCCGTTCCAGGTCTCGTACCCGGCCTTGCCGGTCGTGACGGGGAGTGTCTTGACGGTCCTGCCGTCCTGGGTGACCCGCATCGTGTGCTTCTTGGCGTCCACGACGGAGACCTGGTTGCGGCCGATGGTGAACTTCACGGTCTTGTGCTGCTTGCCGTAGACGCCGGCGCGGCCCTCGACGCCGTCCAGGTCGAGGTCGACGGTGACCTTGGTGCCGGTCTTCCAGTACGTCTCGGGGCGGAAGTCCAGGCGGTCGTTGCCGAACCAGTGGCCCTCGACGTCGACGGCCGGCTCGGTCCTGATCCGGATGGCCTTCTCGACCGCGGCCGGCCGGGTGATGCCCCGGGTGAAGCGTATGGAGAACGGCATCCCGACACCGACGGTGGAGCCGTCCTCGGGGGTGAACCAGCCGACGAAGGTGTTCTTCGGCGTGAGGGTGGTGAAGGTGGCGTCCTCGGCGGCCTCGCGGCCCTCGGAGTCCTTGGCGACCGCGTGCACGGTGTACTTGGTGGCCGCGGCCAGATGGGTCGACGGGGTCCAGGAGGCGCCGCCCCCGGTGATGGACCCGGCTATCTCGCCGCCCTTGGCGTCCTTGACGGTGACCCGGGTCAGTGTGCCCTTGGCGACGCCCACCTTCAGCGCGCCGCTGGTGTCGACGCCGGTGGCACCGGACGCGGGGACGATGCTGACGGCGGCCGTGGACTGCGCGCCCCGCCCGCTGCCCCGGTCCTTGCCCTTTCCGTTCGCGGAACCGGAGTCCCCGCCTCCGCCGCACGCGGCGAGCGACAGCACCAGGGCGCCGGCTATGAGTGCCAGCCCCCCACGGCCCCGCCGCCCCCGAACCGACGCCCCCGCCACAGGCCGCACGTCCACCTTGTTCTCCCCTCGCCGGACCCGCTCAGGCCCGCTCCCCACCACATCGGTGCGCGCATATTAACCGCCTGGTTTTCAGCGGGGTGTCAGGCAGATGTCACCGTTCCGTCGCAACTCGCACCCGGCACCCCACCGCGACCCCGCCCCTCACCCGGTTACTTCACCGCGCTGCCCGCTTTCCACTCCTTCCAGCCCATGTTCCACCCGCCGAGGCCGTTGTCGGGCGCGACCGTCCTGTCCCGGCTGTGCACGACCTCGATGACGTCCCCGACGAGACTGCGGTCGAAGAACCAGCCGGCCGGGGTGTCCGAGCTGCCGCCCTTGACGTCCACGAGCCCCACACAGCCATGGCTGACGTTGGCTTCTCCCGGGGCGTCCGTGGCCCAGTAGTTGCCGTGCAGGAAGGTGCCGGAGTCGGTGAGCTTCATGGCGTGCGGGACGTCCGGGATGTCGTACTCGCCGCCGAAGCCGACCGTGCGGCTGTTCATGCGGGTCACCTCCAGCATGTCCATCACCACCATCTTCCCGTTGTACGTCGGGTGTTTCGGGGCGCCCGCGGTGATGGGGACGGTGGCCAGGAGCTGCCCGTCGCGCCGTACGTCCATGGTGTGCTTCGCGGCGTCGACCAGGGAGACCTGGCTGCGGCCGACGGTGAACGCGAACGTCCGGTCCTGGAGCCCGTAGACGCCGGGCGCACCCTGCACGTCCCGCAGGTGCAGGTCGACGGTGACCTCGGTGCCGGGTTTCCAGTAGCGCTCGGGACGGAAGTCCAGGCGGTTCCTGCCGAACCAGTGCGGCCGGATCTCCGCCGGGGGCCGGGCGCTGACGCGGACGGCGCGCTCGACGGCGGCCCGGTCGACGATGTCCCGGCTGAAGGAGAGGGAGACGATCATGCCTGTGCCCACGGTGGCGCGGTTCTCGGGGGTGACGTAGCCGATGAACCGCGCGTCGGGGACGTAGGTGGTGAAGGTGGTGTGCCGGGCGGCGCGGCGGCCGTGGGAGTCCAGCGCGACCGCGTCCACGGTGTACCGGGCGGCGAGCGCCAGCCGGTCCTCGTCGGGCCGCCAGGTCAGCCCGTCTTCGCTGACGCGTCCTGGGACCGGCGAGCTCTGCGCGTCCTGCTCCCTGACCACCGTCACCTTCTCCAGGCGGCCGCCGGGCACCCGCACCCGCAGCCGCTCGCCGGGGCGCACGGCCTTGCCGCCGTCGCCGGGGGTGACCTTGATGACGTCCTCGGCGGCCGGGGGTCTGCCCGGGTCCCCGCCCATGCCCAGCGGCCCGGAGCCGTCCGAGGAGCAGCCCGACAGCAGCCCCGCCCATGTCAGTACGGCGGCCAGCGCGGCCCCCACGCGCCGTGCGCGTCGTTGTACGTGCCTCACAGGAATCCCAACGACGGGCCCGCCCCGGGGAAACGTGAGTGCGAGCCACGCGCTGGGCAGAACAGAGGGAAGGACGACACGTGGGGGTGCCTCCCCCGGGACGGGGGGGCACCCCCGACCCGGCCGGAGCCACTGGGAAGAGGGACCGACTGTGACGAGCGCAGCCGAGCAGCGGGCACCGGCCGGGGATCCGGCCGGGAGCGGGCAACCGGCGGCGGTGAGCGGCACCCGGCGTGCCGTACCGCCCGTCCCGGCCGCGTGGCCGGGGGCGCCGACCCCGCTGGGGGCCCGGTTCCGGGCCGGTCCGGACGGGGTGGCCGGCACCAACTTCGCCCTGTGGGCGGCCGGGGCCGAGGCGGTGCGGTTGTGCCTGTTCGACGAGGGCGGCCGGGAGACACGGATACCGCTGACCGAGCTGACGCACGAGATATGGCACGGCTTCGTGCCCGGCGTGCTGCCCGGACAGCGGTACGGCTACCGGGTGGACGGCCGCTGGGACCCGTGGACCGGCGCCCGCTGGAACCCGGCGAAACTGCTGCTGGACCCGTACGCGCGGGCCGTGGACGGCGAGTTCGGCCTGCCGCCGCAGGTGTACGGACACGTCCGGGACTGGCCGGAGCAGCATGTCGCGGACACCGTGCGCGACGAGCGGGACTCGGCGCCGTACGTCCCGAAGGGCGTCGTCGTCCACGACGACGACGACTGGTCCGACGACCACCGCCCCAAGACACCGTGGGCGGACTCGGTCATCTACGAGCTGCACGTGCGCGGTTTCACCCGGCTGCACCCGGACATCCCCGAGGAACTGCGCGGCACGTACGCCGGGCTGGCGCATCCGGCCGCGGTCGAGCACCTGGTGCGCCTCGGCGTCACGGCCGTCGAACTGCTCCCCGTCCACCAGTTCGCGCACGAGGACCACCTGCTGCGCCGGGGCCTGCGGAACCACTGGGGCTACAACTCGATCGGCTACTTCGCCCCCCACGCGGCCTACGCGGCCTCCGGTACGACGGGAGCGCAGGTCGGCGAGTTCAAGCGGATGGTGCGCGCGCTGCACGCGGCCGGCATCGAGGTCATCCTCGACGTGGTCTACAACCACACGGCGGAGGCGGGCGAGCTGGGGCCGACGCTGTCGCTGAAGGGCATCGACAACCGCGGCTACTACCGGCTCCAGGACGACGCCCGCCGGTACGCCGACTACACCGGCTGCGGCAACACCCTCCACGTCGTCCAGCCGCAGGTGCTGCGCCTGATCACCGACTCGCTGCGCTACTGGGTGACCGAGATGGGCGTGGACGGCTTCCGCTTCGACCTCGCGGCGGCACTGGCCCGCTCGATGCACGACGTCGACATGCTCTCGCCGTTCCTGGCGGTCATCGCCCAGGACCCGGTGCTGCGCCGGGTGAAGCTGATCGCCGAACCGTGGGACATCGGCTCCGGCGGCTACCAGGTGGGCGCCTTCCCACCCCTGTGGGCCGAGTGGAACGACCGCTACCGCAACGCGGTCCGGGACTTCTGGCGGCACGCCCTGCCGGACGTGCGCGAGATGGGCTACCGCCTCTCCGGCTCCAGCGACCTGTACGCCTGGGGCGGCCGGCGCCCGTACGCCTCGGTCAACTTCGTCACCGCGCACGACGGCTTCACCCTGCGCGACCTGGTGTCGTACGAGACCAAGCACAACGAGGCCAACGGGGAGAACAACCGGGACGGCACGGACGACAACCGCTCCTGGAACTGCGGGACCGAGGGCGAGACGGACGACGAGCGGGTGCGGGCGCTGCGGCGCCGGCAGCTGCGCAACCTCCTCACCACCCTGCTGCTGTCCACCGGCGTGCCCATGCTGGTGGCCGGTGACGAGCTGGGCCGCACCCAGCGCGGCAACAACAACGCCTACTGCCAGGACAACGAGATCAGCTGGCTGGACTGGTCGCTGCTGGAGGACCCCGGCTGGCGGGCGCTGTACGACCTGACGTCCCGGCTGATCGCGCTGCGCCACCGCCACCCGGTGCTGCGCCGGCGCGCCTTCTTCTCCGGCCGGGCCCAGACCGCGGACGGGCTGCGCGACCTGGCCTGGTTCACCGCGCGGGGCGCGGAGATGACCGAGGACGACTGGTACGCCCCCGCGGCCACGCTCGGCATGTACCTCTCAGGGCGGGACATCCCGGGCCGCGACGAGCGCGGCGCGCCGGTGGTGGACGACAGCTTCCTCGCGGTGCTGCACGCCGGGGACCGGCCGACGGACTTCCTGCTGCCCGGCCCGCCGTGGGCCGAGCGGTACGAGGTCGTGGTGGACACCTCGCGGGAGGAACAGGCCGGGGCGCCGGACACGGTCCACCCGGCGGGGGCGGAGATCACCGTGCCGGCGCGGGCGGTCCTGCTCCTGCGAGTGGCCTGAACCGGCCCGGACGGCGGTGCGAGAGACTCCCCGGAGCCCGTGCCCCGGCTGTGCGTGACGCGGATCACGCTCGCCGGATGCAGCGCGGGCGGGGGTCCAGGGCCTTTCTCCTGGTGTGAACAGCCGGCGAGAACGGGGACCGCGGGGATGGAGCAGACCAGGGCCGGTGAGTACGACGCGTTCGTGGCGGCCCGCTGGTCGGTGTTGTTGCATCTCGCCCGTCTGCTCACCGGAGGGGACCGGTACCGGGCCGAGGACCTGCTGCAGGACTCCTTGGTCAAGTTGTGGTTCGTCTGGCCGAAGGTCGCCGACGAGGCGCCGGAGGCGTATGTGCGCAAGGTGCTGGCGCGGGCCGCGGCCCGGTCGGCGCGCCGCCGCTGGTGGGGCGAGCGGCCCGTGGAGGAGCTGCCCGAGGTGATGGCGGCCGGCGACGTGTCGGCGACCGTGGCCGAGCGCTCCCGGCTGGAGGCGGCGCTCGCCCGGCTGACCCCCAGGCAACGGGCCGCGGTGGTGCTGCGCTACTACCAGGACCTGCCCGACCGGCAGGTGGCGGAGGTCCTGGGCTGCCCGGTGGGCACGGCCCGGTCCCATGCCGCACGCGGGGTGGCCCGGCTGCGCCGCCTGCTGGCCGACGTCATCGAGCCGGTGGGGTGAGGGAGGACCCATGGACCGCGGGAGGGGCATGGACGGCTTCGACGGTATGGACGGGACGGACCGCATGGACGGCACGGACCGCGCGGATCGCTTCGAGCGGCAGCTGGCACAGCTCATGCACCAGGCCCGGCAGCCGGCGCCGTTCGAGGCCCGGCACCGGGAGGCGCTCCGCGCCGGCGTGCGCGCCCGGCACCGGGCGCGCACGGCGCGCCGGGCCGCCGGCTCCGCGCTGGCCGTGGCCGGCCTCGGCCTGGGGCTGCTGCTGTGGCCGCACGGCCACACCGACGACCGGCCCAGCGCACCGCGCCCCCGGCCCCTGACCAGCCCGGCACCCGGCCCCAGCACGTCACCGTCACCGTCACCGTCGTCGTCACCGTCGTCGTCCCGGTCACCGGGCGCTCCGCCGTCCACGTCGTTCCCCGCGACGGTCCCGCCCACACCGCCGAGCACCGCGACCGCCACCGCGACCGCGACCGCGACCGCAACGGCCACGGCCGGCCCGGACCCCGGCCGGAGCACGGCCACCGCCACGTCCCGGCCGCCGTCGGCCACGGCCGGCTCCCGGGCCGGCGGCAGCACCACAGCACCGGCCACGGCACCGGCGCGCGCACCCGCCGTGCCGTCGGACCGGCCCTCCTCCACGGCCGGCCCGGCCGGCTAGCCCCCGCTCCGCCCTCCGCCCCCGCGTGCCCCGGTGCGCCCGATACACCTGACCTCAGGGAATGACGTGACACACATACGACCGAGCCGGCCACCGGCGGTGTCCCCGGCACCCCGGCGCGCGCCCCTGCCGGCGGACCCCGACGAGCCCGTCCTGGACGTGGCCGTACCGGTGTTCAACGAGGAGAAGGACCTGGAGCCGAACGTCCGGCGGCTGCACGCACACCTGCGGGACACCTTCCCCTACGCGTTCCGGATCACCATCGCCGACAACGCGAGCACCGACCGCACCCCGGCCATCGCCACCTCGCTCGCCGGCGAACTCCCGGAGGTGACCTCGCTGCGGCTGCCGGAGAAGGGCCGCGGCCGGGCGCTGCGGGCGGCCTGGTCGGGTTCCCGGGCGCCCGTGCTGGCGTATCTCGACGTGGACCTGTCCACCGGGCTCGCCGCGCTGCTGCCGCTGGTCGCCCCGCTGATCTCGGGCCACTCCGACGTGGCCATCGGGACCCGGCTCGCCCCGGGCGCCCAGGTGGTGCGCGGTGCCAAACGCGAGGTCATATCCCGCTGCTACAACGCGCTGCTGCGCTGCACGCTCGCCGTCGGGTTCTCCGACGCCCAGTGCGGCTTCAAGGCGGTGCGGCGGGAGACCGCGGAGCGGCTGCTGCCGCTGGTGCGGGACGGGGAGTGGTTCTTCGACACCGAACTGCTGGTGCTCGCCGAGCGGGCGGGCCTGAGGATCCACGAGGTCCCGGTGGACTGGGTGGACGACCCCGACAGCAGCGTCGACCTCCTCGCCACCGCGCTGGCCGATCTGCGGGGGATCGTCCGGATGCGGCGCACCCTGGCCCGCCGCCGCCCCGGGCCGGTGACCCGGTGACCGCGACCCTGGCCGGGACGGCGGCGCCCGCGTCCCGGACCGCGCCCGGCGCCCGGTTCCGGGCCGCCGGCCGCCGTCACGGGCCGGTCCTCGCCGTGTTCGGCACGCTGAAGCTGGCCGGTTTCTGCTCGTTCATGTACCTGCTGTCGGCCACCGGGGACTACCGCACCAGGCACCCCCGGTTCGGCGGCGGCGCGCACGCCTGGGACGTGCTGGCCACCTGGGACGGCTGGTGGTACCAGCAGATCGCGCTGCACGGCTACGACCCGAGACTCGTCCCGGTCCCGGGGGCCACCGGCCTGATCACGCTGGAGGGCAACTCGGCGGCGTTCTTCCCGCTGTACCCGGCCCTGATCCGGCTGACCTCGACGGTCACCGGGCTCGGCTCGTACGGCGCCGGGCTGCTGGTCTCGATCGCCGCCTCATTCGCCGCCGCCCTCGGCGTGTACGCCGTCGCCGAGCGGTTCGGCGGCCGGCGTGCCGGGTTCGCGGCGGCCGGACTGTGGGCGGTGTGGCCGGGCTCGGGCGTGGAGTGGGCGGTCTACTCCGACTCGCTCTACGTGGCCCTCGCCGTATGGGCCTGTCACGCCGTCATCACCCGCCGCTGGCTCACCGCCGGGCTGCTCACCTTCGCGGCCGGCCTCAACCGGCCCACGGCCGCCGCGCTGATCGCCGCGCTCGGCGTGGCCGCGCTGCTCGCGCTGCGCCGCCGCGAGGAGGGCCCGCTGCGCCCGCTGCTCGCCATGGCCCTGGCCCCGCTCGGACTGCTCGGCTATCTGCTCTGGGTCGGCAACCGGATGGGCGACCTGGGCGGCTACTTCAAGCTCCAGTCGGGCGCCTGGGCGCACCGCTTCGACTACGGCAAGCAGACCCTGGACGTGCTGACGTCCGTGCCCGTGGGCAAGTTCACCTACCTCTTCGCGTACCCCTTCGCGGACGTCATCTCCGTCGGCGTGATCCTGCTCGCCTGCGCGCTGCTGCCGCTGCTGCTGCGGCTGCGCCCGCCGCCGGTGCTGGTCGTCTACACCATCCTGACGCTGGCCCTGGTGCTCGGCAGCCAGCAGATCGTCGCCAACATCTCCCGCTATCTGCTGCCCTGCTTCCCGCTGTTCCTGCCGCTCGCGGTCGCGATGCGCCGGCTGAGCCTGCCCGTGCAGTGCACGCTGCTGGGCATCGCGGCGCTGGCCTCCGGGTCGTACGCCGGGTACGCGCTCTTCGAGCTGGGGGTGCCCTAGGAGCTGGGGGTGCTGTCCGCCGCCGACAGATGCCGCCGGCCGCTCGCCTTCCGTCCCCCGCCGGGGCAGGCCGGGGACGCACCGCCTTTCGAGCGGGTCATGAGCCGGCTCCTCGCTCATCGCGTCCCCCTGCCTGAGTCGAACCGCCTGACGTAACGGGCCTGGTCGGCGAGGAAGCCGGCCGTGTACAGCCTTCTCGGCAGCAGGATCGCGGTGGCCGTGAGCAGCGGCTCGCGGCTCTCCAGGTCGTGGTCGACGAGCGAGTGTGTGGCGCCGGGATAGTGCGCGACCTGGAGTGTGGAGGAGGGCAGGACGCCGCGGTAGACGCTCTCCGTCTCGGCGGCGTCCACATGCACGTCGTGACCGGCCAGGACGAGCAGGACGGGAGTGCCCCGCATGGCGCGCAGATCGGCGACCGCGTCGGCGGTGTGGTTCCGGGTCACGAACCGCCACCGTCTGCGGGTCATGTCGGCGTCGCGCCCGAGCGCGGCGCGGTACTCGTCGTACGACGCGCCCCGGCGCAACAGGGCGAGGGTGGTGTCACTGCGCCGCAGCGCCCGCGCGGTCTCCCGGGGGCCGGCGCCGTCCCGCCGGAGCTGGGTGAGGAGGTCGTAGCGGCCCTGCCGGAGCCAGTTGACGGCCGGGGCGACGGCGATGACGAACCGGATCCCGCGGTCCGCGGCGGCGACCTTGGGCAGCACCCATCCCGCTTGGCTCGCGCCCCACAACCCGATGCGGCGGCCGTCGATGTCGGTGCGGCCGCGGGCCCAGGCGACCGCGGCCAGGGTCTCCCGCGCGCGATCGGCCATGCTCTGCTCCAGCCAGTCGCCCCCGGAGCCCGCCACGCCCGGTTTGCTGAACGACAGCGACGCGTAGCCCGCGCGGGCGAAGGACTCCCACAACGGCCGGTAGAACGTGTCGTGCGTGGCGTCCGTCGGCCCGTCACCGTGGACGAAGACGACCAGCCCGTACGGCCCGTGCCCTGTCTCGGGGCGGGCGAGCACCCCTTCCAGCCGGTGCCCGTCGTGCCGCAGGACCACCCGCTCCTCACGCAGGGCGTACGTGTTCTGCCACACCACCACCCCGCCGAGACCGGCGGCCGTCACGAGGACGCCGGCCACCGACCACACGACCCCGCGCACCCACCGCCTACGGCGCGGCCCGGTGGTCCTCTCGCGTCGTCCCGGCATGAAACTCCCCCGATCGATCGAAGTAAAAACGCTCGTTTCAAGAACGAACGTACTAGATTGGATCACACAGGAGTCAACCCTTTCGGAGGAGAAGCCCCATGGTGGTGTGTCGGCGTGGCGTGCCCGAAGGCAGCGAGCGGCAGGTGGCCGCGCTCTACTGGGAGGCCTTCGGCCGCAAACTCGGCCCGGCGCTCGACCCGCCGGACGCGGGGCGGGCATTCCTCGCCCGGCACCTGAACCGCGACCGGGGCGTCACGGCGCTCGTCGACGGGGAGGTGGTCGGGGTGGCGGGGTACCAGGCCGGTGGCCGCGGGCTGACCGGGGGCAGCGCGGCCGACGTGCTGTCCGCCTACGGGCTGCTGAAGGGGCTGCTGCCCCGCCTGGCGGTCCTGGCTCTGTTCCGGCGCACCCCGGGCGAGGGCGACCTCGTCATGGACGGCATCGCCGTCGACGCGCGCCACCGGGGCTCGGGCATCGGCACCCTGCTGCTGAGGGAGATCGCCGCCATAGGAGCCGAGAACGGCTGCCGGCGCATCCGCCTGGACGTCATCGACACCAACCCCCGCGCCCGCGCGCTGTACGAGCGGCACGGCTTCACCGCCCGGCGCACCGAGCAGACGCCCTGGCTGCGCCGTCCGCTGGGGTTCGGCGCCGTGACCACCATGCACCGCCCGCTCACCGCCGCGGACCGGCTGGACGGGGGCACGGCCTGATGACCCCCCGGACCCCCACGAGCGGGGAGCCCGCATCGGCTGCCCGGCCCGAGATTCCCACCCGCCTGCTGGTGCACGCGCTCGTCCGCGAGGACGGCACCGTCGACGCCGGGCAGCTCTACGCCGTCGCGGGCACCTTGGGCATGAGCGACCAGCAGGTGCGGCTCTGCGTCCGGCGCCTGGTCGAAGAACGCCGGTTCACCCAGGACGGCCGCGGCCGCAAAGCCCTGTTGCGCGCCGTCTCCGACTGTTCCGGAACCCTGGCGCCGGACGCGGACCACGTACGCCACGCCTACCGCCAGGACGCCGGACTCGCTCCCTGGGACGGCACCTGGCACCTGTTCGCGTTCGCCATCCCGGAATCCTGCCGAAGCGCCCGTGACGTCCTGCGCGACAGGTTGCTCCACCTCGGCGCCGCACCGCTCCAGGGCGGGCTGTACGTCACCGCGAACCCGGTCACCGACCTCGTCGAAGCACACGCCCGGCACCTCGGCGTGCTCTCCTGCGTCACCTTCCTCACGAGCACCGATCTACGGGTCGGAACGCTCACCGACCCGCCGGCCCTGGCCGCCGCGCTGTGGCCGCTGGAGGACGTCGCCGCCGGCCATGAACGGCTCGCCGCCTTCACACGACGGTGCCTCGACGAGCTGGGGGCCGCGCGGGAAAGCGCCGCGCACGGGTCCCCCGAGGGCCGGCTGACCATGGCAGTGGAACTCGCCGCCGAGTTCACCCGGGCCATGGAACCCGATCCGTTCCTGCCGCCGGAACTGCTTCCCCGGCCCTGGCCCGGTGCGGCCGCCCGCCGCCTTGCCGCCGAGTGCTGGCAGCGCCTGCGCGCGGCCGGGCCCGCCGGGGCCGCGGAACACGGGGATCTGAGCCTGTTCCGGCTCTACCACGACGCCCTGGGCACCGGGGCCGAGAGTGACACCGCCATACCGGACCAGGGGTGAGGGGCGACCGGCGAACCCCGGGCACCGCGGGTGGCGCCGCTGACCCGTGCGGCCCGGTCGTCAACGGGTCGGCTCCGGTGGGCCGCGCGCCACGGGAGGGCGGTACCGGGGCGGCCGCCCCCGCTCGCGGTCGGCGGCCGCCCACCTCGCCGCCGTCCTCACCGGGTCGGCGGGGCGATCCGGGGCAACGGCCTAGGCCAGGCTGTCCCGCCAGGCCCTGTGCAGGTCCGCGAACCGGCCGGTGCCGGCGATGAGGTCCTGCGGGCGGCCGTCCTCGACGATCCGGCCGTGCTCCATCACCAGCACCCGGTCCGCGATCTCCACGGTGGACAGCCGGTGCGCGATCACCACGGCGGTACGGCCCCGCAGCACCGTCGACATCGCCCGCTGCACCGCCCGCTCCCCCGGGATGTCCAGCGAGCTGGTCGCCTCGTCCAGGATGAGCACCGCCGGGTCGGCGAGCAGCGCCCGGGCGAAGGCGACCAGCTGGCGCTGTCCGGCGGAGATGCGCCCCCCGCGCTTGCGGACGTCCGTGTCGTAGCCGTCGGGCAGCGCGCTGATGAACTCGTGCGCGCCGATCGCCTTCGCGGCCCGCTCGATCTCGTCCCGGCCGGCGTCGGGCCGGCCGATCGCGATGTTGTCGGCGACCGTGCCGGAGAACAGGAACGCCTCCTGCGTCACCATGACCACCCCGCGCCGCAGCTCCGGCGCGGCCAGGTCGCGCAGGTCCACCCCGTCCAGCAGGACCCGCCCGTCGGAGGGGTCGTAGAAGCGGGCGAGCAGCTTGGCCAGGGTGGACTTGCCCGCGCCGGTCGAGCCGACGACCGCGACGGTCTGCCCGGCCGGCAGGGTCAGGCCGAAACGGGGCAGCACCTCGCCGCCGGTGCGGTAGGCGAACCGCACGCCGTCGAAGACGACCTCGCGGCCCGGGAGGCCGCCCGTCAGCGGCGGAAGTGCGCGCGGCTCCGCGGGCTCCGGTACGGACGGCGTCTGCGCCAGCAGCCCGGCGATCTTCTCCAGGGAGGCGGCGGCCGACTGGTAGGAGTTCAGGAACATGCCGAGCCGGTCGATCGGGTCGTACAGCCGGCGCAGATACAGCACCGCCGCCGCCAGCACCCCCAGGTCCAGCGAGCCGGACGCCACCCGGTAGGCGCCCCACAGCACGATCGCCGCGACCGAGGTGTTGGCCACCAGCCGGGAGCCGACCACATAGCGGGCCATCTCCAGCAGCGCGTCCCCGTTGGTCCGCTCGTGCCGCCGGTTCAGCACGGCGAACTCGGCGTCGTTCGCGGCCTCCCGCCGGAACGCGCGCACCGGCCGGATGCCGTTCATCGTCTCCACGAACCGCACGATCACCGAGGCGATCGCCGTGGACCGCGCCCGGTACACCCGGCCCACCCGCCGCTGGTAGAGCCGGACGAGCAGGTACAGCGGCACGAAGGAGGCCACCGCGACCGCGCCCAGGCCGAGGTCCAGCCAGAGCAGCATCGCCGCGATGTACACGAAGGACAGCACGACGGTCACCAGTTCCTGGATGCCGTCGTCGAGGAGTTCGCGCAGCGACTCGACGTCCGTGGTCGCACGGGAGATCAGCCGGCCCGAGGTGTACCGCTCGTGGAAGTCCAGGCTCAGCGCCTGCGCGTGCCGGAAGATTCGGCCCCGGAGGTCCAGCAGCACGTCCTGGCTGACCCGCGCGCTGTACTCGATGAAGCCGAACTGCAACACGCCCGAGGCGAGGGCGCTCAGCGCGGCACCGACGGCCACCGCGATCAGCGGGCCGTGCCGGTCGTCCCGGAACGCGGGTACGGCGGTGTCGATGGCGTACGCCACCAGCAGCGGGCCCACCTGCGTCGCCGCCTGCTGGAGCAGCAGCAGGAGAGCGGTGAACACGGTCCGGCCCTTGAGCGGAGCGAGCAGCGAGCGCAGCAGGGCGCCGGTCGCGCCGGGCGGGGCGGACAGGACGTCCTGGTCGAAGGGGTCGCCGGGGTCCGGGGCGCTGTGGTCGTCACTGCCCGTGGCGGGGGCGGAGGCGGTCGTCGTCATCGCTGGTCCTCCGGTTCCGCGGACATCAGGCGGGCGTACTCGGCGTTGCCGCGCAGCAGTTCGTGGTGGGTGCCGACGGCGGCGATCCGGCCGCCCGAGAGCAGGGCGACCCGGTCGGCGAGCAGCACGGTGGACGGGCGGTGGGCCACGATCAGGGCGGTGGTGTCGGCGAGGACCCGTCGCAGCGCGGCCTCCACGGCGGCCTCCGTGTGCACGTCCAGGGCGGACAGCGGGTCGTCCAGCACCAGGTACTCCGGCCGGCCGACCACCGCGCGGGCCAGCGCGAGGCGCTGGCGCTGGCCGCCGGACAGGCTGAGTCCCTGCTCGCCGACGCGGGTGGCGGTGCCGTGCGGGAGCGCGTGCGCGAAGTCGGCCCGGGCGATGGCGAGTGCCCGGCCGAGGTCGGCGTCCCCCGCCCCGTCCGGGGCCCCCATCAGGACGTTCTCGCCCACCGTGGCGGAGAACAGGGTGGGTTCCTCGAAGGCGACGGCGACCCTGGTGCGCAGTTCCTCGCGGGACATCGCGGTGATGTCCACGCCGTCGAGGGTGATCCGCCCGGAGGTGACCTCGTGCAGCCGGGGCACCAGCGCGGTGAGGGTCGTCTTCCCGCTGCCGGTGGCTCCGACCAGGGCCATGGACTCGCCGGGCCGGATGTGGAGATCGACACGGGTGAGGAGGGGCGGGGAGTCGGGGGGCGCGTCGGGATAGCGGAACGCGACGTTCTCGAACCGCAGGCCGCGCACGGTCGCGGGTACCTCGCCCGACGTCTCGCACACCCGGGGACGGATGGGCGTGGCGGCGTCCCCGGCCCCGTCGGAGGGGTCCTCCGGCGCCTGGTCCATCACCTCGAAGTACCGCTCCGTGGCGGAGGCGGCCTCCTGGCTCATCGCCAGCAGGAACCCGATCGAGTCCACGGGCCAGCGCAGCGCGAGTGCCGTGCTCAGGAAGGCGACCAGCGTGCCCGTGCTGAGTCCCCCGTCGGCGACCCGCACGGCCCCCAGTACCAGCGCGGCCCCGATCGCCAGTTCGGGCAGCGTGACGATGACAGCCCAGATGGTGGCCAGCAGCCGCGCCTTGCGCAGCTCGGTGCCGCGCAGGGTGCCCGAGAGGACGCGGAACGCCCGGGCCTGGCTGCGGTGCCGGCCGAAGCCCTTGATGACACGGATGCCGAGCACGCTCTCCTCGACCACCGTGGTCAGGTCCCCGACCTGGTCCTGGGCGCGCCGCGCGACCTGCGCGTACCGGCGTTCGAAGACGGCGCAGGTCCACATCACGGGGAGGGTGGGTCCGAGGATGACCAGGCCCAGCTGCCAGTCCTGCACCAGCATGATGACCAGCCCGACGGCGATGGTCACGCCGTTGACCAGCAGGAACGTCAGCGGGAAGGCGAGGAACTGACGGAGCAGCATCAGGTCGGTCGTGCCGCGGGAGAGCATCTGGCCGGACGCCCAGCGGTCGTGGAAGGCGACGGGCAGGCGTTGCAGCCGGTGGTAGAGGTCCGCGCGCAGCTCCGCCTCGACGTGCGACAACGGGCGGGCCACCAGCCACCGTCTGACGCCGAACAGGACGGCCTCGGCGATGCCGAGCAGCAGCAGGTACAGCGCGCCGAGCCAGACACCCGCCGGGTCCCGGCCGGACACCGGCCCGTCGACCAGCCACTTCAGGACGAGCGGGATCACCAGCCCCGTACAGGAGGCGACGACGGCGACGAACGCGGCGGTGAACAGCCGGGCGCGCACGGGGCGGACGTACGGCCACAGGCGCAGGAGGGTGCGGACGGCGGACCGGTCCTCGGTGGTTGCGGGTGTCGTGGGCATCACGTGCGAGCCTACGGACCGCCACGGACATCGCCCACCGGGTTTCGGGCGGGCGCGGGGCGGACACCGGCGGGGCGCCGTCCGTTATTCGCTGGAACCGCTCTCGCCGGAGCCGGTACGTTCCGGGTTCGCCGTCCGGGCCGTGCGCGCAGGCGGGCCGGGGAGACCGGGGGATGGATGATCGACGCGTACGAGGATCCGGGCACGCCCGACGACCGGGGCGGCTGGTGGTATCTATGGTGGCTGGTGCGGTGTCAGCCGGGGCGGTCGGTGGCCGGGGCGCTGCTGGGCAGTCTCTGGATGGTGCTGCTGGCCGCGCAGCCGTATCTGATGGCGCGGGCCGTGGACGAGGGGCTGGTGCCGGGGCGGCTCGGGGTGCTGGCCGGCTGGACCGCGGTGATCTTCGTGGCCGGATCGGTGAACGCCTGGGTGGGTACGCTGCGGCACCGCACGCTGACCCGGGTCCGGATGGACGCCAACTTCCGCACGGTGAAGGTGGTCGTGGGGCATGTGGTGCGGCTGGGGGCGGCGCTGCCGCGCCGGGCGGGGGCCGGGGAGGTCGTCACCATCGGGGTCGGGGACGCGCAGACCCTCGCGCAGGCGCTGACCGTGATCGGGCCGGGCGTCGGTGCGATCGTGGTGTACGCGGTGGTGGCCGGACTGCTGCTGTCGGTCTCCGTGCCGATCGCCGCGGTGGTGCTGCTCGGGGCGCCGGTGATCGCGCTGCTCACCGGGCCGCTGACACTGCGGCTCCAGGGCGCGGAGAGCGAGTACCGGGAGCGGCAGGGCGTGCTCGCCGCGCGCATCGGTGACCTCGCGGGCGGGCTGCGGGTCCTGAACGGGCTGGGCGGCAAGGGGCTGTTCGCGGACGCGTTCCGCCGGGACTCGGATCGGCTGCGGGCCCAGGGGTACCGGGTGGGCGCGGTGGCCGGCTGGGTGCAGGCGCTCGGCATCGGCCTGCCGACCCTGTTCCTGGCCGTGGTGACCTGGCTCGCGGCCCGCCTCACCGCCCAGGGGACGCTGACCGTGGGTGAGTTGGTGTCGGTGTACGGCTATGTGGCCGTCCTGGTCGGGCCGGTGGCGTTCTTCGTGCAGATGGCCTACGACCTGAACCGGGGCGTGGTGGCCGCGCGCCGCGTCGTCGACCTGCTGCGGCTGGCGCCGGAGCCGGACACCGGCACGCTGCCGGCGCCCGCGGGTCCGGCCGTGCTGCACGATCCGGTGTCCGGGGTGCGGGTGGTGCCGGGCCGGCTGACGGCGTTGGCCGCCGCCCGGCCCGCCGAGGCCGCCGAGGTGGCGGACCGGCTGGGCCGGTACGGGCCGACCGACGTCACCTGGGGCGGGGTACGCCTCGACGCGGTCCCGCTGACGGACGTACGGCGGCGCATCCTCGTCGCGGACAACGAGGCGGACCTGTTCGCGGGACCGGTGCGGGAGGTCGTGGCCGCCGCGGACCCGGTGGACGAGGCGGCGCTGCGCCGGGCGGTGCACACGGCGGCGGCCGAGGACGTCGTCCGCGGCCTGCCGGACGGCCTTGACTCGGTGGTCTCCGGGCAGGGCCGCAGCCTGTCCGGCGGGCAGCGCCAGCGGCTGCGGCTGGTGCGGGCACTGCTGGCCGATCCGGAGGTGCTGCTCGCCGTGGAGCCGGCCTCGGCGCTGGACGCGCACACCGAGGCGACGGTCGCCGCACGGCTGCGGGAGGCGCGGCAGGGCCGTACGACCGTGGTGACGACGACCTCCCCGCTGGTGCTGGACCACGTGGACACGGTCGTGTTCCTGGTCGACGGCAAGGTCGCGGCGAGCGGCCCGCACCGCCGGCTGCTGGCGGCGGAACCGGGCTACAGGGCGCTGGTCGCCCGGGACACCGGGGATGACGGGGACGAGGGGGACAGAAGGGACACCGGGGGCGGTGCGGTGCCCGGGCTGCGCGAGGGAGTCACGCGATGACGGCGGGAGAGACGACGCTGCCCGTCGCGGACCGGGCCGCCGTGCGCCGGGCCGTGGTGCGGCTGGTGCGGGCCGACGGGCGGGCGTTCGCCGCCGTGCTGGCGCTGAACCTGCTGGCGGCGGGGGCGGGGGCCGCCGGGCCCTGGCTGGTCGGCCGGATCGTCGACGAGGTGCGCGCCGGGCACGGCGTCGGCGCGGTGGACCGGCTGGCGCTGTGGATCGTCCTGTGCGCGCCGGCGCAGCTGCTGCTGGCCCGCTGGGCGCGGTACGCGGGGCACCGGGTGGGGGAGCGGACGCTGGCCCGGGTGCGCGAGGAGTACGTCGACCGGGTGCTGGCGCTGCCCGCGTCCGTGGTGGAGCGGGCCGGCACCGGCGACCTGACCGCGCGGGGCACCGCGGACGTGGCGACCGTCGGCACCACGCTGCGGGACGTCGGCCCCGACCTGCTGGTCAACTCCGTGCAGGCGGTGTTCGTGCTGGGCGCGGTGTGCGCATTGAACCCGCTGCTGGGCGTGTTCGGGGCACTGGGCCTGACCCCGGTCTGGCTGGCCCTGCGCTGGTATCTGCGGCGGGCGCGGGACGCCTACCTCGCCGAGGGCGCGGCCACCTCGGAGGTCGCGGAGGTCATCACGTCGACGGCGGCCGGGGCACGGACCGTGGAGGCGTTCCGGCTCCGGGAGCGGCGGACGGAGGCGAGCCGGGACGCGCTGGAGGCGTCCCGCCGTACCCGCCTGTACACACTCCGCCTGCGCTCGGTGTTCTTCCCGGCGGTGGATGCGACGTACACCGTTCCCGTGGCCGGGGTGCTGCTGTTCGGCGGGTGGCTGCAGGCGCGGGGCGCGGCGGGGGTGGGCGAGGTGGTGGCGGCGGCGCTGTATCTGCGGCAGTTCACCGAGCCGCTGGACCAGGTCCTGATGCGGGTGGAGCAGTTGCAGAGCAGCGGTGCCTCGTTCGCGCGCGTGGAGGGGCTGGCGCGGGCGCCCCGCGGCCCGGGCGGGGACCCGTCCGGGGTGCCGGCGAACGACCGGATCGACGTGCGCGGGGTCCGGTACGCCTACGAGCGCGGGGGCGAGGTGCTGCGCGGGGTGGACCTGACGGTACGGCCGGGGGAACGGCTCGCGGTGGTGGGGCCGTCCGGCGCCGGGAAGACGACGCTCAGCCGGCTGCTCGCGGGCATCGACCGGCCGGGGTCCGGCACCGTGACGGTGGGCGGGGTGCCGGTGGCCGAACTGGCACCGGAACTGCTGCGCCGGCAGGTGGTTCTGGTCACACAGGAACACCACGTCTTCCTGGGGACCGTACGGGACAACCTCTTGATCGCCGAACCGCGCGCCGGGGACGCCGAGTTGTGGGCGGCGCTGGAGGCGGTGGGCGCCGGCGACTGGGTGCGCGGCCTGCCGGACGGCCTCGGCACCCGGCTGGGCGCGGGCGGCCGGCCGACGGACGGCTCGCAGGCCCAGCAGCTGGCCCTGGCCCGCGTGGTGCTGGCCGACCCGCACACACTGATCCTCGACGAGGCGACGGCCCTGCTGGACCCGGCCACGGCCCGGCACACCGAGCGCGCCCTCGCCGCGGTCCTCGCGGGCCGTACCGTCATCGCCATCGCCCACCGTCTGCACACGGCCCACGACGCGGACCGCGTGGCGGTCATGGAGGACGGCCGGCTGAGCGAACTGGGCACGCACGAGGAGCTGGTGGCGGCCGGCGGGGCGTACGCGGCCCTGTGGCGGACCTGGCACGGGGCACCGCCCGGCCGCTGATCCGCCACCCCGACGGTTCGCATACCGAACATGACCCTCCGTTCAACGAACCGTTTCCGGCCAACTTTGTGACGCGCTCCTGACATGTCGCGGCATTCCTGCCACTCTTCCCAGACCGACTCACAGCCACCCCACAGCTCCTGCGCTCCGGCGTGAGCCGGCTCAGCACCTGCACCTGGTTCCGCGTAACGCCTGTTCTGCCCGGACGTCAGAACGCAGCGTCCGGTCTCCCCTGGCCGCGCGACCCGCGGCCATGCAGAAGGAGTCAGTGTTGAGAAGCAATTCCTCTCGCGGACGCACCTCCCACACAGCACCGCGCGCCTCGGCGCCCCGCCGCACCGCCACCGTCGCCCTCGTCGGCGTCACCGCCCTGATCGCCGCCGCAGTCCAGTCGGGCGCGGCCGGCGCCGCTCCGGCGAGGCCGCAGGCCGGCGGGGCGAACCCCGCGCACACGGCCCTCAGGCTCACCCCCTCGCAGCGCGCCGAACTGATCCGGCACGCGGACGCCTCCAAGGCCGCCACCGCCCGGCGGATAGGCCTGGACGGCAAGGAGAAGCTGGTCGTGCGGGACGTCGTCAAGGACGCCGACGGCACGCTGCACACCCGCTACGAACGCACCTACGCGGGCCTGCCGGTGCTCGGCGGCGACCTCGTCGTGGAGTCCGCCCGGTCCGGCAAGACCATGGACGTCATCCGGGCCGGCAGCGCCTCACTGAAGGTCGCCCGCCTCACCCCGGCCGTGCCGAAGGCCGCCGCCGAGCGGCAGGCGGTGCGGCGGGCGAAGGCGCTCGGCGGGACGAGGACGGCCGCGGACAGCGTCCGCACGGTGGTCTGGGCGGCGTCCGGCAAGCCCGTGCTGGCGTACGAGACGGTCGTCGGCGGACTCCAGGACGACGGCACCCCGAACCGGCTGCACGTCGTCACCGACGCCGCCACCGGCAAGAAGCTGTACGAGTACCAGGGCATCGAGACGGGCGTCGGCAACACGCAGTACAGCGGGCAGGTCACGCTGACCACGACCCAGTCCGGCTCGACGTACACGCTCACCGACGGCGCGCGCGGCGGCCACAAGACGTACAACCTGAACCACGGCACCTCCGGCACCGGAACGCTGTTCTCGCAGACCAGCGACACCTGGGGCAACGGGACCAACTCCAACGCCGCCACCGCGGGCGCGGACGCCCACTACGGCGCGCAGGAGACCTGGGACTTCTACAAGAACACCTTCGGCCGCAGCGGCATCAAGAACAACGGCGTCGGCGCCTACTCGCGGGTGCACTACGGCAACTCGTACGTCAACGCGTTCTGGGACGACGGCTGCTTCTGCATGACCTACGGCGACGGCTCCGGCAACGCCAAGCCGCTGACGGCGATCGACGTGGCCGGCCACGAGATGAGCCACGGCGTCACCTCCAACACCGCGGGCCTCAACTACAGCGGGGAGTCCGGCGGTCTGAACGAGGCCACCTCGGACATCTTCGGCACCGGCGTGGAGTTCTTCGCGAACAACACGTCCGACGTCGGTGACTACCTCATCGGCGAGAAGATCGACATCAACGGCAACGGCAGTCCGCTGCGCTACATGGACAAGCCGAGCAAGGACGGCTCGTCCAAGGACAGCTGGTACTCCGGCATCGGCGGCGTGGACGTGCACTACTCGTCGGGCCCCGCCAACCACTTCTTCTACCTGCTCAGCGAGGGCAGCGGCGCCAAGGTCATCAACGGCGTCAGCTACAACTCGCCGACGGCGGACGGCCTTCCGGTCACCGGCATCGGCCGGGACAAGGCGCTCCAGATCTGGTACCGGGCGCTGACCACGAAGTTCACCTCGACCACCAACTACGCGGGCGCCCGCACCGGCACCCTCGCGGCGGCCGGCGAGCTGTACGGCACCACCAGCGCCGAGTACAAGGCGGTGCAGGACGCCTGGGCGGGCGTCGCGGTCGGCTCACGCTCCGGCGGCGGGGGTGGCGGCGGCACGTCGTACGAGAACACCTCCCCGGTGGCGGTCCCGGACAACGGGCCGGCCGTCACCTCGGACATCACCGTCTCCGGCCGGACCGGGAACGCGCCGAGCAATCTCCAGGTGGGCGTGGACATCTCGCACACCTGGCGGGGTGACCTGGTGATCGACCTCGTCGGGCCGTCCGGCACCGCCTACCGGCTGAAGGACTTCAGCTCCTCGGACTCGGCGGACAACGTGACCGAAACCTACACGGTCAACGCCTCGGCGGAACCGGCCAACGGCACGTGGAAGTTGCGGGTACAGGATCAAGCCACGTACGACACGGGAACGATCAACAGCTGGAAGCTGACCTTCCCGTAAATCGCAGGACACGAGCCCGGTAGCGCAAGGCCGTTCGGGGGCGTGGCGCCCCCGAACGGCACCGGTTCATCTTGTTGCAACATTCACCTGGCAGTCGATTTTCGGCCAACATCACTTCAGGGTCCTGACATGTACGCGGCCCTGATGTCACTCTCTCTCCACCCGCCGCAGTAGCACAGCAACTTCACAACGCCACACTCTCCGGCCAGTAACCCCACGCTGACCGGACTCCCCCACGAAGGAGCTTCTGTGAGCCCCCTCTACGCGCGTCACAAGCGCACCACTCTGGCCGTCGCCACCGCCGTGGCCGCCGGAGCCCTCCTCACCACCGGTCTGACCACCGGTGCCAGCGCCGCCCCGGCCGGATCCGCCGCCGCCAAGCCCCTGGCAGCCGCCCCGACCGCGCTGTCCACCGCGGCCCGCACCTCCCTGCTCCAGAAGGCTCAGGCCGGCGCCGCCGAGACCGCGCAGCACATAGGCCTCGGCGCCAAGGAGAAGCTGGTCGCCAAGGACGTCGTCAAGGACACCGACGGCACCGTCCACACCCGCTACGAGCGCACCTACGCGGGCCTCCCGGTGCTCGGCGGCGACCTGATCGTCCACACCGCCAAGTCGGGCCGGACCGAGGGCGTCACCAAGGCGAACAAGTCGGCGATCAAGCCGGCTTCGCTCAAGCCGCAGATCACCGCCGCCAAGGCCGAGAAGCAGGCGGTGTCCGCCGCCAGAACCCTCGGCTCCGCCAAGACCACCGCGGACGGCGCCCGCAAGGTGATCTGGGCCGGCTCCGGCAAGCCCGTCCTCGCCTACGAGACGGTCGTCGGCGGCCTCCAGGACGACGGCACCCCCAACCAGCTGCACGTCATCACCGACGCGGCCACGGGCAAGAAGCTCTTCGAGTACCAGGGCATCGAGAACGCGACCGGCAAGACGCTGTACTCCGGCACGGTCACCCTCAACAGCACGCAGTCGGGCTCGACGTACCAGCTCACCGACGGCGCCCGGGGCGGTCACAAGACCTACAACCTGGCCCGCAAGACATCCGGCACGGGCACCCTGGTGGCCAGCTCGACCAACGTCTTCGGCACCGGCACCGCCTCCAGCTCCTCCTCGGACCAGACCGCGGCCGCCGACGCCGCCTACGGTGCGGCGGAGACCTGGGACTTCTACAAGAACACCTTCGGCCGCAACGGCATCAAGAACAACGGCGTCGGCGCCTACTCCCGCGTCCACTACGGCAACGCGTACGTCAACGCGTTCTGGGACGACAGCTGCTTCTGCATGACCTACGGCGACGGCTCCGGCAACGTCGACCCGCTGACCTCGCTCGACGTGGCCGGCCACGAGATGAGCCACGGCGTCACCTCGAACACCGCCGGTCTGGACTACTCCGGTGAGTCCGGCGGTCTGAACGAGGCCACCTCGGACATCTTCGGCACGGGTGTGGAGTTCTACGCGAACAACGCCTCCGACCCCGGTGACTACCTCATCGGCGAGAAGATCGACATCAACGGCGACGGCTCGCCGCTGCGCTACATGGACAAGCCCAGCAAGGACGGCGGCTCGGCGGACTACTGGTCCTCCTCCGTCGGCAACAAGGACGTCCACTACTCGTCCGGTGTCGCCAACCACTTCTTCTACCTGCTGTCCGAGGGCAGCGGCGCGAAGACGATCAACGGCGTCAGCTACAACTCGCCGACGTACAACGGCGCCGCGGTCACCGGCATCGGCCGCGCCAAGGCGCTCCAGATCTGGTACAAGGCGCTGACCACGTACATGACGTCGACGACCAACTACAAGGCCGCCCGTACGGCGACCCTGAACGCGGCGTCCGCGCTGTACGGCTCCACCAGCACCGAGTACAAGGCCGTCGCCGCGGCCTGGACCGGCGTGAACGTCAGCTAGTCACCACCGCGCCACGCCAGGGCGGCACCCGGGACGCGAGCGTCCCGGGTGCCGCCCTACCCTTGTGACCCATGTCCTCGGCGCCCTTCACCTACGAGCCGGTCGGCGCGACGCGCGACGACCTGGCCGTCTGCCCGCCCGGCTTCCACCCCCTGTTCGTCCGCACCCGGCTCGGCGAGGGCCAGGAGGTGTTCGACCGGGCCGCCGAGGCCGTCCTGACCTGGGAGATGCACCGCGCGCTCGGCGTCGGCATCGACGCCTCGGCAGCCCGCGCGGCCCCCGGCGTCGACGTCACGGTCACCCTGGCCGGCCTCGTGCGGGCCCCCTGCCGCATCGTCTGGACGGCCGAGGAACCCCGCCGGGCCGGCTGGGCCTACGGCACCCTCGAAGGCCACCCCGAGTGCGGCGAGGAGGCCTTCGTGGTCGACCGCACCGGCGACGGCACGGTGTGGCTCACCGTCGCCGCGTTCAGCCGGGCCGCCAAGTGGTACGCCCGCGCGGGCGGTCCGGCGACCCGCAGCCTCCAGCACGCGTACGCCCGCCGGTGCGGCACCGTGCTCAGGAACCTGGCCGGCCGGGGCCTCGAGGACTGACGGTCACCGCAGCAGCACCCCCGCTCCCTCCACCACCTCCTGCGACGGCACCGCCACCAGGCCCGGTTCCGCGGCGGAGGCGAGGAGGCGGTGGGCGGGGAGGATGCGGACCGTGTAGCCGTACGGGCCGGTGCGATCCAGGGAGAGCGGGCCCTCGTACAGGAGGCGGCCCTCCAGGTCGGGGGAGCCGGCCGGCTTCAGCGGGACCACCGTGGCGTCGGTGATGCGGTCCTCCGCGTCCACCCGGCCGGACACCGCCTGCACCTCCACGTCGTCCGGGCCCAGCTCGCCCAGTTGCACCCGGACCCGCAGTCCGACGGCCGTGCCCAGCTCCGCGGTGGCCGTCGTCGCGGTCGTCTCGACGTGGTCCACGGTCACCCCCGGCCACGCCGCCCGCACCCGGGTCTTCCAGGCGGCGAGATCCCGGGCGGTGTCCGGGGTCAGCGCGCGGTGCGACTGCGCGGCGGGGGTGTAGAGCCGGTCGACGTACTCGCGGACCATGCGGCCGGCCAGCACCTTCGGGCCGAGCTGGGAGAGGGTCCGGCGGACCATCTCGATCCAGCGGTCGGGCAGGCCGCCCCGCCCGCGCTCGTAGAAGCGCGGTGCGACCCGCTGTTCGAGCAGGTCGTACAGGGCCGCCGCCTCGATGTCGTCACGGCGGTCGGGGTCGGTGCAGGCGCCGTCCGCCGTGGGGATGGCCCAGCCGAAGTCCGGCTGGAACCACTCGTCCCACCAGCCGTCCAGCACGGACAGGTTGAGGCAGCCGTTCAGTGCCGCCTTCATGCCGGAGGTGCCGCAGGCCTCCAGCGGCCGCAGGGGGTTGTTCAGCCAGACGTCACAGCCCGGGTAGAGCTTCTGGGCCATCGCCATGCCGTAGTCGGGGAGGAAGACGAGACGGTGGCGGAAGCGCGGGTCGTCCGCGAACCGCACCAGCTCCTGCACCAGGCGCTTGCCGCCGTCGTCCGCCGGGTGCGCCTTGCCCGCGACCACGATCTGCACCGGCCGCTCGGGGTGCAGCAGCAGCTCCGTCAGGCGGTCGGGGTCGCGCAGCATCAGCGTCAGCCGCTTGTACGACGGCACCCGGCGCGCGAACCCGATCGTGAGGACGTCCGGGTCCAGGACCCCGTCGATCCAGCCCAGCTCGGCGTTCCCGGCGCCGCGCTGCCGCCACGACGCCCGCAGCCGCTCCCGTACCTCCTGCACCAGCTGCTCGCGCAGGGTGCGGCGCAGCTCCCAGACCTCCTGGTCGGGGATGTCCGCGACCGAGTCCCAGCGTTCGGAGCCGCCGACGCTGAGCGCGTCCTCGGTCCGCTGAGCGCCGATCTGCCGGGCGCCGAGCCGCAGCACCTCGGGTGCCACCCAGGTCGGCGCGTGCACCCCGTTGGTCACGGAGGTGATCGGCACCTCCTCGGCGTCGAATCCCGGCCACAGTCCGGCGAACATGTTCCGGCTGACCTGCCCGTGCAGCAGCGAGACCCCGTTGGCCCGCTGGGCCAGCCGGAGCCCCATGACGGCCATGTTGAACAGGTTGGGCTCACCGCCCGGGTAGGTCTCCATGCCCAGCGCCAGGATCCGCTGGACGTCGATGCCGGGGAGTTCGGCGTCCGGGCCGAAGTGCCGGGCGAGCAGCTCCCGGTCGAAGCGGTCGATGCCGGCCGGCACCGGGGTGTGCGTGGTGAACACCGTGCCGCCGCGCACGGCTTCCAGCGCCGCGTCGAAGTCGAGTCCCGCGGCGCACAGTTCGGCGATCCGTTCCAGTCCCAGGAAACCGGCGTGGCCCTCGTTGGTGTGGAACACCTCCGGCTCCGGGTGCCCGGTCAGCCGGCAGTACATGCGTACGGCCCGCACACCTCCTATGCCGAGCAGCATTTCCTGGAGCAGCCGGTGTTCGCTGCCGCCGCCGTAGAGCCGGTCGGTGACCCCGCGTTCGCCGAGGTCGTTCTCCTCCACGTCGGAGTCGAGCAGCAGCAGCGGCACCCGGCCGACCTGCGCGACCCAGACGCGGGCGTGCAGCGCGGTGCCGCCGGGCAGGGCGAGGGAGATCTGCGCCAGGGTGCCGTCGGGTTCCTTCAGCTGGGTGAGGGGCAGTTCGTTGGGGTCGAGGACCGGATAGTGCTCCTGCTGCCAGCCGTCCCGGGAGAGGGTCTGCCGGAAGTACCCGTGCCGGTACAGCAGTCCGACCCCGATCAGCGGTACGCCGAGGTCGCTGGCCGCCTTGAGATGGTCGCCGGCGAGGATGCCGAGCCCGCCGGAGTACTGCGGGAGCGCGGCCGTGATGCCGAACTCCGGGGAGAAGTAGGCGACGGCCGCGGGCAGGCCGTCCGACTGGGCCTGGTACCAGCGGTCGCCGGTCAGGTAGTCGTCGAGGTCGTCCGCGACCGCGGTGAGACGGCGCAGGAACCGCCGGTCACCGGCCAGTTCGGCCAGCCGGGCCGGGCGCACGCTGCCCAGCAGCCTTACCGGGTCGCCTCCGGCGGCGGACCACGCCGCGGAGTCGACCGACTGGAACAGGTCGCGCGTTTCCGCGTGCCAGGACCAGCGCAGATTGCGCGCCAGGTCGCTCAGTGGCCGCAGGGGGTCGGGGAGAACGGGACGGACGGTGAACCGACGGATCGCCTTCACATTCACCTCGGGCGCGTTGCGGGGTGAGACGCACGGCGCTGTGCGTCTCGTCGTCGCCTTCGACGGTAGTGGTTACCGCGCGGTCGGTGGGGACGTACCGGCTCGGTGTCGGGGGGCGTCAAGAGCCGGTCACCGGGCACTCGGAGAAAAGGGGGGCGGTCTTGTGTGTGGACGTACGCGTGAGTAGTCAACAGAGTGCCGGATTGACCGCCCGAACAGGGTGGGCAGGCTCCATCCGGTACACGTCCCACAGGCGTCGTGCGGCACCACCCGCAGGACCCACCTCCCCACACCCATCCGCCCATACCCACGTTGACGCGGACAGGAGCGGTCATGCCTGCCAGGCACCACTCGTCAGCACCTCCGTCCACCAGCAAGTCCCCGGGAGCAGCAAGGAAGACGACGGGCAAGAAGAGCGCGGCGCCCACCGGCGCCGGCGCGTCCGCCGGGGAGCGGCCCTCCCCCGCCGCGGCCACCACCATGGGCCGCATCCCCGTCCTCGACGTGCGCCCGGTGGTCCAGCACGGCCGCAGGCCCGCGAAGGCCGTCACCGGGGAGTCGTTCGAGGTGTCGGCCACCGTGTTCCGCGAGGGCCACGACGCCGTCTCGGCGAACGTGGTGCTGCGGGACCCGGCGGGCCGGCCCGGGCCCTGGACGCCGATGCGGGAACTCGCCCCGGGCACCGACCGCTGGGGTGCCACCGTCACCGCCGGCGAACCGGGGCACTGGACCTACACGGTGGAAGCCTGGTCGGACCCGCTCGCCACCTGGCGGCACACCGCCCGGATCAAGATCCCGGCCGGCATCGACACCGGCCTGGTCCTGGCCGAGGGCGCCGAGCTGTACGAGCGGGCGGCGGCCGGGATGCCCGAGGACCTGCGGCAGGCCGTGCTGGACGCCGCGGCGGCCCTGCGGGACGAGGACCGTCCGGCCGCCTGGCGGCTCGCGTCGGCGCTGTCGCCGGAGGTGGAGGCGTTGCTGGGCCGGTATCCGCTGCGGGAGCTGGTCACGGCCTCGGAGGCGATGCCGCTGCTGGTGGAGCGGGAACGGGCCCTGTACGGCTCGTGGTACGAGTTCTTCCCCCGCTCCGAGGGCACCGCCGAGCAGCCCCACGGCACGTTCCGCACGGCCGCGCGCCGCCTGGAGGCGATCGCGGACATGGGCTTCGACGTGGTCTACCTCCCACCGGTCCACCCGATCGGCACGACGTTCCGCAAGGGCCCCGACAACACCCTCACCGCCGGCCCCGACGACGTCGGCGTGCCCTGGGCGATCGGTTCCCCCGAGGGCGGCCACGACGCCGTCCACCCCGCCCTGGGCACCCTGGAGGACTTCGACCTCTTCGTCGCCCGCGCCCGGGAACTGGGCCTGGAGATCGCCCTGGACTTCGCCCTCCAGTGCTCCCCCGACCACCCCTGGGTGGACAAGCACCCCGAGTGGTTCCACCACCGCCCCGACGGCTCCATCGCCTACGCCGAGAACCCGCCCAAGAAATACCAGGACATCTACCCCATCGCCTTCGACACCGACATGGACGGCCTCGTCGGTGAGACGGTCCGCGTCCTGCGGCACTGGATGGCACACGGCGTGCGGATCTTCCGGGTGGACAACCCCCACACCAAACCGGTGGTGTTCTGGGAACGGGTCATCGCCGAGGTCAACCGCAAGGACCCCGACGTGATCTTCCTCGCGGAGGCCTTCACCCGCCCGGCGATGATGCACACCCTGGCGCAGATCGGCTTCCAGCAGTCCTACACCTACTTCACCTGGCGCAACACCAAGCAGGAACTGACCGAGTACCTCACCGAACTGTCCGGAGAGGCGGCGGCCTACATGCGGCCCAACCTCTTCCCCAACACCCCCGACATCCTGCACGCCTACCTCCAGCACGGCGGACGCCCCGCCTTCGAGGTCCGCGCCGTCCTGGCCGCCACCCTCTCCCCCGCCTGGGGCATCTACAGCGGCTACGAACTGTGCGAGAACACCGCCGTACGCGAGGGCAGCGAGGAGTACCAGCACTCCGAGAAGTACCAGCTGCGCCCCCGCGACTGGGACGCCGCCGCACGCGAGGGCCGCACCATCGCCCCCCTCATCACCCGCCTCAATGCCGTCCGGCGGCGGAGCCCGGCCCTGCGGCAGCTGCGCGACCTGCACTTCCACCACGTCGACAAGGACGCGGTGATCGCCTACTCGAAGCGGAGCGGATCGAACACGGTTCTGGTGGTCGCCAACCTCGACCCCCACGACACCCAGGAGGCGACGGTCTCGTTGGACATGCCGCAACTCGGGCTGGACTGGCACGAGTCCGTGCCGGTGCGCGACGAGCTCACCGGTGAGACCTACTACTGGGGCAGGACCAACTACGTGCGTCTGGAGCCGGGGCACCGGCCCGCGCACGTCTTCACCGTCCTGCGACCGTCCACCCCGCAGATCGGAGGGTCAGCCACCATATGAGCGTCAACGAGCCCGTCCTGGACACCTTCGAGGACACTCCAGCCAAGGACCGGGACCCCGAGT
Organism: Streptomyces sp. Y20; assembly: GCF_043195475.1. NCBI lineage: Bacteria > Bacillati > Actinomycetota > Actinomycetes > Kitasatosporales > Streptomycetaceae > Streptomyces > Streptomyces sp. Y20. The sequence continues at coordinate 202,342 of NZ_JBIDDP010000007.1, forward strand.
GGTTCAAGCGCGCCGTCTTCTACGAGGTGCTGGTCCGCTCCTTCCAGGACAGCAACGGCGACGGCGTCGGCGACCTGAAGGGACTGACCGCCAAGCTCGACTACCTCCAGTGGCTCGGCGTGGACTGCCTGTGGCTGCCGCCCTTCTTCAAGTCACCTCTCCGGGACGGCGGTTACGACGTCTCGGACTACACCGCCGTGCTGCCCGAGTTCGGTGACCTCGCGGACTTCGTGGAGTTCGTGGACGCCGCCCACCAGCGCGGCATGCGCGTCATCATCGACTTCGTCATGAACCACACCAGCGACCAGCACCCGTGGTTCCAGGAGTCGAGGCGGGACCCGGACGGTCCGTACGGCGACTACTACGTCTGGGCCGACGACGACAAGCAGTACCAGGACGCCCGCATCATCTTCGTCGACACCGAGGCCTCCAACTGGACGTACGACCCCGTACGCAAGCAGTACTACTGGCACCGCTTCTTCTCGCACCAGCCGGACCTCAACTACGAGAACCCGGCCGTGCAGGAGGAGATGATCTCCGCGCTGAAGTTCTGGCTGGACCTCGGCATCGACGGGCTCCGCCTGGACGCCGTGCCGTACCTGTACCAGCAGGAGGGCACCAACTGCGAGAACCTGCCGGCCACCCACGCGTTCCTGCGGCGCGTGCGCAGGGAGATCGACGAGCAGTACGCGGACAAGGTGCTCCTCGCCGAGGCGAACCAGTGGCCCGAGGACGTCGTCGACTACTTCGGTGACTACGGGGCCGGCGGCGACGAGTGCCACATGGCGTTCCACTTCCCCGTCATGCCGCGCATCTTCATGGCCGTACGGCGCGAGTCGCGCTACCCGGTCTCCGAGATCCTCGCCAAGACCCCCGCGATCCCCTCGGGCTGCCAGTGGGGCATCTTCCTGCGCAACCACGACGAGCTGACCCTGGAGATGGTCACCGACGAGGAACGCGACTACATGTGGGCCGAGTACGCCAAGGACCCGCGGATGCGCGCCAACATCGGCATCCGCCGCCGCCTCGCGCCCCTGCTCGACAACGACCGCAACCAGATCGAGCTGTTCACCGCCCTGCTGCTGTCCCTGCCCGGCTCGCCGATCCTGTACTACGGAGACGAGATCGGCATGGGCGACAACATCTGGCTCGGTGACCGCGACGCGGTGCGCACCCCCATGCAGTGGACCCCCGACCGCAACGCCGGCTTCTCCTCCTGCGACCCGGGACGCCTCTTCCTGCCCGCGATCATGGACCCGGTCCACGGCTACCAGGTCACCAACGTGGAGGCCTCCATGGCCTCGCCGTCCAGCCTGCTGCACTGGACCCGCCGCATGATCGAGATCCGCAAGCAGAACCCCGCCTTCGGACTGGGGTCCTACACCGAACTGCCGTCCTCCAACCCGGCGGTGCTCGCCTTCCTGCGCGAGGCGCCCCTGTCGGAGGAGGAGGGCGACGACATCGTGCTGTGCGTGCACAACTTCTCCCGCTTCGCCCAGCCCACGGAGCTGGACCTGAGCCGGTACGAAGGGCGGCATCCCATCGAGCTGTTCGGCGGGGTCCGGTTCCCGGCGATCGGTGAGCTGCCGTACCTGCTCACCCTCGCGGGCCACGGCTTCTACTGGTTCCGGCTGCGCCGGGACGCCGCGTGACGCGGCCGGCCCGGCCCGGGTGGGGTGACGGGGGCGTTTCCACCGCCCCGCCCGGGGCACGCAGTAGTAACACCCCGACGACCCGGGGAAAGGACGTGACGCCCATGGCGGAAACGGTCACCCTCTCTGGTACCACCGATTCCCTCCTCTCCTCGCTCGACCCCTTGTTGCGCACCTGGCTGCCGCGCCAGCGCTGGTTCGCCGGCAAGGGACGCCCGGTCACGGGCTTCACGGCCGTGGCCGTCACCGAACTCCTGCCGCCCGAAGGACGGCTGGGCCTGTATCACCTGCTCCTGCGCGTCCACCAGCCGTCCGCGCCGGGCGCGCCGCCGCACCCCGGCGACTGCTACCAGCTCCTGATAGGCGTGCGCGAGGCGCTGCCGCCCCGGCTGGCGCCCGCGCTGATCGGACACGTGGAGGAGGGGCCGCTCGCCGGGCGCACGGTGTACGAGGCCCTCTACGACGCCCGGCCCGCCGAGGTGCTGCTGGAGGCCCTGCGCAGCCAGGCCCGCGTCGGCGGGCTGCGCTTCGAGCGGGATCCGCGGCAGGACATCCGGTCGGGCCTGGTGGCCCGGATGATGACCGCCGAGCAGTCCAACTCTTCGGTCGTCTACGGAGATACGTTCATCCTCAAGCTGCTGCGCCGGGTCGTGCCCGGCGTCAACCCGGATCTGGAGATCCCGCTCGCCCTGGCCGGCGAGGGCTGCCCCCGGGTCCCCGCGCCGACGGCCTGGCTGCACGCCGACGTGGACACGGACGCGTACGTGCTGGCCGTGCTCCAGCCGTATGTGAGCGGCGCCGCCGACGGCTGGGAGCTGGCGCTGCGCGAGCTGGCCAAGGGCGAGGACTTCACCGCCGGGGCGCGGGCGCTGGGCCGGGCCACCGCCGAGGTGCACACCGCGCTCGCCCGCGCCCTGCCGACGGTCACCCTCGGCCACACCCAGCTCCAGTCGCTGGTGGACGGCATGAAGGAACGGCTGGCAGCGGCCGTGCAGGCGGTGCCGGCACTGCGGCCGTACGAGCGCGGCCTGTGCTCGGCCTACGAGGCACTGGCCGCCCTGGCCGCCGAGGGCCGTACCTGGACCGCCCAGCGCGTCCACGGCGATCTGCACCTCGGGCAGTGCCTGCGCTCGCCGGCCGGCGAGTGGTCGCTGATCGACTTCGAGGGTGAGCCGGCCCGGCCGCTGGCCGAACGCCGCATGCCGCAGCCGCCGGTGCGGGACATCGCGGGCATGCTCCGCTCCTTCGACTACGCGGCCCACTCGGCGAACGTGCCCGACCCGGACTGGGCGCACGCCTGCCGGGCCGCCTACTGCTCCGGGTACGCGGAGGTGACCGGCCTCGACCCGCGCACCGACCCGGTGCTGCTGCGGGCCTACGAGACCGACAAGGCGGTGTACGAGGTCGTCTACGAGGCCCGGCACCGCCCCGACTGGCTCCCCGTCCCCCTGTCGGCGATCCGTCGCCTCGCCGCGTCCGACCCGACCTGACCCGAATCTCGCCCGGGAGACCCGCTCGTGACGTCCAAGAAGTCGGCCACGCCGAAGAACGCGAAGAACAAGTCCGGCAGGAGCAGGGCCGCGAAGGGGCCCAAGGAGACGCGGGTGCCCCCGCAGGCACCGGTGCCCGTGCTGGAGGCCGCCGTCTCCCCGGCCCTGGACGCCGGTGACCGCGAGCGGCTGCTGCACGGCACCCATCACGCCCCGCACTCCGTGCTGGGCGCGCATCCGGTGCCGGGCGGGATCGCCTTCCGCGCGTTCCGCCCGTACGCGCGGGCGGTCACCGTGGTCTCGGACGAGCTGCGGACCGAGCTGCACGACGACGGCGACGGATTCTTCTCCGGCCTGGTGCCGCTCGCGGAGGTCCCCGGGTACCGGCTGCTGGTGGCGTACGACGGCACGGTCCAGGAGACCGAGGACGCCTACCGCTTCCTGCCCGCGCTCGGCGAGCTGGACCTGCACCTGATCGGCGAGGGCCGGCACGAGCAGCTGTGGCAGGCGCTCGGCGCGCACGTCACCACCCACCAGGGGGTCACCGGCACCCGGTTCGCGGTGTGGGCGCCCAACGCGCTCGGCGTGCGGGTCACGGGCACCTTCAACTTCTGGGACGGCACCGCCTTCCCGATGCGCTCGCTCGGCGGCACCGGGGTCTGGGAGCTGTTCGTGCCGGGGATCGGCGAGGGCGAGCTGTACAAGTTCGAGATCACCCGCCCCGACGGCTCGCGCACCCAGCGCGCCGACCCGCTGGCCCGGCGTACCGAGGCGCCGCCCGCCACCTCCTCGGTGGTGCACGTCTCCCACCACGAGTGGGGTGACGCCGAGTGGATGGCCCACCGGGCGGACACCCCGGTCCACGAGGCGCCCTTCTCCGTCTACGAGGTGCACCTGCCGTCCTGGCGGCCGGGACTGACCTACCGGCAGCTCGCCGAGCAGCTGCCGGCGTACCTGACCGAGACGGGCTTCACGCACGTCGAGCTGATGCCGGTCGCCGAGCATCCCTTCGGCGGCTCCTGGGGCTACCAGGTCACCGGTTTCTACGCGCCGACCGCCCGGCTGGGCACCCCGGACGACTTCAAGTACCTGGTGGACCGGCTGCACCAGGCCGGCATCGGCGTCCTGATGGACTGGGTGCCCGCGCACTTCCCGCGGGACGAGTGGGCGCTGGCCGCCTTCGACGGGCGCCCGCTGTACGAGCACCACGACCCGCGGCGGGCCGCCCATCCCGACTGGGGAACGCTGGAGTTCGACTTCGGCCGGCGTGAGGTCCGCAACTTCCTGGTGGCGAACGCGGTCTACTGGTGCGAGGAGTTCCACATCGACGGGCTGCGCGTGGACGCGGTCGCCTCGATGCTCTACCTGGACTACTCGCGCGAGCCGGGCCAGTGGGAGCCGAACGAGCACGGCGGCCGGGAGAACCTGGACGCGGTCGCCTTCCTCCAGGAGATGAACGCCACCGTGTACCGGCGCTGCCCGGGAGTGGTGACCATCGCCGAGGAGTCCACGGCCTGGGACGGCGTCACCCGGCCCACCCACCTCACGGGCCCGAGCGGTTTCGGCGGGCTCGGTTTCGGTCTGAAGTGGAACATGGGCTGGATGCACGACTCGCTGGCGTACATGAGCCACGACCCCGTGCACCGCAAGCACCACCACCACGAGATGACGTTCTCGATGGTGTACGCCTACAGCGAGAACTACGTCCTGCCGATCTCCCACGACGAGGTGGTGCACGGCAAGGGGTCGCTGGTGTCGAAGATGCCGGGCGACTGGTGGCAGCGGCGCGCCAACCACCGCGCCTACCTCGGCCTCATGTGGGCCCACCCGGGCAAGCAGCTGCTGTTCATGGGACAGGAGTTCGCGCAGGGCGCCGAGTGGTCCGAGGTGCACGGCCCCGACTGGTGGCTGCTCGACCCGTCCTACGGCGCGGCGGCCGAGCACCAGGGCGTACGGGACCTCGTGGCGGACCTCAACACGCAGTACCGGGCGACTCCGGCGCTGTGGCAGCGCGACACCGACCCGGCGGGCTTCGCGTGGGTCACCGGTGACTCGGCGGAGGACAACGTCTTCGCGTTCCTGCGGTACGACGCCGACGGCACCCCGCTCCTCGCGATCTCCCACCTGGCCCCGGTGATCCGTCCCGACTACCGGATCGGGGTCCCGGAGGACGTGCCGGCCTGGGTGGAGGTGCTGAACACCGACGCGGCCCGCTACGGCGGCGGCGACGTCACCACCCCGGACGCCGTCAAGCCCGAGGCCCACCCCTGGCACGGCCGCCCGGCGAGCATCCGCCTGACGCTGCCCCCGCTCGCGACGGTGTGGCTGCGCCCTGCCTGACGTGCGGGGCCCGGGGCCGGCCGCCCCGGGCCCGCCGCGTCACTCCCCGTCGGCCAGGCCCGGCGGCAGCGAGCCCGTGTGCAGGACGCCGAGCCGCTGGGTGGCCCGGGTCAGCGCCACGTACAGGTCGCTCGTGCCGTAGGCGGCCGGCTCCACCACGAGGACCGAGTCGAACTCCAGTCCCTTGGCCTGGCGCGGGTCGAGCAGGACGGTCCTGTGCGTCAGGTCGGGTTCCGCGCCGGCCGTGACCCCGTCCAGCCGGGCGGCCAGGGAGCGGTGCAGCGCGCGCGGGGCGATCACCGCGAGGCGGCCCTCGGCGGGGGCGAGCTCCGCGGCCGCCCGAGCGACCGCGCCGGGCAGGTCGCCGGCGGCCCGCCGCACCCAGGGCCGTACTCCGGTCGACCGGACGGAGCTGGGCGGCTCGAAGCCGGGCTCCCGGGCACGGACCACGGCCGCGGCCAGGTCCATGATCTCGGCCGGGGTGCGGTAGTTGACGCCGAGGCGGGTGTGTTCCCAGCGGTCCTCCACGTAGGGGGCGAGGATGTCCGCCCAGGACCCGACGCCGGCCGCCTCCGCGGTCTGGGCGGGGTCGCCGACCAGCGTCATCGAGCGGGTCGGGCTGCGCCGCATCAGCAGCCGCCAGGCCATCGGCGACAGCTCCTGCGCCTCGTCCACGATGATGTGCCCGAACGCCCAGGTCCGGTCGGCGGCGGCCCGCTCGGCGGCGCTGCGGTGGTCCGCCTCCTCCTGCCGCTCGGCGAACCGCTCGGCGTCGATGATGTCGTGCGCCGACAGCACCTCCGAGGCCTCGGGGTCGCTGTCCTCCTTGTCCTCGAACTCGTAGGTCCGCGAGGCGTACGAGACGTCCAGCACGCCCTGCGCGTAGGCGATCTGCGTCTCGCGCTCGCGGTCCGCCCGGACCCGCGCCAGGCGGTCGTCCTCGCCGAGGAGTTCGGCCGCCTCGTCCAGCAGGGGGACGTCGGCGACGGTCCAGGCGCGGGTCACCGGGCGGCGGACCGCGTCCGCGTCCTCCTTGGCGAGGTAGCCGTCCGGTTCCGCGAGGAAGTCTGCGAGCAGCCGCCGCGGGGTGATCCGGGGCCACAGCCGGTCGATGGCGGACCGGACGCCGGGGTTCTCGGCGAGCTCGTCGCGGATCTGGGTGATGTCGGAGGCGTCGAGCAGGCTGCTGCCGTCGTAGGGGTCGGTGCCCACGCGTTCGGCGTACAGGTCGGTGAGGGTGTTGAGGATGTGGCCCTCGAAGTACTCGCGGGCCGCGTTGTGCGGCAGTTTCGCGGCGCGGGTCCGCTCCCTGGCGACGCTCACCAGGCCGTCGTCCAGCATCAGGACCTCGCGGTCGTGCTCGATGGCGACGACCGGGTCGGGCAGCGTCTGCCGGTCGCGTACGACGGCGGCGAGCACATCGGCCATGCCGGCCCGGCCCTTCACCGCGGCCGCCGCGGGTGTGTCGGTGGCGGTGGCCCGCACGCCGGGGAACAGCTCGCCGACCGTGGCCAGCAGCACCCCGGTCTCGCCGAGGGAGGGCAGCACCTCGCCGATGTAGCCGAGGAAGGCCGGGTTCGGGCCGACGATGAGCACGGCCCGGCGGGCCAGCAGTTCCCGGTACTCGTAGAGCAGATAGGCCGCCCGGTGCAGGGCGACCGCGGTCTTGCCGGTGCCGGGGCCGCCCTCCACGACCAGTACGCCGCGGTGGGGTGCCCGGATGATCTCGTCCTGCTCGGCCTGGATCGTCTGCACGATGTCGCTCATGCGGCCGGTGCGGGCCGAGTTCAGCGCGGCGAGCAGGACGGCGTCCCCGTGGGGGTCCTCGTGGCCGGTGCGGGTGGCGTCGCCGAGGTCGAGTATCTCGTCGTGCAGGGCGGTGACGGTCCGGCCCTCGGTGGCGATGTGGCGGCGACGGCGCAGGCCCATCGGGGTGTGGCCGGTGGCCAGGTAGAAGGGGCGGGCGACGTCGGCGCGCCAGTCGACGAGGACCGGGGTGCGTTCGGCGTCGTCCTCGCGCAGCCCGATCCGGCCGATGTGGTGCTTGTGTCCGTCGGTGAGGTCGATCCGGCCGAAGCAGAGCGAGCCGTCCACGGCGTTCAGCGCGGCGAGGAGCCCCGAGCGCTCGGCGACCAGGATGTCCCGCTCCAGCCGGGCCTGCATGGGCTTGTCGCCCTGGGCGAGCGCGTCGGCCACGGAGGTCTCGGCCTCGCCGCTCAGCACGTCCACGCGCGCGTACAGTCCGTCGATGAATTCCTGCTCGTTCCGCAATTCATCGTCGGGAAATTCGCTGTTCGACAGATCCGCGTTTGACAATTCCGCTCCCGCCCGCATATACTGTGCCCACTGGACTTCTCCGCGACCTGTTCCGATGAAAGTCGCGAACCATTGAATATACGCAGCGAAATCCCCCGAGCGCAATTCCTCGGGGGATTTTTTCGTACTCCGGGGCGTCTCTACAGCGCGTCCGCCAGGTCCGCCAGCAGCTTGCGCTTGGGCCGCGCACCCACGATCGAGCGCACCGGCTCACCGTCCCGGAAGAGCAGGAGGGTGGGCGTGGCCATCACGCCGTAGGAGATGGTCGTCCGCGGATTGCGGTCCACGTCGATCTGCATGACCTTCAGGCGGTCGCCCTCCTCGAACGCGATGTCCTTCAGCACCGGCGCGAGCTGCCGGCACGGCCCGCACCACTCGGCCGTGAACTGCACCAGCACCGGCAGGTCCGAACCGATCACCTCTGCCTCGAAATCGGCGTCCGTCACTTCCGCCAGTCCGCTGACCAAGCTCATCGCGTCAGCCCTCCCAGTTCGCACACGGGTTCCGGGCCCCCCGGAACCAGCGCCTCGGCGGCCAGCGCGTCCCGGGCCCGCTCGGCCCGCTCCAGCTGCCCGGCGACCGTCTCACGCACCCCCGTCAGCTGCCCGATCAGCGCGTCCAGCTCGGCCAGCTTGCGCCGGTACACCATGAGCGAGGCCGGGCAGGAGTCGCCGTCCGGGTGCCCGGCCCGCAGGCACTCCACGAACGGCCGCGTCTCCTCCAGGTCGAACCCGAAGTCCTGGAGGGTGCGGATCTGCCGGAGCAGCCTGAGGTCGCCCTCGTCGTACGTGCGGTGCCCCTTGCCGTCGCGCCGGGCCGGCAGCAGTCCCCGCGCCTCGTAGTAGCGCAGGGTGCGTGTCGTGGTCCCGGCCCGCGCGGCCAGCTCGCCGATTCGCATGTCCACGACGGTACGGGTTGACGTCGGCGTCAAGGCAAGGCGGGAACCCCCGCCGATTCCGCCACCTCCAGGAGGGAGGCGCTGTGCCGTTCCTCCTCGAACCGGCGGCGCCCGCCGCGCAGGCCGAACAGGCGCTTGGCCAGAGCGATGTAGAGGACCGCGAGGATGTTCAGGACGAGCGTGGCGATCTTCACCCAGCTGACGTGCTCGGTGAGTTCGTAGATCTCCAGCGGCAGGAACGCGGCCGTCGCGACCACCGTCAGGTATTCCGCCCAGCGCTTGGCGTACCACAGGCCGACCGCCTCGACCAGTTCGATCAGCGCGTAGGCCAGCAGCAGGGCGGCCACCAGCAGCAGCGTGGAGTGCCGGTAGCCGAAGGCCTTCTGGACGGAGCCGACGACCGGTGAGTGGTCGAGGTCGTAGTGGAAGTGCCGGAACACCGGACGGAAGACGTTCAGGTACTCGTCGAAGAGCCGGCGCACCGCGTCCCGGCTGTTGCTGAACTTCCAGACCGCGACCGCGACCAGCACGATGAACACCCCGCGCACGGCCCGCTCGACGGCCAGGAAGCGCAGGACGAACAGGTCCCGCAGCACCTTGCCGCGCGGCACCAGCGGCGCCTCGTCGGCCGGCCCGGAGCCCGTCGGCTCGCCGAGCGCGAAGTCTCCGCAGCGCAGACAGCGCCACACGTCCCCGAGCGCGGTCCGGGCGTGCAGCCGTACCCGCAGCCGGGGGTCGTCGGGCGCGTAGGTCACATGCCCCTTGCGCGCGCAGGTCCGCCGGTCCCAGTCGATCGTCATCCACGTGCCTCCATACGCGTACAGACGCTACGCGCGGACGTGCCGTTCCGGATTCACCGGAACGGCAGCGTCCGCGCGTGGCGGGGGCGGGAAGCGGTCAGGCCGCCCGGCTGTCCGCCGGTTCCCGCTCCTCGGTCTCCGCCTGCGGCGCGGCGGACTCGCGCCGGGGCAGCAGGACAGCCACCAGGACCGTGCCGACGCCGAGGATCACCGCGCCGACCAGACTGGTACGGGCGACCGCGTCGGAGAAGGACGAGCCCACCGCGTCGGCCATCTGCCGGGCGCCGGCGGCCAGCTCGGCGGCCTGCTGCTTGAGCTGCGCGGCCTGCTGCGGGTCCTTCGCGGCCGCCGCCCGCTCGGCCAGCCCGTGTGCCTTCTCGCCGATGCCCTGCGCGACGGCGTACCCGGCGCCGACCGAGTCCCGCGCGGTGTCCAGGGCGCTCGCCGGGAGCTTGCTGCCGGCGGTGGCGTCGGAGAGGTGGTCGCCGTACGAGGTGGCGAGCAGCGAGCCGAGGAGGGCGATGCCGAGCGAGCCGCCCAGCTCCAGCGAGGTGTCGTTAACGGCGCCGCCGACGCCCAGTTCGGACTCCGGGAAAGCGCCCATGATGGCGTCGGTGCAGGGCGAGAGCGCGAGGCCGATGGCGAGGCCCAGGATGATCAGGGGGGCCACGAAGTCGCCGTAGCCGGAGCCCGCGTCCACACGGGTCAGCAGGGCGAGGGCGGTCGTGCCGCCGACCATGCCGGCGCTGACGGTCCACTTCATGCCGACCCGCGGGGTGAGCCAGCCGGTCAGGGCGGAGCCGGCGAAGACGGCACCGGCCAGGGGCAGCATGCGCACACCGGTCTGGAGGGCGTCGTAGCCGAGGACGAACTGGAGGTGCTGGGTGAGGTAGTAGAAGGCGCCGAAGACGGCCAGGAAGAACAGGGCGACGGCGAGGTTGGAGCCCGCGAACCGGCGGCCGGCGAAGCGGCGCACGTCCAGGATGGGGCGCGGGTGCCGCAGCTCCCACAGGACGAAGGCGACCAGGCCGACGCCCGCGAGCACCGCCGCCCCGACGGCCTTGGCGTGCCAGCCGAAGTGCGGACCCTCGATGATCATGTAGACGAGGGCGCCGGTCCACAGCACCGAGAGCAGTCCGCCGACGTAGTCGATGCGGTCGTGGTGGCCGGCCTTGGACGGCGGGACGAGGACCAGGGCGCCGACGACGGCCACGGCCGCGATGGGCACGTTGATCAGGAACGTCGAGGACCAGCCGTGGTCGCGCAGCAGGGCGCCGGCGACGACCGGGCCGGCGGCGATGGCGAGCCCGGCGGTGGCGGTCCACAGCGTGATCGCCTTGGCCCGCTCGGCGCGCGGGAAGGTGGCGGCGAGCAGCGAGAGCGTGGCCGGCATGATGAGGGCCGCGCCGACGCCCATCACGGCCCGGGCCGCGATGACGGTCGTGGAGCTGTCGGCGAGATAGCCGAAGACGGCGCCGCCACCGAAGACGACCAGCCCGAGGACGAGCGCCCCGCGCCGGCTGTACTTGTCGCCGATCGCGCCGAGCAGCAGCATCAGCGCCGCGTAGGGGACGGTGTAGCCGTCGATGACCCACTGCAGGTCGGCGCTGGACAGCCCGAGGTCCCGGGTCATGTCGGGCGCGGCGACCGTGAGCGCGGTGTTCGCCATCACGATGATCAGCAGGCTGAGGCACAGCACCAGCAGCGCCCACCAGCGCCGGGCGTAGGGGCGCTCCGTCGTGTCGACCGGTTCGGTCATGACGAGTCGCATGGCAGGGGGGTCTCCTTTCCGGAGCGGCGGACGCGCACATCGGTGTACCGTCACGACTTGCACAAGGGCGTGCAATTGCACAACCATGTGCAATGTACGTGGTTGCACAGCGCCGTGCAAGTCGAGCCGGGGAGGCAGAATGTCCGCCATGACCACGGGTAACACCAGCCGCGCCGACGCCAACCGGCGCCGCATCCTCGACGTCGCCCTCACCGAACTGCTCCGCGATCCCGACGCCTCCATGGACCAGATCGCGCGCGCCGCGGGGGTCGTACGGCGCACGGTGTACGGCCACTTCCCCAACCGGGAAGCACTGATCAGCACCCTCGTGGACGGAGCCGTGGAGGCCCTGGCGGACGCCGACTCGCACGCCCGCGCCGGTGTGGCCGACCCGGCGGAGGCGGTGGCCCGCTCGGTGCTGGCCCTGTGGCCGGTGGCCGACCGCTACCGGCTGCTGATCGCCCTGGCCCAGCGGACGGTCACCGTGCAGGGCATCCGGGAGCGCCTCGCGCCCGTGCGCGACGACAAGATCCGCCTGCTCCAGCGCGGACTGGACGAGGGCGTGTTCGTCTCCCCGCTGCCCGCGCCGGCCCTCGCCTATGTCGTGGAGCAGATGCTGTTCGCCGTGACGGAGGCGGTGAACGACGGTCTCCTGGCAGCGCAGGAGGCGGGCCGCGCGGCCACGGTCGCCGTGCTGACCGCGGCGGGCGTACCCGCCTCACGGGCCACCGAGCTGGTGGCCGAGGTGTCGTAGAGATCCCGTAGGGGAAAGAAGGGGCGCCGGGAGCCGGGCGGCCGAGGTACGGGGGAGACTCGGCCGCCCGGCGGCGGTGACCGGACGCCCGGCCCGGGTTCAGGCGGGGCCGGACGTCCGGAACTCTGGGCGGATCAGGCCTTGGCCAGCTCCTTCTCGCCGTCCTCGCGCGGCGCGGGGACGTCGCTCACCGCCGGCCGCCCCTCGTCCGGCAGCGTCGTCTCGTCGAACGGCAGCTCGCCGGCCAGCACCCGCCGCACCCGGGCCTTGTCGATCTCCTTGGTCCACGTGCCCACGAGCACGGTCGCCACGGCGTTGCCCGCGAAGTTCGTCAGCGCACGCGCCTCGCTCATGAACCGGTCGATGCCCACGATCAGCCCGACCCCGTCGACCAGCGCCGGCTTGTGCGACTGCAGACCGCCGGCCAGGGTCGCCAGGCCGGCCCCGCTGACACCGGCCGCGCCCTTCGACGCCAGCAGCAGGAACAGCAGCAGCGGGATCTGCTCGCCCACCGACATCGGCGTGCCCAGCGCGTCCGCGATGTACAGCGACGCCATGGTCATGTAGATCATCGTGCCGTCGAGGTTGAACGAGTACCCGGTCGGGACGGTGATGCCGACGACCGGCCGGCTGACGCCCAGGTGCTCCATCTTCGCGATCAGCCGCGGCAGCGCGGACTCGGAGGAGGAGGTGGACAGGATCAGCAGGAACTCCCGCGCCAGGTACTTGAACAGGGAAAGGATGTTCAGCCCCGCGACGAGCCGTAGCACGGTACCGAGCACGACGAACACGAACAGGAAGCAGGTGACGTAGAAGCCCAGCATCAGCACGGCGAGGCTCTTGAGCGCGTCGACGCCCGCGGAGCCGACCACGGCCGCGATCGCCCCGAACGCGCCGACCGGCGCGGCCCACATCACCATGGACAGGATGCGGAAGACCAGCCGCTGGATGTGCTCGACGCCCCGGAGCACCGGCTGCCCGGCCCGACCCATGGCCTGGAGCGCGAACCCTGCGAGCAGGGCTACCAGCAGCGTCTGGAGGACCTGGCCCTCGGTGAACGCGGACACGAACGTCGTCGGGATGATCGACAGGACGAAGTCCACCGGCGGCAGCGCGTCGCTGGACACCTGGGCGTGCCCGGTCTGCCGCAGCGCCTCGGTCAGGTGCAGCCCCGCCCCCGGGTGCAGCACGTTGCCGACGACGAGGCCGATGGCGAGCGCGACGAGCGACATCACCAGGAAGTAGCCGAGGGCGATACCGCCGACGGCGCCGACCTTGGCCGCCTTGCGCACGGATCCGATGCCGAGCACGATCGTGCAGAAGATGATCGGCGAGATCATCATCTTGATCAGGTTCACGAATCCGGTGCCCAGCGGCTTCAGCTGCACCGCCGCGTCGGGCCAGATCAGCCCCACGGCGATGCCGAGCGCGACCGCCGCGATGACGGCGATGTACAGGTAGTGGGTCCGGTCCCGCTGCGCGCGGGGTGCGGCAGGTGCCGTATCGGGGGTGCTGGCGGCCACGACTGCCCTCCTTGACGTCTTCGTCGGTGAACAACCGGCGTGCGGCTCACGTCCGGGCGTTGTTGGGGGAACGCCGTGACTATCTCCCGGCCGTGTGAAGGCGGTCACCCTTGTGTTCATTGAGTTCGCGCCCGGCCGCTCGTTCCCGCCGCCCCCGGTCCGCGAGGCACACTGCTGGCATGCGCCTCCCCACCCTTCCGCGACCCCGCAGCCTGGCGGGTCAGCTGTTCGCCATGCAGGCCGTGCTGGTCGCGGTGGTCGTGGCCGGGTACGCGCTGTTCACCTACGTCAGCGACCAGCGGCAGGCCGAGGACGCCGCCGCCCGGCAGGCGACGGCGGTGGCCCGCTCGATCGCCGACTCCCCCTCGGTCCGCACGGCGATCCGCGCCCCGGACCCCAGCGGCCGGCTGGAGCCGTACGCCCTCCAGGTCATGCGGCACACCGACGTCGACTTCGTCACGATCATGAACCCCTCCGGCATCCGCTGGACCCACCCCGACCGGCGGCAGATCGGCAGACGCTTCCTCGGCACCATCGGCCCCGCCCGGCGCGGCCGCACCTTCACCGAGACCTACACCGGCACGCTCGGCCCGTCCGTCCGCGCGGTGACCCCCATCACCGACCACGGCCGGGTCATCGGGCTGGTCAGCGCCGGCATCACCGTGCAGACGATCAGCGCCCGGGTCCAGGACCAGCTCACCGCCCTGCTCGGGGTCGCCGGCGGCGTCCTGCTGCTGGGCGCGGTCGGCACCTACGTGATCAACGCGCGGCTGCGCCGCCACACCCACGGCATGAACGCCACCGAGCTGAGCCACGTGCACGACTACCACCAGGCGGCGCTGCACGCGGTCCGCGAGGGCCTGCTGATGCTGGACGCCCAGTACCGGGTGGCCCTGATCAACGACGGCGGCCGGGAGCTGCTGGGCGTGGGCGGCACCGGCGACCCGGACCTGATCGGCCGCTCGGTGGCCGGGCTGGGGCTGCCCGCCCCGCTGACCGGCGCCCTGCTGTCCTCCGAGCCCCGGGTGGACGAGGTGCACCTGACGGCGTCCCGGGTGCTGGTGGTGAACACCTCCCCGGTGTCCGGCGGTGAGCGCCGGGGCACGGTCGTCACCCTGCGCGACGTGACCGAACTCCAGTCCCTGATGGGCGAACTGGACTCGGAGCGCGGCTTCACCCAGGCCCTGCGCTCGCAGGCGCACGAGGCGGCGAACCGGCTGCACACCGTCGTCTCCCTGATCGAGCTGGGCCGGGCCGAGGAGGCGGTGGAGTTCGCGACGGCCGAGCTGGAGCTGGCCCAGGCCCTCACCGACCAGGTGGTCGCGGCGGTGAGCGAACCGGTCCTCGCCGCGCTGCTGCTGGGCAAGACGGCTCAGGCGAACGAGCGGGGCGTGGAGCTGGTGGTGTCCCCCGACAGCCGGCTGGACGACGGCCTGCTCCCGGCCGAACTGTCGGCGCGGGACCTCGTCACCATCCTCGGCAACCTGATCGACAACGCGGTGGACGCGGCGCAGGGGACGGCGCGGGCGCGGGTGACGGTGACGGCGTACGCTTCGGCCGCCGAAGTCGTGCTGCGCGTGTCGGACACCGGTCCCGGTGTCGACCCCGCCCACGCCGGCCTGGTGTTCCAGCGCGGGTTCTCCACCAAGCCGGCCGGGCCCGGCGGACGGGGGCTCGGACTGGCCCTGGTCCGGCAGGCGGTGAACCGCCACGGGGGCACGCTGACGGCGGTGGAGTCCGACGAGGAGGGCGAGGGCGGAGCGGTGTTCGAGGTGCGGTTGCCGTTGCGCACGGCCCCGGGCGGTGGCGGATGACCAGCGGACAGCGGCCCATCCGCGTGCTCGTCGTCGAGGACGACCCGGTGGCCGCCGACGCCCATGTGCTGTACGTCGGCCGGGTGCCCGGGTTCGTCGCGGTCGGGAAGGCGCATACGGGAGCGGAGGCGCGGCGCGTCCTGGACCGTACGCCCGTGGACCTGCTGCTGCTGGATCTTCACCTCCCGGACGTGCACGGTCTCCAGTTCGCCCGGTCCCTGCGGGCGGCCGGGCATCACGCGGACGTGATAGCGGTGACGTCGGCACGGGACCTGGCGGTGGTGCGGGAGGGGGTCTCGCTGGGGGTCGTCCAGTACGTCCTGAAGCCGTTCACGTTCGCGACGCTCCGGGACCGGCTGGTCCGGTACGCCGAATTCCGCGCGGCGGTGGGCGAGGCGAGCGGACAGGACGAGGTGGACCGGGCACTGGCAAGCCTGCGGGCACCCTCGCCCGCGGCGCTGCCGAAGGGGCTGAGCGGACCGACGCTGGAGCGGGTGACGGGCGCGCTGCGGGAGGCGCCGCGGGGGCTCACGGCGGCGGGGGTCGCCGAGGCCGTGGGCATCTCCCGGATCACCGCCCGCCGGTACCTGGAGCACCTGGTGGAGGCGGGCCGGGCTGGACGGAGTCCGCTGTACGGGCAGGTCGGACGGCCGGAGCTGGTGTACCGATGGGGCACGCCGGGCCGGTGAGCGCGCCGGCGGCCGCAAGACCCCAAGGGTGTTCGCCGGCCGGGCCGGTCACGGGCAGGTGGCACGGGGTGCCTGACCACCGTGCGTGATCACCCCGTACGTTCGTACGATCCGTGATCTCGGTGGAACCGACCGTGGTCAACCGCGCCCACCGGGCCTACGTTGTGCCGGGTGCGCCAACCCTCAGCCCGACCGAACCCCCCGGCTCCCCCGTTCGACGCCCCGGCCGCCCGCAGGCTCCGTGCCGCGCTGGGCATGGGGCCCGAGCACGTCGCCCACGGGATGCGTGCCTCGTACGGGCTGCCGTACGTCACCCCCGACCTCGTGATCGCCTGGGAGCGCGGCACGATCATTCCCAGCAACCCCGAACTCACCGCGCTGGCGGGCGCGTTGTGGTGTTCCCCGGGCGAACTCATCGGCCGCCCGCGGACCCTGCGCGAGCATCGCGTCGCCCGGGGCGTGGCACCCGAGGACGTCGCCCGCGCCGTCGGCATGGACCTGCGCGCGTACCTGCGCACGGAGGAGAGCGGGCAGTGGCGTGGCGACGAGCGGCAGTCGGCCGCGCTGGCCCGGATCCTCGACCTCGCCCTGCCCGACTTCGTCGCCGTCACCGGCCGCGGGACGAGGCTCGCCGAACTGCTGCAGAGCGCGGTGACCACCCGCTGGCAGGCCTATGTGGCGCCGGTGCTGCGGCTGGCGCCCCTGGAGCGGGGCGTCGTGGAGGCGGTGCTGCAAGGGCTGCACCAGGACTACCAGGGGCACATGGCCGCCACGCTCAGCTGGGGCGGCGGCGGCACGGGCGCCAGTGAGTCCGGCCGGGACTTCCTCGACCGGATCGTGGAGCACTTCTGGGACCGCACCGGGGCCACCGGCACCGGCTGAGCGCGGCGAACGGCTCTAGAAGACCGACTCGGCCTCGTCCATGCGGTCCTTCGGCACCGTCTTCAGCTCGGTGACCGCCTCCGCGAGCGGCACCATGACGATGTCGGTGCCGCGCAGCGCGGTCATCCGCCCGAAGTCACCGCGGTGCGCGGCCTCGACGGCGTGCCAGCCGAACCGGGTGGCGAGGACGCGGTCGTACGCGGTGGGGACACCGCCGCGCTGGACGTGGCCGAGGATGACGGGCTTGGACTCCTTGCCCAGGCGCCGCTCCAGCTCGTAGGCGAGGGCGGTGCCGATGCCCTGGAAGCGCTCGTGGCCGTACTGGTCGATGGCGCCCTTGCCGTAGTCCATGGTGCCCTCGGCTGGGTGCGCGCCCTCGGCGACGCAGATGACGGCGAACTTCTTGCCGCGGGCGAACCGCTCCTCGACCATCTTGACCAGGTCGGCCGGGTCGAAGGGCCGCTCGGGCAGGCAGATGCCGTGGGCGCCGGCGGCCATGCCGGACTCCAGCGCGATCCAGCCGGCGTGCCGGCCCATGACCTCGACGACCATCACCCGCTGGTGGGACTCGGCGGTGGTCTTGAGCCGGTCCATCGCCTCCGTGGCCACGCCGACGGCGGTGTCGAAGCCGAAGGTGCGGTCGGTGGAGGAGATGTCGTTGTCGATGGTCTTGGGCACGCCGACGACCGGGAGGCCGGCGTCGGAGAGCATGCGGGCCGCCGTCAGGGTGCCCTCGCCGCCGATGGGGATCAGCGCGTCGATGCCGAACTCCTCGACCATGTCGGTGGCCCGCTCGCAGGCCTCGCGCAGCCGGTCGCGCTCCAGGCGGGAGGAGCCGAGGATGGTGCCGCCGCGGACCAGGATGCCGCTGACCGCGTCCAGGTCGAGGGCGCGGTAGTGGCGGTCCAGCAGACCCCGGTAACCGTCCTCGAAACCGATGACCTCGTCGCCGTACTGCGCCACCGCCCGGTGCACGACCGACCGGATCACGGCGTTCAGGCCGGGGCAGTCGCCGCCTGCGGTGAGAACTCCGATGCGCATCGTGCTGTGTCTCCTGCTCACTGTCGGTACCGGGGAGCCGATACCGATTCTTTCACGTCCGCGGGGCAGGAGAGGTCTTGACGGGCGCCTTATCCGGCAGCGGGGGTATTGTCAAGAGGGTCCTGCTCACCTCGGTGAGCGATTTTTATGCCGCCGGCTTTTATGCCGACGACGTGACAGGCACGGCAGGCACGACAGACACGACAGAAGGAACGGAGTGGACACGTGACGCGCAGCGTGTACGTGACCGGGATCGACCGGGGTGACGGCCGTCAGGTCGTGGAACTGGGGGTCATGGAGCTGCTGACCCGGCAGGTCGACCGGGTGGGCGTGTTCCGTCCGCTCGTCCACGACGGTCCCGACCGTCTCTTCGAGCTGCTGCGGGCGCGCTACCGCCTTACTCAGGACCCCGCGACCGTCTACGGCATGGACTACCACCAGGCGTCCGCGCTCCTGGCCGAACAGGGCACCGACGAGCTGGTCTCCGCCCTCGTCGACCGCTTCCACCTGGTGGCCCGGGACTACGACGTCGTCCTGGTCCTCGGCACCGACTACGCCGACACCCAGCTGCCGGACGAACTGTCCCTGAACGCCCGGCTCGCCAACGAGTTCGGCGCGTCGGTGATCCCGGTGGTGGGCGGCCGCCGGCAGCCGGCCGAGTCCGTGCTGGCCGAGACCCGCAACGCCTTCCGCGCCTACGACGGCCTCGGCTGCGACGTCCTGGCC
The DNA here is from genome assembly GCF_043195475.1 of Streptomyces sp. Y20. NCBI lineage: Bacteria > Bacillati > Actinomycetota > Actinomycetes > Kitasatosporales > Streptomycetaceae > Streptomyces > Streptomyces sp. Y20. Next base: position 221,038 of record NZ_JBIDDP010000007.1, read on the forward strand.
ATGGTCGCCAACCGGGTGAGCCGGGAGGACCGCGACAGGATCGCCGAACGGCTCGCCGATCGGCTGCCGGTCCCCACGTACGTGCTCCCCGACGAGCCGGCGCTGTCCGCGCCGACGGTCGCGCAGATCGCCCAGTCCCTCGGCGCCCGGGTGCTGCTCGGTGACGACTCCGGCCTGGCCCGGGATGCGCTGGGCTTCGTCTTCGGCGGCGCGATGCTGCCCAACTTCCTGGGCGCCCTGACCCCGGGCTGCCTGGTCGTCACCCCCGGGGACCGCGCCGACCTGGTCGTCGGCTCGCTGGCCGCGCACAGCGCCGGCACCCCGCCGATAGCCGGCGTGCTGCTCACCCTGAACGAGGTGCCGAGCGACGAGATCCTCACCCTCGCCGCCCGCCTCGCCCCGGGCACCCCGGTGATCTCGGTCGCCGGCAACAGCTTCCCCACCGCCGAGCAGCTGTTCTCCCTGGAGGGCAAGCTGAACGCGGCCACCCCGCGCAAGGCGGAGACCGCGCTCGGCCTGTTCGAACGCTACGCCGACACCGCCGACCTGGCCCGCCGGGTGTCGGCACCCAGCAGCGACCGGGTCACCCCGATGATGTTCGAACACAAGCTCCTGGAGCAGGCCCGCTCCGACAAGCGGCGGGTCGTCCTGCCCGAGGGCACCGAGGAGCGGGTGCTGCACGCGGCCGAGGTGCTGCTGCGCCGGGGCGTGTGCGAGCTGACCCTGCTCGGCCCGGTCGAGCAGATCCGCAAGAAGGCCGCCGACCTCGGCATCGACCTCGGCGACACCCAGCTGATCGACCCGGCCACCTCCGAGCTGCGCGACGCCTTCGCCGAGAAGTACGCGGCGCTGCGCGCCCACAAGGGCGTCACGGTCGAACTGGCCCACGACGTCGTTTCCGACGTCAACTACTTCGGCACCCTCATGGTCCAGGAGGGCCTGGCCGACGGCATGGTGTCCGGCTCGGTGCACTCCACCGCGGCCACCATCCGGCCGGCCTTCGAGATCATCAAGACCCGGCCGGACGCGTCCATCGTCTCGTCGGTGTTCTTCATGTGCCTGGCCGACAAGGTGCTGGTCTACGGCGACTGCGCGGTCAACCCGGACCCGGACGCCGAGCAGCTCGCGGACATCGCCGTCCAGTCGGCCGCCACAGCCGCCCAGTTCGGCGTGGAGCCGCGGATCGCGATGCTGTCGTACTCCACCGGTACGTCCGGTTCGGGCGCCGACGTCGACAAGGTCCGCGCGGCCACCGAGCTGGTCCGCGGCAGGCGGCCCGACCTGAAGACCGAGGGGCCGATCCAGTACGACGCGGCCGTGGAGCCGTCCGTCGCGGCCACCAAGCTGCCGGGTTCCGAGGTCGCCGGGCAGGCCAGCGTGCTGATCTTCCCCGACCTCAACACCGGCAACAACACCTACAAGGCCGTGCAGCGCTCGGCCGGCGCGATCGCCGTCGGCCCGGTGCTCCAGGGCCTGCGCAAGCCGGTCAACGACCTGTCCCGGGGCGCCCTCGTCCAGGACATCGTCACGACCGTCGCCATCACCGCCATCCAGGCCCAGAACCTCGACGAGAAGGCACCCGAGCAGTGAGCAACCCCACCCGCGTCCTCGTCCTGAACTCCGGCTCGTCCTCGGTGAAGTACCAGCTGCTGGACATGCGGGACAGCAGCCGGCTCGCGGCGGGTCTGGTCGAGCGCATCGGCGAGCAGACCTCCCGGCTCCGGCACACCTGCCTCGGCACCGGCGACACCCGCGAGCACAGCGGCCCGATCGCCGACCACGACGCCGCCCTCAAGGCCGTCGCCGAGGAGCTGAGCCGGGACGGCCTCGGCCTGGACTCCCCCGAGCTGGCCGCGATCGGGCACCGGGTGGTGCACGGCGGCCTGTTCTTCACCGAGCCCACCGTCATCGACGACGAGGTGCTCACCGAGATCGAGCGGCTCATCCCGGTCGCCCCGCTGCACAACCCGGCCAACCTCACCGGCATCCGCACCGCGCGGGCCCTGCGCCCCGACCTGCCCCAGGTCGCCGTGTTCGACACCGCGTTCCACACGACGATGCCGGAGTCGGCGGCGCGCTACGCCATCGACCCGAGGATCGCCGACCGGCACCGCATCCGCCGCTACGGCTTCCACGGCACCTCCCACGCCTATGTCTCCCGGGAGACGGCACGGCTGCTGGGCAAGGACCCGTCCGAGGTCAACGTGATCGTGCTGCACCTGGGCAACGGCGCCTCGGCGTCCGCGGTCGAGAAGGGCCGCTGCGTGGACACCTCCATGGGACTGACGCCCTTGGAGGGGCTCGTGATGGGTACGCGATCCGGTGATCTGGACCCGGCCGTCATCTTCCATTTGGCGCGTGTCGGCAAAATGTCCATGGAGGAGATCGACACTCTTCTGAACAAGAGAAGCGGTCTGTTCGGTCTGTGCGGGGACAACGACATGCGGGAGATCCGCCGCCGGATCGACGAGGGCGACGAAGAGGCCGCTCTCGCCTTCGACATTTACATTCACCGGCTCAAGAAGTACATCGGCGCCTATTACGCCGTCCTCGGCACGGTGGACGCGGTGGCGTTCACCGCCGGGGTCGGCGAGAACGCGGCACCGGTGCGCGCGGCGGCGCTGGCGGGCCTGGAAGGTCTGGGCCTGGCCGTCGACCCGGAGCGCAACGCCGTCCGCGGCGACGGGCCGCGGCTGATCTCGCCGGAGTCCGCCCGGGTGGCGGTGGCCGTGGTCCCGACCGACGAGGAACTGGAGATCGCGACGCAGACCTACGCACTGGTCGGAAAGCACAACTGAATAGCACCTGAGCGGTGCCCCACTCATTTGTATCTTCCACCAGACGGAATATTCCGTAGCGAAACAAACCGATAGGATCGCTCCATGCGCCGTTCGAAAATCGTCTGTACTCTCGGCCCCGCGGTCGACTCCCACGAGATGCTCGTCGCCATGATCGAGGCGGGCATGAACGTGGCCCGGTTCAACTTCAGCCACGGCTCCCAGGCCGAGCACCAGGCGCGGTACGACCGCGTCCGGGCCGCGTCCAAGGAGACCGGCCGCCCCATCGGCGTCCTCGCCGACCTCCAGGGCCCCAAGATCCGTCTGGAGACCTTCGCCGAGGGCCCGGTCGAGCTGGAGCGCGGCGACGAGTTCGTCATCACGACCGAGGACGTGCCGGGCGACAAGCACCTGTGCGGCACGACGTACAAGGGGCTGCCGGGCGACGTCTCGCGCGGCGATCAGGTCCTGATCAACGACGGCAACGTCGAGCTGAAGGTCCTGGACGTCGAGGGCCCCCGGGTCCGGACGATCGTCATCGAGGGCGGCGTCGTCTCCGACCACAAGGGCATCAACCTGCCCGGCACGGCCGTCAACGTGCCCGCGCTGAGCGAGAAGGACGTCGAGGACCTGCGCTTCGCCCTCCGCATGGGCTGCGACATGGTCGCCCTGTCCTTCGTCCGGGACGCCAAGGACATCCAGGACGTCCACCGCGTCATGGACGAGGAGGGCCGCCGCGTCCCCGTCATCGCCAAGGTGGAGAAGCCGCAGGCGGTCGAGAACATGGAGGACGTCGTCGCGGCGTTCGACGCCGTGATGGTCGCCCGTGGTGACCTCGCCGTCGAGTACCCGCTCGAGAAGGTCCCCATGGTGCAGAAGCGCCTGATCGAGCTGTGCCGGCGCAACGCCAAGCCGGTGATCGTGGCGACCCAGATGATGGAGTCGATGATCACCAACTCCCGTCCGACCCGCGCCGAGGCCTCCGACGTGGCCAACGCGATCCTGGACGGCGCCGACGCGGTCATGCTGTCCGCCGAGTCCAGCGTGGGCGCGTACCCGGTCGAGACGGTCAAGACCATGTCGAAGATCGTCACCGCGGCCGAGCAGGAGCTGCTCTCCAAGGGCCTCCAGCCGCTGGTGCCGGGCAAGAAGCCGCGCACGCAGGGCGGTTCGGTGGCCCGCGCGGCCGCCGAGATCGCCGACTTCCTCGGCGGCCGGGGCCTGATCGCCTTCACCCAGTCCGGTGACACCGCGCGCCGGCTGTCCCGCTACCGCGCCAGCCAGCCGATCATCGCCTTCACCACCGACGAGGGCACCCGCAACCAGCTCACCCTCAGCTGGGGCGTCGAGTCGCACGTCGTGCCGTTCGTCAACACCACCGACGAGATGGTCGACCTGGTGGACCAGGAGATCGCCCGGCTCGGCCGCTTCGACGCGGGCCAGACGGTCATCATCACCGCCGGCTCGCCCCCCGGGGTCCCCGGCACCACCAACATGATCCGCGTCCACCACATCGGCGGCACCAACTGACCACCCCGCAAGGGTTCGTACGGCACCGAGGGCGCTCCCTGTTCCAGGGAGCGCCCTCGGCTCTTGCGGTGGCCGACGGACGGCTGCCGTATCACGCGGCCGGCGGGCCTCCCACCGTCTCCCGCAACCACGCGTTCTCCCGCAGTGCCGGATGGGCGGCGGTGATCAACCGGAACGCCTCGGCCTTGGCCCGGTCGGTGAGCCGCTGAAGCTCGGACCAGGTCAGCTCGGCTCTGGCCGGCGGCCACTGCGTTGCGAGGGTGACCGTGGTTCCTTCGCGGCGGAAGCAGTACGCGTGTTGGGTGAGGCTGGCCTCAACCGTGACGTCACTCGCGGTCTCCAGCTCGTTCTTCGCGAACTCCAGCATCAACGCGATGTCGACCACAGGCTCTCCCAGCAGGCGCACACTGAGGTCCACGCCGTGGATGACGAGCCGCAGATCCGCCTTGAAGTACTTGAGGCAGAAGTCCGAGGAGTTCAGATCCGGACGCTCCGGCCGCCAGTCCGACGACCACGAGTCGTCGTCCGGGCGGGGCTCGAAAGAGAAGTCGATCACCGGTATCGCGCTCCAACTACCAGACGTTCTTGGGCATGGCAGTGTCAAGGTTGCCATTCGCGTCGACGACGAGACGAATTCCGTTCCGGCCGCGGACTCGGCCGAGTCGGCGGCGGCACGGGAACGTTTGGCCGCGCCTTCCGCACGGGTCGCCGCCGCCCGGGCACCGACCGCCGCCGTGGTCGGGTCATCGGCCGCCGCATGGGCTCGGTCGGCGCTCCCGCCGCGTCGTCTGCCGCCGCACGAGCGTCGGTGGCCGCCTGCCGGGTCTCGGCCGCGGCCTCGTTCCCCTCTGCGGCGGCTGCCGCGGACCTCAGGGCCGCCGCCCGGGACGCGGTGGCGTTCTTCTCCTGATCGCCTTCACCGCTTCGTTGCGCGCCTTGTACGCACGGAGTTCGGCGTCCTCGGCCGCTGCGAGCTCGGTGGCGGCCGTCGAACCCGCGGTCTCCGCCTCCGTACGGGCCTGGTGGGCCTTGTCCTGCGGCGACAAGGATCTGCTTGCGCTGCTCGGCCTGGCCGGCGTACTCGGCCTCCCACTCCCCGTACTCCTGTACGACCACCCCGGACAGCGCGCGGTAGTGGTCGATCGGATTGGCGCTGTCACAGGCCGCCCACGCCTGCTTCTTCTTCGTGTCGCTCGCATGTGAATGCTTACCTGGATGGTCAGTCCGGACGGTCGGTCGTCGTCCGCACGGAAGGAAGGCAGGCTGAAGCGTCGGCGAGTTACCAGGAAGTGAAGAAGATCCCCGTCTGTGCCGCGTGCGGTCCCATGGGACGTCGATCATCATGACAGGGTCGCAATCTTTACGATCCCTCAATCGCCCTTGCCTCAAGGGCGGGAGCCGCACAGGACCGTGCCCCGCCGGGTGAGACATCCGGCGGGGCACGGTCGCGGCTCCCGGAAGGGTTCGTGGGGTACGACGACGGTCAGTCGGTCGTGTACTGGCGCATGCCCGGGATGGTCAGGGTGCCGCCGAACTGGGCCGCCTGGACCACCTTGACGTGGGTGAAGAGGATCCACGGGATGTTCAGCGGCGGCGGGTTGTCGGGGGTGAACGTCACGGGGATCAGGCCGAGCAGGTTCCCCGAGATGCTCTCGGTGTACATCGTGGTCTTGCCGCCCTCGATGGTGGACTCGCCACCCTTGGCACTCTGCACGTGGTACGTCTTGCCCGACTGCTTGTCCTTCACGATCTGGTGAAGGTCCACGATCTTGGTGCCGCCGGAGATGACGTACTTGAGCACCTTCTTCGTGGTGCCGCTCGCCGTCTTCACCTCCACGACGCCCTGGTAGTCGGCACCGTTCAGCGTCAGGGAACTGGCCTCCAGGTACCAGGGATCGTCCGCCACCAGAGTGCCGTTGTCGACACCGCCGACCTTGTCGGTGGCCGCCGGGCAGTCATCCGGGGACGCGCTGGAGCTGGCGGACGGGCTGGGCGTGGCCGACGGCGTGGCGTCTGCGGCCTTCTCAGCGGTCTCCCCGGCCTTGTCCGTGGTCTTCTCGGCGGTGTCCCCGGCCTTCTCGGTGGCCTTGTCGACCGTGCCCTTGACCGTGTCGGTGGCCTTGTCGGCCGCGCCCTTCACCGTGTCGGAGACGCCGGTACCGCCTCGGGAGGACGAACCGGAGCCCGACGAAGGGGTGTCCGCGGCGGACGAGGGGGAAGGCGCGGACGACGACGGTGACGCGGAGGGCGCGGGGGTCGCGGTCGCGGTCGACGGGCCGGAGTCCTTGTGACCGCCGGTGAGGATGTCACCGACCGTGTCGCCGATGGTGTCCAGGACACCGCCGACGCCGCTCTGCGTCTGCGACGGGGTCGGCGTCGGCTTCGGCGTGGCCGTGTCTGCGCCGGAACCGGACCCGGAACCCGTACCGGAACCGGAGGACGCGGTCGGCTCGGGTGTGGCCTTGTCGCCGGAACCTGAATCCGGCGAAGAGGTCGTGCCCGGGGCGTTCGTGTCGTCCGGCGTCTTCGTGTCCGCCTTGCCGGTGTCGGCGCTCGCGGTGGGGGACGGCGTCGCGGACGTACTCTCCGAGGCCGATGCGGACGGCGACGCGGACGGCGACGGCGATGCGGACGCGTCCTTGGAGTCGCCCAGGGCCTTCAGGCAGTCCTTGTAGTCCTCGGCCTGCTGGCTGGTGGACGGGGACGGATGGCCGTTGGCGGCGAGGGCGAGCGAGGACGTGTATCCGAATCCCATGAGCACCGCGGTCGGCATCGCCACGGACGCTATCGCCTTGCCGGCAGGCATGTGGAACCTGGTGAACAGCGTCCTTCTGGGGGCCGCGTGGCGTGGCCCGGTTCTCTCGCGGGGCCCGTCCACGTCGGTCCCGCGGATCACCTCGTCAGCCGGCACTGTGCCTCCCGTTCGCCCCGTTGGCCGGGCTCGTTCCTGACAGGTCGTTCGCCTCGCCGAACCCGTAGGCCGTCTCGGGCGACCCGTGGGCCACCTCCGGCGCCGTCTCCACGGGAGCGTCGTCGTCCGCCAGGGCCTGCGCCGTGGGCCGCGACCCGGACTTGGCCGGCGCCCAGGCCACCGCCATGGCCCCGCCGAACAGGGCGAGCAGGAAGCCGACGATGAAACCGCCGAAGTTGGAGACCGGGAGCGACACCAGTGCCAGCAGGATCGCGGCGACACCGGCGAACACCCGTACGTGCTGCTGGAACCACAGGGTCAGACCCAGGACGACAAGGAGCACGCCGATGATCAGGGACCCGGCTCCCGCGGTGGTGGACATCGCCACCGTGAGCCCGCCCAGCTTGAGGTGCGCGTACGGGAAGTACATGATCGGCAGGCCGCCGAGCAAGACGTACAGGCCCGCCCAGAACGGGCGGTTGCCCCGCCAGGCGCGGAACTGCGACCTACGGCGGGTGAACTGGCCGGGGGCGGCAGAAGTCTCGGCGCTCATGGAAAACAGCTCCCTGGTGCGGCGTTGCTCTGGTGATGTGGTGCTGGGTGGAGCGGTCGGTGGTACGGGCCCAGAAGCCGGGCGGGGAAACCGGTGGCTCCCCCGCCCGTCGTCAAGCGCCTAGTAGCACTCGATTCCTTCGCCGCTGCCCCACTGCAGTCCCATGTGCAGGTTGGCCAGCTTGAAGGTGCCGGCGGTGGTCGCCCACGCCGTCTGGTGCACATCCGTCAGCGTGGCCGTGTCGGCCTGCTGCGCGAACCCGAAGGGGCTGGCCTTCTTCTGGTCGTACTCTTCGGCCCTGGGCTTCGGGCCCTTGACGCTGCCCGCCGCGACGCCGATGTCCATGTTGTCGAACACGGCCTGCTTGGCGTCGAGGTTGGAGACATCGATGTAGAGCTTCGACGCCTCGACGTCCTTACCCTGGTCACCCGCGGTCAGCTTGAGGGTGATCTGCTTGTTCAGGAACGGCACCGGGGTGACGACGGACTGGCACATCTTGGTGATGGTCGCCGTCTCGAACGCCGAGACCGCCACCGGGTGCGCCGCGTCCTTGCCGTCGAGGCCCTTGCCCGTGTCGAGCGAGCCGTACTGGGTGAAGTTCTGGCCGACCAGCTTGCCGGCGCTCACCTTGAATTCCTGGCCCGACACACTGAACGACGCAGCCAGCGCACCCTGCGCGAGGGCGACGCCTATCGCTGCCGTAGCGGCGACGCTGGGCACCATGACCACAGCGAACCGCTTCCATCTGGTCCCGCCACGCACCTGGGACTCCATATTTCCTCCTTCTCGGACGTACATCTCCTGGCCCGGAATCGCCCCCGGACGGCGGCTCAGCCGGGCAGGGATGGGAGAAGTGCTACGTCCTCGGGAAGGAGAGCGCCCGCACTCGGAGGCGCGAACCGCGCCCGAATCACCGGCGATCACCCCCGAGCGACAACCACTGGTCGCGCCTGAAACGCATCACGCACAACCCTGCTGGACAGGCTTCGCCGGCCGGCGAAGACCCCCCTGCCCGAGAGCCGGCGCCACTGCCGCCGGCTCTGCTCGGTGGGGACCCAGAGTCTCCCGTGTCCCGGCCGGATGCCGGGGTGCGGGAATGGACCGAGCGTCGCTGATCGTGGTGCATTCTCGGCCCGGACACAAGGGGGTTCGTTACCGGCTAGTAACGGCTGGATAACCGGAGGACGACCGACCGGTCTCGGACCGCGACACTCGGTGGCGGCCGGGGGATGAGAAAAACCGTTGATCCCTGGACGAACCCAGACAGATCAACGGCTTTGATTTACTCGGAGTAACAGTGACCGCGATTGCCAAGTTTTGGCAAAGCACGGTCACTGTGGCGCCTCGTCGGCGAACCTTTGACCCCGGCATCACACGCCGTGGCGTTTAGCGACTGGTCAGAACAGCGCACGCGCCAGCGCGCGGCGCGCCCCGATCACCCGCGGGTCCTCCGGGCCCACCACCTCGAACAGCTCGAGCAGCCGGACCCGTACCGCGTCCCGGTCGTCACCCGCCGTGCGCTGCACGGTCTGGATCAGCCGGCCGAAGGCGTCCTCGACGTGTCCGCCGACCAGGTCCAGGTCGGCGGCGGCGATCTGCGCCTGTACGTCCGACGGCTTCTCGGCCGCCTCCTGACGCACCTTCTGCGGATCCATACCCTGCACCCGCTGCAACAACTCGGCCTGCGCGAGACCCAGCAGGGCCTCGGGGTGGGCCGGGTCGTCGGCCAGTACGTTGCGGTAGGCCTGGACGGCCCCGCCCAGGTCGCCGGCGTCCAGCGCCAGCGCGGCGGCGTTCAGGGCCGCGTCGTACGGCCCCGCCGCCGGAGCGGTCTGCGGGGCACCGCCCGGCTCGGCGTCCGGGTCGACGGTCAGACCGGTCAGGCCGAAGCGCTCCTCGGCGACCGCCACCAGCTGGTCCAGCGTCTGCCGGATCTGCTGCTCGTCGGCCGCGCCCTGGAACAGCGGCAGCGCCTGCCCGGCGACGACCGCGAAGACGGCCGGGACACCCTGGATCCCGAACTGCTGCATCAGCATCTGGTTGGCGTCGACGTCGATGCGGGCGAGGAGGAAGCGCCCGTCGTACTCGACGGCCAGCCGCTCCAGGACCGGGCTCAGCTGCTTGCAGGGCTGACACCACTCGGCCCAGAAGTCGATGACGACGGGTACTTCGGCGGAGCGCTGGAGGACGTCGCGCTCGAAGCCCGCCTCATCGACGTCGATGACGAGGTCGGCCGGCGAGACGGCCCCCGTCCCGCCCCGTCGGGCGGCTTCGGCGCGCGCCTGCTCGGCCTTGGCCTTGGCCTCTTGGGCCGCCTTCACCGCGGCGAGGTCGACGACTCCGCTCATGGACATGTTCCGTGGCTGCATGCGTCTATCCTCCCCCGATCCCGCGCCGGAACGAAAAATGCGTCGTAGCGGCGCCGGGTCCCCACCCCACGCCCGTGGTCGTCGCCCGTGTACGTCCCGCACGAGCTTTCGCTACGACCCGTAGCGTAATGCCATCGGGGCAGCCCGCGACACCCCGCCCCGGTGATCTCCCTCACGGCACCACAGGATCCGCCGGTTATGGTCGATGGCATGCAGAGCCGCATCCCCGCCGGCCGTCCCGGACGCCCGCGCAGCGCCACCGCGGACGCCGCGATCCTGGCCGCGACCCGGGAGGCTCTCGTCGATCTCGGCTGGTCCAAGCTCACCCTGGGGGACGTCGCCACGCGCGCGGGGGTCGCGAAGACCACGCTCTACCGCCGCTGGGCCGGCAAGAACGAACTCGTCGTGGACGCCGTCGCGGAACTCTTCGACGAACTGCGGCTGCCCGACTGCGGCAGCCTCGCCGACGACATCGAGGGCGTCGTCCTCCAGTTCGCGGCCATCCTCGCCCGGCCCGAGGCGAAGAGCGGTCTGATGGCGGTGATCGCCGAGTCCACCCGCGACGACGCCCTGCGCGAACGCATCCGCGCCTCCATCGTGGACCGCCAGATGCGCCTGGTCCTGGAGGGCCGCGCCCGGGCGCAGCGGCGCGGCGAACTTCCCCCGGAACCCGATCCGCAGGAGTCCGCCCGCACCGTCGACCTGATCTTCGACGTGGTGGCCGGCGCGGTCGTCCACCGCACCCTGGTGAGCGGCAAACCGGCGGACGGGGAATGGGTCCACAGCTTCACCCGGGTCCTGCTCCACGGGCTGGCGGAAGCCCCGGACGAAGGACCCTAGGACCTCCCGTCGCCTCGGGCGGCTCCCGCGGGACGACATCGCCCGCCGGCTACCGGGCCGGCGGGCGATGAGGCGGGAAGGGGTTCGTCAGAAGCCCGGGGGCTCCGTGTACACGCCCCACTCGTCGCGCAGCACGCCGCAGATCTCGCCCAGTGTCGCCTCCGCGCGTACGGCGTCCAGCATCGGCGCGATCATGTTGGCCCCGGAGCGGGCGGCGGCCAGCATGCCGTCCAGGGCGCCGCGCACCGCAGCCTCGTCGCGCGCGGCCTTGCGTCCGGCGAGCGCCCGCACCTGCTCCCGCTCCACCTCGTGGCTGACGCGCAGGATCTCCAGGTCTCCGGTCACCGAGCCGGTGGCGACGTTGACGCCGACGACCCGCTTGTCGCCCTTCTCCAGGGACTGCTGGTAGCGGAACGCCGACTCGGCGATCTCACCGGTGAACCAGCCGTCCTCGATCCCGCGCAGGATGCCGGAGGTGATCGGGCCGATCGGGTGCCGCCCGTCCGGGTGGGCCCGCAGGCCGCGCTCCCTGATCTGCTCGAAGATCTTCTCCGCGTCCGCCTCGATCCGGTCGGTCAGCTGCTCGACGTACCAGGAGCCGCCCAGCGGGTCGGCCACATTCGCGACCCCGGTCTCCTCCATCAGCACCTGCTGCGTGCGCAGGGCGATCTCGGCCGCCTGCTCGCTGGGCAGGGCCAGGGTCTCGTCCAGGGCGTTGGTGTGCAGCGAGTTGGTCCCGCCGAGCACCGCGGCCAGCGCCTCCACGGCCGTACGCACCACGTTGTTGTAGGGCTGCTGCGCGGTCAGCGAGACCCCTGCGGTCTGGGTGTGGAAGCGCAGCCACTGCGCCTTGTCGCTCTTCGCGCCGTACACGTCGCGCATCCATCGCGCCCAGATGCGCCGGGCGGCCCGGAACTTGGCGATCTCCTCGAAGAAGTCGACGTGCGCGTCGAAGAAGAAGGACAGGCCGGGTGCGAAGACGTCGACGTCCAGTCCGCGGCTGAGGCCCAGTTCGACGTACCCGAAGCCGTCCGCGAGCGTGTACGCCAGCTCCTGCGCGGCCGTGGCCCCGGCCTCCCTGATGTGGTAGCCGGAGACGGACAGCGGCTTGTACGCCGGGATGCCCGCCGCGCAGTGCTCCATCAGGTCGCCGATCAGCCGCAGATGGGGCTCCGGCTGGAAGAGCCACTCCTTCTGGGCGATGTACTCCTTGAAGATGTCGGTCTGGAGCGTTCCGTTGAGCACGCCCGGATCGACGCCCTGGCGCTCGGCGGCGACCAGGTACATGCAGAAGACGGGCACGGCGGGCCCGCTGATGGTCATGGAGGTCGTGACGTCCCCGAGCGGGATGTCCTTGAACAGCACCTCCATGTCGGCGGCCGAGTCGATGGCGACCCCGCAGTGCCCGACCTCGCCGAGCGAGCGCGGGTCGTCGGAGTCGCGGCCCATCAGCGTCGGCATGTCGAAGGCGACGGACAGGCCCCCGCCGCCGGCGGCGAGGATCATCTTGTACCGCTCGTTGGTCTGCTCGGCGTTGCCGAACCCGGCGAACTGGCGGATCGTCCACGTACGGCCGCGGTAGCCGGTCGGGTGGAGCCCGCGCGTGAAGGGGTATTCCCCGGGCCAGCCGATCCGGTCGAATCCCTCGTACGTGTCGCCCGGGCGCGGCCCGTACACCGGCTCCACGGGGTCGCCGGAGAGCGTGGTGAAGTCCGCGTCGCGCTTGCGCGCGGCGTCGTAGCGGGCCTGCCAGCGACGGCGGCCCTCCTCGATGGCGTGAGCGTCCATACCCTTGAATTTACTAGGACGTCCTAGTAAATGTCGATGGCCGGCCGCCGTACGGCAGTGGTACGGCAGCCGTACGGCGGCGTGCGCCGCGTCCCGGTGCGGGTCGCACCCCGCCTCGGCGCGCGGTGCGCTACGCCTTGGCGACGGCCGGGGCGCGGTCGCCGACCTGCGCGTCCAGCTCGCGGCTGATCTTCCGCTCGACGAAGAAGGCGGCCGTCGGAATGGTGCCCGCGAGCAGCACCCACAGCTGCTTGCCGACCGGCCACTTCGCCTTGGAGCCCAGGTCGAAGGCGAAGATCAGGTAGACGACGTACAGCCAGCCGTGGGCGATGGCGACGACCCGGGTGAAGTCGGCGGCACCGTCGACGCCCAGCCCGTACTTCGCGATCATGCTCAGGCACAGCAGCACCAGCAGGACGCCGGTGGTGTAGGCCATGACGCGGTAGCGGGTCAGCACGCTCTTTTTCATGGAGCCGAGCGTAACCACCCGTTCCGGGAGATCTTGCCCCGGGTCACTCCTCGTCGAAGTCGCGCGCCGCGATCCGCAGCGGCCGGAGCATGGCGAAGATCTCCTGGCACTCCTCGGCGTCGTACACGCCGAGTCCGAAGTCCATGGCCATCAGGTCGCGGGTGGCCGCGTCGACCACCTCGCGGCCCTTGTCGGTGATGACGGCGAGGGTGCCGCGGCCGTCGTTGGGGTTGGGCCGCTTGGCGACCAGCCCCGACCGCACCAGCCGGTCCACGGTGTTCGTCACCGACGTGGGGTGCACCATCAGCCGCTCGCCGATCTTGGACATCGGCAGCTCACCGGCCTTGGAGAAGGTGAGCAGCACCAGCGCCTCGTACCGGGCGAACGTCAGCCCGTACGGCTTGACCACCGCGTCCACCTCGGCGAGCAGGATCTGCTGGGCCCGCATGATCGAGGTGATCGCGGCCATGGACGGCACGTTTCCCCAGCGCTGCTTCCAGAGCTGGTCGGCGCGGTCGATGGGGTCGAACGGAAGGCTGAGAGGCTTCGGCACGTTTTCAGACCCTACCGGCCGGTCATATGCCGGTCAGCTCCGTCTCGGCTTTCGGTCACCCGGGCCCGCGAAGCCGCCCGCGCCTCAGTGTCCGGCCCGGCGCAGGCGGTGCCGCACCGCCCGCTGCGCCACCGGCCCGAGGTCCTCCAGCGCGGCCACCAGCGCGCCGAGCTGCTCCAGCGCGCCGAGCGCCGCGTGGGCGCCTTCGTCGTCGACCCCCTCGTACAGCTCTATCCCGACGAAGGACGCCGCGACCGCCCGCGCCAGCCCCGCCGGGTCGACGAACTCGCCTAACGGCGTCGGAGCGAGCAGACGTGTGAGCACCCGCTCGATCTCGGTGATCCACAGCCGCAGCCCGTCGGCGGTGGCCGGCCCCAGCGCGGGGTGCGTCGGCGCCCCGGCCAGCAGCTGGCCGAGCAGGGCCACATGTCCCCCGGCCCGCTCCCGCTCGTGGATCTCCCGCCCCAGAGTGAGCAGCTCGGACAGGGAGGAGACACCGGCGAGCCGTTCCCGGTAGCCGGCCACGGCCTTCTCCGCCCCGTACCGGCACGCCGCGGCGAGCAGCTCGTCCACCGATCCGAAGTGGTAGAAGACCAGCGCCTGATTGACTCCGGCCGCCGCCGCCACCGTCCGCGCCGACGTCCTGGCGATGCCCTGCTCGGTGAGCGTCCGCAGGGCGCCCTCCAGCAGCTTCGTCTTGGTCTCCTGGGCCTTCGCCGTCTCCGGGCTCATGCGCGTGCCTCCTCCCGCACCGGCCGCAGCCCGGGCCGCACCCCGTGGACGCGTACATCCGTGTACGACGCCGTGAAGGAGCCCTCGTAGCCGAAGAGCGGCCCGGCGTACCGGTTCACCACCCGGACCCGGATGCGGAAGCGGCCGGCCGCCTCGTCGTAGGACTCCCGCACCTCGGCCGTGGCGCCGATGAACTCGGGGACGCGGACGTCCACCGGCCCCTCCCGGAACCGGTGCTCGCCGGAGCGGATGAGCAGCGAGCCGTCGGGTTCGGCACGCAGGTGCAGGTCGCTGGCGAGGTGCTGGTGCGTGCCGAGGTAGTCGAGGATCCGGTCGCCCCGGGGGCTCAGCACCATCTGCGCGTCGAAGCGGCGGCTGCGGCCGGGCAGGTCGAAGGTGCGCACGAAGCTCACCGTCTCACGGCCGAAGGTGTCGGCGTAGGGCACGTTCTCGATGACGAACGGGATGTTCCGGCCGGCCCGGGGGACCAGGATGTTGCGTACGGCGCCCAGGGCCAGGAACGGCCGCACGAAGGCCGGACCGTGCCAGATCCGATCCATCACGCCCCGGCCCGTGCAGGCCTCACCGCTCGCCAGGCCCACCGAGAAGCGGCGGCGCAGCGCGGGGTGGAGGCGGTCGAAGTCGGCGCCCATCACGCTCTGGAAGATCGATGTCATCCGTGCTTCTCCAGGGTGCGCAGGAGACGGGGTGCCCGGGTGCGGGTGGCGGGGGCGCGCAGGCAGCGCCGGGCGGCCGGGGTCCCGGCGAGCGGGGCCTTGAACAGGGCGAGGGAGACGCCGACGACCAGCAGCAGCGGGCACAGGTAGGCCATGGCGTCCGTGAGGGGGCCGAGCGGGCCGGGGAGGGCGCCCTGCCCGAGTCCGGTCAGGCACAGGGCGAGCAGCAGCGTGCGGAGGGTCAGCTCGGAGAGCCAGTGGACGAGGGCGCGCTCGGGGGTGATGCCCCGCTCCAGCCAGAGCCGGAGCCGGTCGAAGGACCAGGCGGTCGCCCAGCCCATGAGCGGACGCAGGACCAGGCGGTCGGCGAGAGTGCCCAGCGCTCCCCAGCGGGGGCGGTAGTCGTAGCCGGTGAGGAAGCGGACGCCGTGGGCGTCGGGCACGTAGCGCCAGTAGCCGCTGCCCTCGGCGATGAGTGACAGGGGGTGCGGGGAGGAGAAGCGCAGGGCGGAGGTCCGGGTGCCGTCGGGGCGTTCCCGTTCGCCGGCCGCGACCCCGCTGCCGAAGACGGTGAGGAACGGCAGCACGCGGGTGGCGTAGCGGAAGCGCTGCGGCTCGCCCTCCGCGCGCGGGAGGTGGTGGATCTCGGTGAAGCGCAGGTCCCAGCGCTGGTGACACGCCGGGTCCTGGGTGCGGGTCCACAGCTCGTCGAGATCGGCGCGGATGTGTGTCTCCACGTACAGACCCATGTGTTCCCCCACGTCAGCATGGTGTTTGAGCGAACGCTCAAACCGTCTGCCGCTGAACGTACCGCTCTTTGAGCGATCGCTCAAACCCCCGTGCACGAAAAAACCCCGGCCGAGGTGGGCCGGGGTGGGGCGTGCGCCGGAGCGGCGCGCTCACTGCGCCAGGTGCCGCTCGACTGTCTCGACCTTGGACGTCAGCCCGTCGGTCACACCGGGCCGGATGTCTGCCTTGAGGACGAGCGAGACGCGCGGCGCGCGCTGCTCGACGGCGGCGACGGCGCGCCTGACGACGTCCATCACCTCGTCCCACTCCCCCTCGACGGAGGTGAACATGGCGTCGGTGCGATGGGGCAGGCCCGAGGCGCGGACCACGCGGACGGCGTCGGCGACGTACTCCCCCACGTCCTCGCCGACACCGAGGGGCGTCACGGAGAAGGCGACGATCATGCGTTCACGGCTCCTTCGCGGCGGGCGCGGGCGGCGATGACGGCGTCCTCGGCCTCGCGGCGCAGCTTGCGCTCGGCGAAGAAGCCGCCGGTGGGCAGCACCGAGAGGACGAAGTAGAGGGCAGCGGTCCCGAGCGGCCACTTGGCGCGGTTCCAGGCGTCCGCCCAGAAGAGGACGTACAGCACGAAGAGGACGCCGTGGATCGCGCCCATGACGGGGACCGTGTTGAAGTCCGTGGTCCGCTTCAGCACCGAGCACAGGAGCAGGACGAGGAAGGACACGGCCTCCGGGGCCGAGACCAGGCGGAGACGGCGGAGGGCGGTGGCGGTCTTGATGTCCACAGGTCACCTTCGATGGGAGTAATCGTTTGTGAACGCACGCACAAGCGTCCCCCCATTGTGGCAAACGGCGCCCCTAGGGGTCCGGCCAGGGTGGGTGTCCACCCGTGGGCCCTGTCCGGTCCACCCGCCCGGCGGCTACTTTCGCAGCGTGGCGATGTTCCGGCTCCAGGGGAGCAAGGTGCTCGCCGTCGACATGACCGATGACGCCGTGAAGGCGAAGAACGGCTCGATGGTCGCGTACGACGGGCGGATGACCTTCAAGAAGCTGAGTGGTGGCGGCGAGGGGCTGCGCGGGATGGTGACCCGTCGGCTCACCGGTGAGCAGATGACGGTGATGGAGGTGAGAGGGCGCGGGACCTGCTGGCTGGCGGACCGGGCAGCCGAGATCAACCTGGTCGCCCTGCGGGGCGACAAGCTGTACGTCGAGTCGGGCAACCTGCTGGCGACGGACAGCCGGCTGCGGACGGGCACGACCTTCACGGGCCTGCGCGGCGCCTCGCAGGGCACCGGGCTGTTCACGACGACCGTGGAGGGGCACGGCCAGGCGGCGATCCTCTCCGACGGGCCGGCGGTCGTGCTCCGGGTCACCCCGCAGTACCCGCTCACCGTGGACCCGGGCGCCTACGTCGCCCATCAGGGTGAGGTGCGGCAGTCCTTCCAGTCCGGTGTGACGTTCCGCACCCTTGTCGGGGAGGGCGGCGGCGAGGCCTTCCAGATCCGCTTCGAGGGCGACGGCCTGGTGTACGTGCAGCCGAGCGAGCGGAACACGATCGCGGGGGACCTGTGAGATGACGTTCCGGGAGATCAACTCAAAGATGGTCGAGGCGACCGTGCTGCCGGGGCAGCGGCTGTTCAGCCAGCGCGGGGCGATGCTCGCCTACAAGGGGGACGTGGCCTTCACGCCCAGCGTCCAGGGCGGCCAGGGCGGGGTGATGTCCATGATCGGGCGCCGGGTGGCCGGCGAGGCGACCCCGCTGATGACCGTGGAGGGCAGCGGCACGGTGTTCTTCGGGCATGGCGGTCATCACGTGCACGTCATCGGCCTCACCGGCGACACGCTGTACGTGGAGGCCGACCGGCTGCTCGCCTTCGAGGGCACGCTGCGGCAGGGCACGATGTTCATGGGCGCGCAGGGCGGGGTGATGGGCCTGGTGCGCGGCCAGGTCACCGGGCAGGGCCTGTTCACGACGACCCTCCAGGGGCACGGCTCGGTGGCCGTGATGGCGCACGGCGGCGTCTTCGCGCTCCCGGTCACCCCCGGGCACCCGGTCCATGTGGACCCGCAGGCCTACGTCGCCCACCACGGCGAGGTCCGCAACAGACTGTCCACCGCGCTCGGCTGGCGCGACATGGTGGGCCGTGGTTCCGGTGAGGCCTTCCAGCTGGAGCTGAGCGGCAGCGGCACGGTCTACGTCCAGGCGTCGGAGGAGAAGCTGTGAGCACCCACGCGATGGCGGGCGGCGGACCGGTCGTGTACGACCCGATGACGCTGCCCGCCGACGACAACGTGAACGCGTACACCTTCTGTGTCGAGCTGAGGAGCGGCCGGTGGTTCCTCCAGAAGGGGAAGATGATCGCCTACTACGGGGCGATCGAGTTCGACGGCATCGGGCACGGGCGACTCGACCGGCTTGTCCGTACGTCGTTTCATTCGCCACTGCACGCGAGCGACTGGGTCGTGGCGGCGGGCTCGGGGAAGATGCTGCTGGCCGACCGGGCCTTCGACGTCAACTCCTTCGACCTGGACGACGGGAACTTGACCATTCGCGCGGGCAATCTGCTTGCTTTTCAGCCAAGTCTCGCGCTCAAACAATCGATCGTGCCGGGTTTTCTGACCCTTATCGGAACCGGCAAGTTCGTGGCCGCATCTAACGGGCCGGTGGTGTTCATGGAACCTCCGATCCGGGTCGACCCTCAGGCGCTCGTCGGGTGGGCCGACTGCCCGTCTCCGTGCCATCACTACGACCACGGCTACCTGACGGGCGTACTGGGCGGTCTACGTGCGATGACGGGCTTCGGCGGGGTCTCCGGCGAGGAGCACCAGTTCGAGTTCGCCGGCGCGGGGACCGTGTTGCTGCAGTCGACGGAGACCCTCATGGCGGAGGCGGCCACGGGATCGGTTCCGCCCGATCCGGGGGTCCCCGGAGGTGGCGCAGCGGCACCGTCCGGACACGGTCCGCAACCGTCGGTCGCACCGCGCCTTCCCGGACAGCTCGGAGACCTCCAGCGTCGCTTCGGGCTGTGAGCGGTAGTCTGCGGAGTGTGACATCGAACGCGTGCGCACAGTCACACCACCGGAATTAGTTCGCCATTCAACTTCTTAGGTAGACTTCATTCATGGAGACCGAGACGGCCACGCGCTGGCTGACCGATGCGGAGCAGTGCGCCTGGCGCACCCACCTGGAGGTCAACAGGCTGTTGACGTACCAGCTCGAGAAGGATCTCCAACCGTTCGGCCTGACAATGAACGACTACGAGATCCTCGTGAACCTGTCCGAGTCCGAAGACGTACGGATGCGGATGAGCGACCTCGCCTCCGCGACCCTCCAGTCCAAGAGCCGGCTCTCGCACCAGATCACGCGGATGGAGAACGCGAATCTGGTGCGCCGGGAGAACTGCGAGTCCGACCGGCGGGGACTGTACGCCGTGCTGACCGAGCACGGCATGGAGACGATGCAGAAGGTCGCACCGCACCATGTGTCGTCCGTACGGCGGCACTTCATCGATCTGCTGTCCCAGGATGCCCTGATCGACCTGGACAAGGCGCTCCGGCCGATCGCCGAGCACCTGAGAGGGCAGCGGGGACGCCCCTGAGTCTCCCGGGGAACTCAGGGGGGCACAGCAGGGCAGAGGGTGGGGCGCGCGGCCCGTTCCTATCGCGGTGCCGTCGCACCCGCTCCCGCCGCACCCGCGGATGGCGCGGGCGCACCCGCTGATCCCGCTTCCCCCGGACGCGTATCCGTGCGGCTCACTCCACCGGACCCGCTGCCGCCGATCCCGTTCCGGCCGGACGCGCCTGCGCTGACCCCGGCCCCGCCGATCCCGCGCCCGCCGTAGACGCCTTCGCGTGGCTCGCTCGTGCCGGAGGCGCCCCTGCGCAGCACGCTTCCACGGGTTCCGCTTCCGTGGAACCCGCCTCAGCCGGATGCGTCCCGGCCGAACCGGTCTACGCCCCTACCGGGCTCTCCTCCACCGGGCTCTCCTTCGCGCAGTCCGCGCCCGCTCCCGCCGCCCAGGTGGCGCGGCCGGTCGCGGCCAGGGCGGACAGGAGGGCGATGCCGCCCGCCAGGGCGAAGCACACTGGCGAGGACAGCCGGCCGGCCAGCAGTCCGGCCACCAGCGCCCCCGCCGAACTGCCGGCGTTGACACCCATGTTCACCCATGCCCCGGCCTGGGTGCGGGCGCCCTCGGGGGCCGACTCGTCGGCCAGGAGGTACGCCGTCGTCAGGGCCGGGGCGACGAACGCGCCCGCGACGAACATGGCCCCGGTGAGTGTCCACAGGCCCGGCGCCGAACCGGCCGGGACGAGCACCAGGCCGAGGCCCGCCGCGAACAGGCACATGCGGGCACGGGTGGACACGCGCCACCGCACCGCCCCGTGGGCCAGTCCGCCCAGCGCGCTTCCCGCGGAGAGCGCGCCCAGCACCCAGGGGACGAGTGCGCTGTCGTACGAGCGTTCCGTGGCGAAGGCCATCACCAGCAGTTCCACTGCGCTCAGGGACAGACCCGTGCCCAGGGCGACGACGACCGGGGGCCGCACCTGGCGCAGACCCCCACGCCGGCGCCGGCCGGGAGCGGGACGTGGGCCCGGCAGGGCCGGGGACCTGACGAAGACGCAGGTGCCGGCCACGTTCAGCACCGCGCTGAGCAGAATGCCGGCGGCCGGCGGGGCGAAGCCCACGAGGACGCCGACCAGTGCCGGGCCGGAGACGAACAGCAGTTCCTCGGCCACTCCGTCGAGGCTGTAGGCCCGCCGCAACAGGTCCCGGTCCTCGACCAGCCCGGACCACAGCGCGCGCATGGTCGGACCGAGCGGGGGCGCGCACGCACCCGCCAGGGCCACGGAGACGGCGATGAGGGACGCCGGTGCGCCGGGCCGCCAGGTGAGGACCGCGAGGACGCACAGCAGGGCGGAGTAGAGCGCCGACATGGGCAGCAGGGCCCGGCGCGGGCCGTGGCGGTCGATCAGCGCGGCCCGCAGCGGCATGACGAAGACGGTCGTGACGCCGAACAGGGAGAGCACGGCGCCGGAGACGGCGTAGGACCCGGTGGCCCGGGTGACGGACAGCAGGAGCGCCAGGCCGACCGTGCCGTAGGACAGGCGGGCGGTCAGGGCGGCGGTGAAGGCGCGGCGCGCATGGGGGACGCGCAGGACGGCGGCGTACGAGGGCCGCGGGGGGTGCGTGGACACGCTGACGTTCCTCTGGGAGAGGCGGAAGAGGGGACACCGAAGGGGCGGTGACCGGTGGCCGGTCACCGCGCATCCGGTGCGCTCTACGCCAGGAAGAGGAACGACATGGGGAGCAGGCTAGCGGTACGGGGGCAGGAGCGGCAGGGCTCAGCCCTGCGTCAGGCCCGCGACCAGCTCGTCCGCGGCCCGGTACGGGTCCAGTTCGCCGGTGACGATCCGCTCGGCGAGGGCACTGAGGCGGCGGTCGCCGTGCAGGTCGCCGATGCGTTCCCGCAGTGCCGTGACGGCGATGGTCTCCACCTCGTGGGCCGCGCGGGCCCGGCGGCGCTCGCCGAGGACACCGCGTTCCTCCATCCACGCCCGGTGCTTCTCCAGGGCCTGCACGACCTCGTCGACGCCCTCGGCGCGGGCCGCGACCGTCTTGACGATCGGCGGGCGCCAGTCGCCGGGGCCACGGGACTCGCCGAGGCCCAGCATGTGGTTGAGCTCGCGGGCGGTGGCGTCGGCGCCGTCCCGGTCGGCCTTGTTGACGACGTACACGTCGCCGATCTCCAGGATGCCGGCCTTCGCCGCCTGGATGCCGTCGCCCATGCCGGGCGCCAGCAGCACGACGGAGGTGTCCGCCTGGGAGGCGATCTCGACCTCCGACTGGCCGACGCCGACCGTCTCGACCAGGACCACGTCGCAGCCCGCCGCGTCCAGCACCCGGATGGCCTGGGGCGCCGCCCAGGCCAGGCCGCCGAGATGGCCGCGGGTCGCCATCGAGCGGATGTAGACGCCGGGGTCGGAGGCGTGCTCCGACATGCGGACCCGGTCGCCGAGCAGCGCGCCGCCGGAGAACGGCGAGGACGGGTCGACGGCCAGGACGCCGACCCGCCTGCCCTGCTTGCGGTACGCGGTGACGAGCGCGGAGGTGGAGGTCGACTTTCCGACGCCCGGTGAGCCCGTCAGGCCCACCACATAGGCGTTGCCGGTCAGCGGCGCCAGGGCCGCCATGACCTCCCTGAGCTGCGGGGACGCCCCCTCCACCAGCGAGATCAGCCGGGCCACGGCCCGCGGCCGGCCCTCTCTCGCCTGGGCGACCAGCGTGGCGACGTCCTGCATCACAGCTCCGTTCACTTCACCGACGTACCGGATCACGGCCCTACGGGACCTCAGGCCCTCGGTACCCGCACGATCAGCGCGTCACCCTGGCCGCCGCCGCCGCACAGCGCCGCCGCGCCGACGCCGCCGCCGCGGCGCTTCAGCTCCAGCGCCAAGTGGAGCACGAGACGGGCGCCCGACATGCCGATCGGGTGACCGAGCGCGATGGCGCCGCCGTTGACGTTCACCTTTTCCGTGGAAACGCCGAGGTCCTTCATTGACTGCACGGCGACCGCGGCGAAGGCCTCGTTGATCTCGATGAGGTCGAGGTCGGAGACGTCCAGGCCCTCCTTCTTCAGGGCGTGCCGGATGGCGTTGGACGGCTGGGACTGCAGGGAGTTGTCCGGGCCGGCCACGTTGCCGTGGGCGCCGATCTCGGCGAGCCACGTCAGGCCCAGCTCCTGGGCCTTGGCCTTGCTCATCACGACCACGGCCGCCGCACCGTCGGAGATCTGCGAGGCGGAACCGGCGGTGATGGTGCCGTCCTTGGCGAAGGCCGGACGCAGCCTGCCCAGGGACTCCGCGGTGGTGTCGCCGCGGATGCCCTCGTCCTTGCTGAACAGCACCGGGTCGCCCTTGCGCTGCGGGATCTCCACCGGTGTGATCTCGGCCTCGTACAGGCCGTTCTTCTGCGCGGCGGCGGCCCGCTGGTGGGACAGGGCGGCGATCTCGTCCTGTTCGGCGCGGCCGATGCCGAGCCGGGTGTTGTGCTTCTCGGTGGACTCGCCCATGGCGATTCCCTCGAAGGAGTCGGTCAGACCGTCGTGGGCCATCGCGTCGAGCATCTC
The DNA here is from genome assembly GCF_043195475.1 of Streptomyces sp. Y20. NCBI lineage: Bacteria > Bacillati > Actinomycetota > Actinomycetes > Kitasatosporales > Streptomycetaceae > Streptomyces > Streptomyces sp. Y20. The sequence goes on from NZ_JBIDDP010000007.1 coordinate 244,113, forward strand.
GACGGCGCCGTACTTGAAGCCCTCGCGGGAGTTCGGCAGCAGGTGCGGGGCGTTGGTCATGGACTCCTGGCCGCCGGCGACCACGATGTCGAACTCCCCGGCGCGGATCAGCTGGTCGGCCAGCGCGATCGCGTCGAGACCGGACAGGCACACCTTGTTGATGGTGAGCGCCGGGACGTTCATCGGGATGCCGGCCTTGACCGCCGCCTGGCGGGCCGGGATCTGGCCCGCGCCGGCCTGCAGCACCTGGCCCATGATCACGTACTGCACCTGGTCGCCGCCGATCCCCGCACGGTCGAGGGCGGCCTTGATCGCGAAGCCGCCCAGGTCGGCTCCGGAGAAGGACTTCAGCGAGCCCAGCAGCCGCCCCATGGGCGTACGTGCGCCCGCGACGATCACCGAGCTGGTCGTTCCAGAAGACATGAGGTGCGATCCCCTTCCAGCTGACGAGCAGCCGAGGAGTGAACGAGGGTTTACTTCGAATGTACTGAGCCGGTGAGCACGCCGTCACCGGCCTGTCGGTGTGATCGCGCGCACGTTGCGTAACCACCCCGGGAGCGCTGCACTGAATCCATGCTGACGCGAATCGACCACATCGGGATCGCCTGCCACGACCTCGACACGACTGTCGAGTTCTACCGGGCCACGTACGGCTTCGAGGTGTTCCACACCGAGGTCAACGAGGAGCAGGGCGTGCGCGAGGCCATGCTCAAGATCAACGAGACGTCCGACGGCGGCGCCTCCTACCTCCAGCTGCTGGAGCCGACCCGCGAGGACTCCGCGGTCGGCAAGTGGCTCGCCAAGAACGGGGAGGGCGTCCACCACATCGCTTTCGGTACGGCGGATGTGGACGGCGACGCCGCCGACATCCGCGGCAAGGGCGTACGCGTGCTGTACGAGGAGCCACGACGCGGCTCCATGGGGTCCCGGATCACCTTCCTGCACCCCAAGGACTGCCACGGTGTCCTGACAGAACTGGTCACTTCGGCCCCTGTTGAGTCGCCCGAGCACTGACCCCCGTACATAAGGGCCGGTAGGGTTGGGGGCGGTCGTCCCCGCACCCGGGGGCGACCGCATGCCGGGGTCCGGGTTTCGGGGGACGAGCGTCGGGGCGGCAGCCCGTGCTCCGCCGTTGATCTGACACCATTCCCCGGGGGTCCCGTCCGGCCGATGGACGGGGCTCGTTGCAGAAGCTGACCAGGGGACGGATGGGACCGCGCAGTGCGGGGCTACGAGAGCCAGGAGCGAGAGCCGGCGGCTGACGTCGACCACCTCTCTCGGTTCGAGGCCGAGATGAAGCGGCTGAGGACCGAGCGGGAAAAGGCGATCCAGCACGCCGAGGACCTCGGCTACCAGGTCGAGGTGCTGCGCGCCAAGCTGCATGAGGCGCGCCGCACCCTCATGACCCGGCCCGCCTACGACACGGGCGACCTCGGCTACCAGGCCGAGCAGTTGCTCCGCAATGCCCAGATGCAGGCCGAGCAGCTGCGCCAGGACGCCGAGCGGGAGCTGAGCCAGGCCCGCGCGCAGACCCAGCGCATCCTCCAGGAGCACGCCGAGCAGGCCGCCCGGCTCCAGGCCGAGCTGCACCAGGAGGCGGTGACCCGGCGCCAGCAGCTCGACCAGGAGCTGGCCGAACGCAGGGCCACCGTCGAGTCGCACGTCAACGAGAACGTGGCCTGGGCCGAGCAGTTGCGGGCCCGGACCGAGGCGCAGGCCCGCCGGCTGCTCGACGAGTCCCGCGCGGAGGCCGAGCAGGCCATGGCGAGCGCCCGCGCGGAGGCCGAACGGCTGACCCGGGAGGCCCGGGAGCGGCTCCAGAGCGACGCCGAGAGCGCCCGGGCGGAGGCCGAGCAGATCCTGCGCCGCGCCCGCGCGGACGCCGAGCGGCTGCTGAACGCCGCCTCCACCCAGGCCCAGGAGGCCACCGAGCACGCCGAGCAGCTGCGCACCGCCACGGTCACCGAGTCGGACAGCGCCCGCCGGCAGGCCGCCGAGCTGAGCCGGGCCGCCGAGGAGCGGATGACGGCGGCCGAGGAGGCGCTGCGCAAGGCGCAGACCGAGGCCGACAAGGTGGTCACGGAGGCGAAGGAGGCCGCCGCCAAGGCCCTGGCGAGCGCCGAGGCCGCCAACGAGACGCGTACGCGCACCGCGAAGGAGCAGGTCGCCCGGCTGGTCGAGGAGGCCACCAAGGAGGCCGAGCACACCCGGTCCGAGGCCGAGCAGCTGGTCGCCGACGCGCGGGCCGAGGCCGAGAAGCTCGTCGCCGAGGCCGCCGAGAAGGCCCGCTCGATCACCGCCGAGGAGACCGCCACCCAGCTGTCCAAGGCGGCCAGGACCGCCGAGGACGTCCTGAACAAGGCCTCGGAGGACGCCCGGAGGACCACCAGGGCCGCCGCCGAGGAGGCCGAGCGGATCCGCGGCGAGGCCGAGGCCGAGGCGGACCGGCTGCGCGCCGAGGCGCACGACATCGCCGAGCAGCTCAAGGGCGCGGCGAAGGACGACACCAAGGAGTACCGCGCCAAGACGGTCGGTCTCCAGGAGGAGGCCCGCCGGCTGCGCGGCGAGGCCGAGCAGCTGCGCGCCGACGCGGTGACCGAGGGCGAGTCGATCCGCGCCGAGGCCCGCCGCGAGGCGGTCACGCAGATCGAGGAGGCGGCCAGGACCGCCGAGGAACTGCTGGCCAAGGCCAAGGCGGACGCCGACGAGCTGCGGCAGTCCGCGACCGCGGACAGCGAGAAGGTCCGCACCGAGGCCATCGAGCGTGCCACGGCACTGCGCCGGCAGGCCGAGGAGACGCTGGAGCGTGCCCGCAAGGAGGCCGAGCGGCTGCGCGCCGAGGCCGCCGAGCAGGCCGAGACGGTCGGCGCGGACGCCGAGAAGGCCGCCCGCGAGCTGCGCGAGGAGACCGAGAAGGCCCTGGAGGCCCGCCGTACCGAGGCCGCCGAGGAGCTGGGCCGCCTCCAGACGGAGGCGCAGGAGCGGCTGGCGTCGGCCGAGACGGCGCTGGCCGACGCCCGCGAGGAGGCCGCCCGGATCCGCCGGGAGGCCGCCGAGGAGGCCGAGCGCCTGCGTACGGAGTCCGCCGAGCGGATCCGTACGCTGCGGCAGCAGGCCGAGGCGGAGGCGGACCGGCTGCGCGACGAGGCCGCGTCCGACGCGTCCGCCTCCCGCGCCGAGGGCGAGGCCATCGCCGTTCGGCTGCGTTCCGAGGCCGCCGCCGAGGCCGAGCGGCTGAAGGTGGAGGCCCAGGACACCGCCGACCGGGTGCGCGCGGAGGCGCAGGCCGCCGCCGAGCGGCTCGGCACCGAGGCGTCCGAGACGCTGGCCGCCGCCCAGGAGGAGGCCGCCCGGCGCCGCCGCGAGGCCGAGGAGCTCCTCGGCGCGGCCCGCGAGGAGGCCGGCCAGGAGCGGCAGCGGGCCCGCGAGCAGAGCGAGGAGCTGCTCGCGTCGGCGCGCACGCGGGTCGAGGAGGCCCAGGCGGAGGCGATCCGGCTGGTCGAGGAGGCCGACCGGCGCGCCACCGAGATGGTCACCGCCGCCGAACAGCACGCCCAGCAGGTACGGGACTCCGTCGCCGGGCTGCACGAGCAGGCGCAGGAGGAGATCGCCGGGCTGCGTTCGGCCGCCGAGCACGTGGCGGACCGTACGAAGCGGGAGGCCGAGGAGGAGGCGGACCGGGTCCGCGCCGACGCCTACGCCGAGCGGGAGCGGGCCGGCGAGGACGCCTCCCGGGTGCGGCGCGAGGCGCACGAGGAGACCCAGGCCGCGAAGGCGCTGGCCGAGCGGACGGTCGCGGAGGCGATCGCGGAGGCCGAGCGGCTGCGCTCGGACGCGGGCGAGTACGCCCAGCGGGCGCGCACCGAGGCGTCGGACGCCCTGGCCGAGGCCGACCAGGCGGCGGCCCGTACCCGGGCGGACGCCCGCGAGGACGCCAACCGCATCCGTTCGGACGCGGCCACCCAGGCGGACACGCTCATCACCGAGGTCCGCAGCGAGGCCGAACGGCTCCAGACCGAGACGGCCGCCGAGGCCGACCGGGTGCGCACCGAGGCGCTGACCGAGGCCGAGCGGCTCCGCACCGAGACGGCAGCCGAGGCGGAGCGGGTGCGCGCGGAGGCGCTCACGGAGGCGGAGCGGCTGCGCGCCGAGGCCCTCGCCGAGGCCGACCGGGTCCGGTCCGAGGCCGTCGCGGGCGCCGAGCAGCTCGTCGGGGACGCCACCGGCGACGCCGAGCGGCTGCGCGCCGAGGCCGCCGAGACCGTCGGTTCCGCGCAGGCGCACGCCGAGCGGCTGCGGGCGGAGGCCGAGCGGCTCAGGGCGGACGCGGAGACCGAGGCCGAACGGCTCGTCAACTCCGCGCGCCAGGAGTCCGAACGGACCCTGGACGAGGCCCGCAAGGAGGCCAACAAGCGGCGTTCGGAGGCGGCGGAGCAGGTCGACACGCTCATCACGGAGACCGCGGCCGAGGCCGACAAGCTGCTCACCGAGGCGCAGCAGCAGGCGCTGAAGGCGACCACGGACGCCGAGTCGCAGGCCGACACGATGGTCGGGGCGGCCCGCAGCGAGGCCGAGCGGATCGTCTCCACGGCGACCGTCGAGGGCAACTCGCTGGTGGAGAAGGCCCGTACGGACGCGGACGAGCTGCTGGTCGGCGCCCGCCGGGACGCCACCGCGATCAGGGAGCGCGCGGAGGAGCTGCGCGACCGCGTCACCACCGAGATCGAGGAGCTGCACGAGCGGGCCCGGCGCGAGGCCGCCGAGACGATGAAGTCGACCGGCGACCGCTGCGACGCGCTCATCAAGGCCGCCGAGGAGCAGCTGGCGAAGGCCGAGGCGAAGGCCAAGCAGCTGGTGTCGGACGCGGATTCCGAGGCGGGCAAGGTGCGCATCGCCGCGGTCAGGAAGGCGGAGGGGCTGCTCAAGGAGGCCGAGCAGAAGAAGGCCAGCCTCATCAAGGAGGCCGAGGAGCTGAAGGCGGAGGCGATCCGCGAGGCCCGGCGCACGGTGGAAGAGGGAAAGCGCGAGCTGGAGATCCTGGTGCGCCGGCGCGAGGACATCAACACCGAGATCTCCCGCGTCCAGGACGTCCTGGAGGCGCTGGAGGCCTTCGAGGCCCCGGTGGCCGGCAAGGACGGCGGAGTCAAGGCGGGCGCCACCGTGGGTGCCCCCCGATCGGGTGGCAAGTCGTCGGACGGCTAGCGGGAAGGGTGGATTCCGGTGTCTTCCAACGGCTTTGCCCGGGTCCCGGGCCGGCCGTACGCCGGTCAGCCACCCGAAAGTGGTGCCATTCTCCAGATCAAAACCGTATCCGCTCGATGACACACCGCTTCGGCCCCTAGGATTCCCCTTATCACCTCACCGGTCTCATTCGACAGGAACCCCATGAGCGACACTTCCCCCTACGGCTTCGAGCTTGTGCGGCGTGGGTACGACCGCGCTCAGGTGGACGAACGTATCTCCAAGCTCGTCTCCGACCGTGACAGCGCTCTCTCCCGTATCACCGCCCTGGAGAAGCGCATCGAGGAGCTCCACCTCGAAACGCAGAACGCCCAGGCCCAGGTCAGCGACGCGGAGCCGTCGTACGCGGGTCTCGGCGCGCGGGTCGAGAAGATCCTGCGCCTGGCCGAGGAAGAGGCCAAGGAGCTGCGTGAGGAGGCCCGGCGCGCGGCCGAGCAGCACCGCGACCTCGCCGAGTCGGCGGCCCAGCAGGTCCGCAACGACGCCGAGTCCTACGCCTCCGAGCGCAAGGCCAAGGCCGAGGACGAGGGCGTCCGGATCGTCGAGAAGGCCAAGTCCGACGCCTCCCAGCTGCGTTCCGACGCGCAGAAGGACGCGCAGTCCAAGCGGGAGGAGGCGGACGCCCTCTTCGAGGAGACCCGCGCCAAGGCCGCGCAGGCCGCCGCCGACTTCGAGACGAACCTGGCCAAGCGCCGCGAGCAGTCCGAGCGCGATCTGGCCTCCCGTCAGCAGAAGGCCGAGAAGCGCCTCGCCGAGATCGAGCACCGCGCCGAGCAGCTCCGCCTGGAGGCGGAGAAGCTGCGCACCGACGCCGAGCGCCGCGCCCGCCAGACGGTGGAGACGGCCCAGCGCCAGGCCGAGGACATCGTGGCCGACGCCAACGCCAAGGCCGACCGCATCCGTTCGGAGTCCGAGCGGGAGCTGGCGGCGCTCACCAACCGCCGCGACAGCATCAACGCCCAGCTGACGAACGTCCGCGAGATGCTCGCCACGCTGACCGGCGCCGCGGTGGCCGCGGCCGGCACGTCCACCGACGACGAGCCGGTCTCCCGGGGTGTGCCGGCGCAGCAGTCCCGTTGAGTCCCGGGTGCCGTACGGCACAGTGAGGTCGTGAGGGGCGGTGGGGACCATCCCACCGCCCCTTTCGCCCTCCCACGCGCCGTCGCGCGCGTAGCCTGGAGCATGTGAACCGGGTCTCGCGGAAGGGGGCGGCGGTATGGCGGTCAGTGACCGCGACCTCGAGGACGCCGTCCTCGGCCTCCTCGACCGCAGGGCCCCGGGGGCGTCCGTATGTCCCTCGGACGTGGCCCGCGCGGTCCACCCGCGCGCGGACGAGGGATGGCGGGAGCTGATGGAGCCCGTCCGCCGCGCCGCGGCCCGGCTCGCCGCCCGGGGAGAGGTGGAGATCACCCAGCACGGCACACCCGTCGACCCCGCCCGCGCCCGCGGCCCCGTCCGCATCCGCCGTCCCGCCTGACGGAACTCGGGGACGGCTTCCGCGTCCCCTCCGTCCCCGCGCCGCCCCCCGGCCGCCGGGACTCCCGGTGGACGCACAGGCACCCGGCGTGACGTCCCGGCTTTACCCGCTCTTGAGCGGAACCGTCAGCGCCCCGATATCCTCCTAACCCTTACGGGGGCGTGTGCCCCGCTGTCCTGAACCTTTGATGGGTGCGGAGCATGATCGAGGCTGTCGGCCTGACCAAGCGCTACGGCGACAAGACCGCCGTGTACAACCTTTCCTTCCAGGTGCGGCCCGGCGCCGTCACCGGCTTCCTCGGCCCCAACGGCTCGGGCAAGTCCACGACGATGCGGATGATCCTCGGTCTGGACAACCCCACGTCCGGGTCGGTGACGATCGGCGGCCATCCCTACCGCAGGCTGCCCAACGCCCCCCGGCAGGTCGGCGCGCTGCTCGACGCCAAGGCCGTACACGGTGGCCGCAGCGCCCGCAACCACCTGCTGAGCCTCGCCCAGCTGTCGGGCATCCCGGCCCGCCGGGTGGACGAGGTGCTCGGGGTCGTCGGCCTCCAGGACGTGGCCAAGCGGCGCTCCAAGGGCTTCTCGCTCGGCATGGGCCAGCGCCTCGGCATCGCCGCCGCACTGCTCGGCGACCCCCAGGTGCTGCTCTTCGACGAGCCGGTCAACGGCCTCGACCCCGAGGGCATCCTCTGGGTGCGCAACCTGATGAGAGCGCTCGCCGCCGAGGGCCGTACGGTCTTCGTCTCCTCCCATCTGATGAGCGAGATGGCGCTGACCGCCGATCACCTCATCGTCATCGGGCGCGGACAGCTGCTCGCCGACATGAGCGTGCGGGACTTCATCTCGGCCAATTCCGCCGACTTCGCGCGCGTACGCACCCCTGACACGGACCCCCAGTTGCGCGAGAAGCTGACCTCCGCGCTCACCGAGGCGGGCGGGCACGTCATGCCCGAGCAGGACGGCGCGCTGCGCGTCACCGGGCTGCCGCTGCCCCGCATCAGCGACCTGGCCCACGAGACGGACGTACGGCTGTGGGAGCTGTCGCCGCACCAGGCCTCGCTGGAGGAGGCGTACATGCGGATGACGCAGGGCGCGGTGGACTACCGCTCCACCATCGACCAGAAGGCGGGCCTCCAGCAGCCGCTGCCGCCCGGCGCCCAGCCGCCCATGCCGGTCCCCGGCCAGGGCCAGCCCGGCTGGTACGCCCCGCCGCCGCCCCAGCAGGGCGGCCAGCCGTTCGCGCAGGCACCGTACGGCGGCGCGTCGGCGGGCGCGTACGGCGCTCCGGGCCCGGGCACCGCGAACCCCTACGCCCAGCAGCCCGCCCAGGCCCCGCAGGCGGCGCAGGCGCAGCCGTCCGCGCCGGTCCCGGCTCCGGCGGCCCCGCAGACCCCGGCCGGCTCGCCCGCGCCCCGGCAGGCCCCCGCCGATGCCGCCCCGGCCACCCCGCAGGCCCCGGCCGCGGAGGCGGCCCCCGCCGCCGCGCCGGCCGCCTCCGTCACCGCCGACCCGACCCAGCCCGAGGACGCCCGATGAGCACCCCGCAGCCCCCGATGCCACAGGCCCCCGCCGCCGCGCCCCACTGGCAGGCGGCGCCCGGTGGGCCGTACCCCGGCTACACCTCGCCCATCCCGGTCGTGCGCACCCACCTCGGGCACGCGCTGGCCTCCGAGTGGACGAAGATCAGGTCGGTGCGGTCGACCATGTGGACGCTCGGCGTCTTCGTGCTGCTCGTCCTCGGTGTCGGTCTGCTGGCCGGCGCCCTGGTCGACGCCCACTCCGACTCCTCGAGCATGTCCGGTGAGAACCCGTTGTCCTTCGGCTTCTTCGGCCTGCTCCTCGGCAGCATCTGCATCATGACGCTCGGCGTGCTGACCACGGCCTCCGAGTACGGCACCGGCATGATCCGTACGACGATGACCGCCTGCCCCAGCCGGGCCCGGGTGCTCGCCGCCAAGTCGATCGTGTTCTTCACGGTCGCGTTCGTCGTCACCCTGGTGTCGTCCGGCTTCGTGGCCATGGTCCAGGCGTCCATGCTGGCGGACACCGGCGCCCGGTCCCCCTCCGGCGGCGAGTGGTTCAAGGCCACCGTCGGCATCAGCCTCTACATCGCTCTGCTGGGGCTGTTCTCGCTGCTCGTCGGCTCGGTCATCCGGCACTCCGCGGGCGCCGTCACCCTGATGCTCGGCGTGCTGCTCGCGCCGCTGGTGCTCGCGCTGTTCATGGCGACGGAGTCCCTCAGCAAGGTGCGCGAGTGGCTCTTCGAGTACTCGATCCCGAACCAGCTGAGCGTCTTCTACGCCAACTCCCTGACCGACTCCGGCCCCTCGGGCTGGGACCCGCTGTGGATCATGCTGGGCCTGACCGCGGTGCTGTACGCGGGCGCGTACGCGCTGCTGCGGAGCCGGGACGTGTGAGCCGCCGGTATCCGAGATCGAGGGGTCCGGGACTCGGGGGTCCGAGATCCCCGGCCGGCGCCCCGGCCTAGAACCTCGGTGCGTTACGGGACCGCTGCACCCGCGTGGTGCGGCGGTCCTTCGCGTTCCAGCACGCCTTGTGCCAGTGCCGGCGTTCGTCGACGCCCGAGTACTCCGGCCAGGCCACCACATGCGGTACCGCGGAGGGGATCAGCTGGTCACAACCCGGGCAGCGGTACGTCTTGCCTTGCGCGCTCGCCCCGGCGACATGCCGCACGCTCCACTGCTCGCCCTGCCAGTCCTCGGTGGACTGCCAGCCGCCGTACCGGCCGGCGCGGTCCTCCTCGGCGCTCCGGCCCGGTGATCCGGCTGCGTTCGGTCGGTTACGACGCGGAGACACAGGACACCTCTCGGGGCTATACAGGAAGCACGGGCCGCCTCCAGCCTACGCGCCGCCGGGCCGGGTACGCGTAGGGAACCAACCCGTACAAGTCCCCCTCCGAGGCCACCCATTCTCAAGACAATCGGCAAATCTCTCCGCGAGGCCGTGTCCTGGGCACGTGTCAGATGGTTGTGCCGGGCGGGGGAGCTCCGGGTCGGAGCCAAGGAAGCAGGAAATGCGATGCGCGTAGGAAGTTTTGTGCTGGCGGCCCAGTTCCCGGGCCAGGGCCCCGGGGAGGCCCTGCACCGGGCGGTCCGTTCCGCGGAGGTCGCCGAGCAGGCCGGGCTGGACGCGGTCTGGCTGGCCGAGCACCACTTCGTGCCCTACGGCACATGCCCGTCCGCCGTCACCCTGGCCGCGCTGCTGCTCGGCCGCACCCACCGCATCCAGGTCGGCACGGCGGTCAGCGTACTGCCCACCGCCCACCCCGTCGCCCTCGGCGAACAGACGGCACTGCTGCACCTGACGAGCGGCGGACGGTTCACGCTCGGCGTCGGACGCGGCGGCCCCTGGGTGGACCTGGAGGTGTTCGGCACGGGTCTCCAGGCGTACGAACACGGGTTCCCGGAGTCCCTCGATCTGCTGCTGCGCTGGCTGGCCGAGCCGTCGGTCGGGGCCTCGGGCGCACGGTTCTCCTTCCGCGAGGTGCCGGTCGTCCCCCGCCCCTGCGAGGCCCTGACGGACACCCCCGGCCCCGAGGTCGTCCTCGCCTGCACCTCACCGGGGAGCGTACGGCTGGCCGCCGAGCGCGGGCTGCCGATGCTCCTCGGCATGCACATCGGCGACGAGGAGAAGGCCGAGATGGTCGCCCTGTGGCAGCGCTGCGCCCGCGCGGCCGGACGGCCGGGCGAGGAGATCGCGGGCGCCGCCCATGTGTCGGCCGGCGTCTGCCAGCTCGCCGACCGGCGCACGGACGCGGTGGAGACCCTGACGAAGGCGATGCCGGACTGGCTGAGACAGGGCCTCCAGGCGCACGTGACGGTGGACGGACGGGCGCGCGCGATGCGCGACCCGCACGCCTACACCGAACTGCTCTGCGGGCTGCACCCGGTCGGCACCCCCCGGCTCGCCGCCGACCGGCTCGCGGCCACCTCGGAACGCACCGGCATCTCCCGCTTCGCCCTCCTGACGGAGGGTTCCGGCGATCTCGCGGCCACGGAGGAGAACCTGCGGCGCCTCGGTGCCGAGGTGCTGCCCCAGGTGCGCTGAGCCGCTTCGCACGCGCCGGGCCACCTTGGGGGGCTTGCCGCCCCGGGACGGAAAGGGTGCTCCCGCGGGTGGAGCGGCAAGCGGACGGCTCACCGGCGCGGCCGTACCGGAGTCGTGCGTCAGCAGTCCCGGAACTCCGGCGACTGGTTCAGCAACTGGCTGCGTACCGACGTGAAGCGGGCCAACGTCTCGTCCACCGAGGCGTCCAGCGGGAACACCGCCACCCGGTGGCAGTTCTGGAAGGCCAGCCGCACACCGAAGTGCCGCTGGAGCGCGCCGCGTATGGCGTCACTCGCGAGCGCACGCAGCAGCTGACCGCGTGCCCGCTCGTCCGGCGGAGGCGTCTGGTTGTCGGCGAAGGAGCCACCGTCCACCTTCAGCTGGGCCACCAGGGAGCTGATCATCTCCCATGCGTAGGGCAGGGAGGTCCGGACGCAGTCGACGAATGCTGCTTCGTCGACCTCGCCTCGCTCGGCCTGTTCGAGTAGGGCCGGTGAGACGTCGAGCGACATGGGTTCTCCTCTCGCACCCCCGAAGAGCAGGGGTTGCCGGACAGGTAAGGGAGCTCGCGATCCGGAACACGCTCAGTGCATGCGTCGCGACCTCCCGTTCCCTACGGTAGGCAACGGTCGGTGACCACACCAGCAGAATGCGTATATGGAGCGGTCCCGTTGCGCCCACAATCGGCCAGGGATGAACAAGAGTTTCCAGGGACAAAGGGGGCGATCCACAGGGAGCGGGGCGGGTGGATCGCGAGCACCCGCGGGTGTCGAGTAGCGTTGCCGACCATGCGTCTCGTCATTGCCCGATGCTCGGTCGACTACGCCGGCCGGCTCACCGCCCATCTGCCCTCGGCGCCCCGACTCATCCTGGTCAAGGCGGACGGCAGCGTCTCCATCCACGCCGACGACCGGGCCTACAAGCCGCTCAACTGGATGTCGCCGCCCTGCGCCCTGAAGGAGGGGAAGGGCGAGGACGAGGGCGTGTGGACCGTCGTCAACAAGGCGGGCGAGAAACTGATCATCACGATGGAGGAGATCCTCCACGACTCCTCGCACGAACTCGGCGTGGACCCGGGGCTGATCAAGGACGGCGTGGAAGCGCACCTCCAGGAGCTGCTCGCCGACCGCATCGAGACGCTCGGCGAGGGCTATTCGCTCATCCGCCGTGAGTACATGACCGCGATCGGCCCGGTGGACATCCTCTGCCGGGACGCGGACGGGCAGACCGTCGCCGTCGAGATCAAGCGGCGGGGCGAGATCGACGGCGTGGAGCAACTCACGCGGTACCTGGAGCTGTTGAACCGCGACCCGCACCTCGCCCCGGTCCGCGGTGTCTTCGCCGCCCAGGAGATCAAGCCCCAGGCCCGCGTCCTCGCCACCGACCGCGGCATCAACTGCAAGATCCTGGACTACAACGCCCTGCGCGGCATCGAGGACGACAAACTCCGCCTCTTCTGACCCGCCCCGGCCCGCACCGGCGGGCCACCGGGCACCCCCGCGGGGGTAACGGCGACCGCGCCGGAACGCGCTGCGTCAGATCATGGTGCCGGTCGTTTCCGGTGCGCTTTCCGGCGCCGACGCGCTGCTCGGCGTCCCCCCGGCGGAGCCGCCCGTCGTGCCGCCGCCGTCGCCGCCCGTCGTGCCGCCCCCGGTGGACCCGTCCGTCGAGCCACCGCTGCTCGTACCGCCGTCGGTGCCCGTCGTACCGGTGGAGCCTCCGGTGCCGGTGGAACCGGTCGTGCCGGTCGTGCCGGTCGAGCCGGTCGAGCCGCCGGTGGGCGTGCCTCCCGTGGACGTACCGCCCGTGGGGCCACCGGACGTGCTCCCCGTCGTACCGCCGGTCGTACCCCCTGTCGTCCCGCCGGAGGACGGGGCGCTCGAGCCGCCGCCCGGCCCGGGGGACTTGGACGGGGTGCCGGAGGGGGTGCCGGAGCCGGTCGGCTCGGCGCTCTCCGACGGCCGGGGAGTGTCCGCCGGCCGCGCGGGGTCGTCGGCGGTGCCGTACGTGCCGTCGGGACCCGGTGACGTGGGCCGGCCGCCGGCCGAGCCGGTGCGGCCGGTGCCGCCGTTCCCGTCGGTGTCCACCGGGTCCGCGACGACCCCGCCGTCGTCGGCGCCCTGACTCGCGGACGGGTTGGCACCGCCCCTGCCGGCCGGGTCGCGCCCGGTGTCGTCGGGGGACGTCATGCCGAGGGTGACGACCGTGCCGAGGACGGCGGCGAGGAGTGCGCCGGAGCCGGCCGCGACCATGTTGCGGCGGGCCACTCGCTTGAGACGGCCGCCCCGCGGCGCGGGCTGCGGCGCGGGCAGCGGCGCGGGCAGCGGCGCGGGCAGCGGCGCGGGCAGCGCGAGCCGCTGGGTGGCCGGTGCGGCGCCGACGGGGCCGTACGGCGGCCAGGCCGGCTCCCCGTGCTCCGTCTCCGAGGGCTCCGGCGCCGGCGGTCCGGGCACGTCGCCCGTGCGGTCGGCGAGCAGCGCCAGCGCCCGGCGACCGGCGACCGCGCCCCGCTTGTCGGCGAGGGCGCCGCGGAGCCCGCCGGAGGCCTCCAGTTCGGCGCGGGCCCGGTCGAACTGTCCGGTGCAGAGCGCGAGGATGCCCAGTTCGTGGTGGAAATAGGCTTGTTCGGACACCTCGCCGGCCATCCGGGAGGCTTCCGCACCGGACCGCAGGGCCCGTTCCCAGGCGCTCCAGTGCAGTCCGGCGGCGAAGGCGGGCGCGGCGGTGCGGGCGAGCCGTACGGCGGTGCTCTCCTCCTCCTCGGCGGGCGGGGACGTCTGGGGTACGACGGCGGCGAGCGCGGCCAGCACCGCGTCGGCCTCCGCGCACACCCGCTCCGGGGTGACCGAGGGGTGCCCGGCCCACCAGGCGTAGTGCTGGGCGGCGGTGACGACCCGCTCGGCGGCGTCGTCGGCGTATCCGGCGGCTTCCAGCTGGGCCTGTACGCCGGCCGCGAGGCGGTAGCGGGAGCCGGCCGGGGAGACCAGGCCGCAGGCGGCCAGTTCGGCGAGGGCGGCGTCCGCGTGGGTGTCACCGACCAGGGCGGGCAGGTGTGCCTGGTGCGGTACCTCGCCGCCGAGGGCCACGGCGAAGCGGAGGGCGGCGCGGGCGGAGGTGCCGAGCCGGGAGGCGAGCAGCGGGGCGGGCGCCGCGGCCTCGCCGAGGGACGGCAGGGGTATGTGCTCCCGCTCCGTGTCCGGCTCCGGGTCGGCGGTGGCCCGTACGTCCTCGAAGACGCCGTACTCGTCGACCGCTCCGGCGGCGGCCCGCAGCTGGTCGCGCTGCCGGAGGAGGGCGCCCGCCTGCACGAAGCGCAGGGGCAGCCCCTCGGACTCGAACCAGAGGTCGCCGGCCCAGTTGGCCTCCTCCTCGGTGAGGACACGGCCGACGGCCCGCTCGAGGATCTCCACGCCGCCGGCGCGGTCGAGGCCGGTGAGGAAGACCTCCTCGATGTCCGACTCGGCGGAGGGCGCGGGCACGTCCGGGGTGGCGCCGAACAGGAACGCGCACTCGGGGGTGGCGTCGAGCAGTTCGTCGAGGGCGGAGCCGCCGAACTCGAGGTCGTCCAGGACGACGACCGCGCCGATCTCAGCGATGCAGGCGAGCAGTTCGTCCTGGTCGGGGCGGTGGCGCGGGGCGTGGTGGACGGCGTGGAACAGGTCGTGGAGAAGGTCGCCGGCCGTGCGGTGGTGGCCGTTCAGGCGCACCACGCCGTCAGGGGCGAGGTCCAGGCAGTCCTCTGCGACCAGGTCGAGCAGGGCGGTGCGGCCGGAGCCGGCCGGGCCGGTGAGGCGGACGGAGCGGCCGCGGGCCAGGAGGCGGACCAGGCGTTCACGTTCGTCCTGGCGTTCCAGCAGGGAGAGGGGCGGCTCGGCGGGGCCGGGCGGGGCCGGCGGCCGGGCCGCGCGTTCGGTGCCGGCGCGCTCGTCGGCGGTGCGTTTGCGGGGCCGGCCGGGCCGGTCGGCCGGCGGGCAGGGCTCTATCTCACTGCCGTCGACGGGGTTGACGGTCAGCTGGAGGTCGCCGGTGACGAGTTGGGCCATCCGGGCGGGTGCCGGTGCGCCCGGGGCGAAGTCGGCGGTGAGGGATTCCCGGGGCGGGCGGCGGCTGTGCGCCGGTCCGTGCTCCTCGGGTCCGGGGTTCGTCGGGTCCATGGGTTCAAGCCCCCCAGTAGCGTCGTGCACGTGTCCGGCCCTCCCGGCCGTGTCGCACACCGCGCTGTCGCTCTGGTCCGGGCCCGCTCGGCCGAGTGTCGCGAGGCAGCGGGCGACCGAACCCTAAACCGTCACCCGGTGTCTTAGACAGGGCGGGGTGCCGTGCGGTCCGAGACGTCACGGTCTCGTGAGGATTGCCCCCCGACGAGTGCCGCGGCGGCTGTGTCCGGGTGTCCCCCGTCGACCGGTTCAATCCCGTGCGCGCCTCACACGCGGGGAAGCGACTCCACTCCGATGCCGCCCTCGATGGCGAGGATGCGGTGCAGCCGGGTGGCCACCAGCAGGCGCTGCATCTGCGGAGGTACCTCCCGCAGCACCAGGCGGCGCCCGCAGCGGCCGGCCCGCCGGTGGGCGCCCATGATCACCCCGAGTCCGGTGGCGTCCCAGGAGTCCAGTTCGGACAGGTCGAGCACCAGGTCGCCGACTCCGTCGTCGACGGCCGAGTGCAGGACCGTACGGGCGTCCGCCGCGCTGCGGACGTCGAGGCGGCCCCCGACGACCAGCTCGGCGTGGTCGCCCCTGATGAACATATGCGCTCCCCGTTGGCTGCGGTTGGCGTACTTCGTGACGGTGCTGTGCAACGTCTGACTGCGTGGATGGCGGTGCGGTTGCTGTTTGTAAGCGAACCGATACCGAATTCACCCCGGGGAGTGATACTCCCGGGCGGCTGTGCGTGGGCGGGTGAATCAGTACGTGTAGAAGCCCTGCCCGCTCTTGCGGCCGATGTCACCGGCATCCACCATCCGGCGCATCAGCTCCGGCGGGGCGAACTTCTCGTCCTGGGACTCGGTGTAGATGTTGCTCGTGGCGTGCAGCAGGATGTCCACACCGGTGAGGTCGGCGGTGGCGAGCGGGCCCATGGCGTGACCGAAGCCCAGCTTGCAGGCGAGGTCGATGTCCTCGGCGGTGGCGACGCCGGACTCGTAGAGCTTGGTCGCCTCCACGACGAGGGCGGAGATCAGCCGGGTGGTGACGAAGCCGGCGACGTCCCGGTTGACGACGATGCAGGTCTTGCCGACGGACTCGGCGAACTCACGGGCGGTGGCCAGGGTTTCGTCGCTGGTCTTGTAGCCGCGGACGAGTTCGACGAGCTGCATCATCGGCACCGGCGAGAAGAAGTGGACGCCGACGACCCGCTCGGGGTGCTCCGTGGCCGCCGCGATCTTGGTGATCGGGATGGCGGAGGTGTTGGAGGCGAGCACGGTGTCCTCGCGCACGATCTTGTCGAGCGCGCGGAAGATCTCGTGCTTGACCTCCAGCTTCTCGAAGACGGCCTCGACGACGATGTCGGCGTCGGCGGCGGCGTCCAGGTCGGTGGTCGCGGTGATGCGGGCCAGGGCGGCCTCGGCGTCCTGTGCCGCCAGCTTGCCCTTGCCGACGAACTTGTCGTATGAGGCCTTGATGCCGTCGGTGCCACGCCTCAGTGCCTCGTCGGTGACGTCCCGCAGGACGACGTCCCAGCCCGCCTGTGCGGCGACCTGAGCGATGCCCGATCCCATGAGACCGGCCCCGATGACGGCGAGCTTCCGTGCCACTCCGACTCCTTCGAACGCGCTGTGGTTCTGCCTCTCTCCGGCGGACCATAGCGCTCCGACGCCGCTGTGTGACCAGTAAGTAACGCGGGTCACGTCTCATTTGACGGACATCACACCGGCAGGGGTCAGGACGGCCCACGGACGGCGTAGTTGAGGACCTTCTCGCCCAACAGGTCCTCGATGTCGCCCAGGAGGACGAGTACGTCTCGCGACACTTCGGCCGGTTTGTGACCGGCGACCATGCGGCGGCCGATCACCTCGAAGACCGTCCGGTGGATCCAGCAGATCTGACCGGCGATCAGGTCGGGCAGCGGGTCGTCGCCGTCGGCGCCGGTCTCCTCGCGCAGGACCGTCTCCAGATTGTCGTGGATCTCCTGCTGGAGGCTCCACAGCCGGGAGCGCAGGGGCGGGGCCTCCTGGATGACGCGCATGAAGCGGTCGTAGCCCTCCATCAGGCCGACCCGCGGCGAGACGGCCTCGACCTCCTGGCGCAGTTCGCGCAGCACGGCCCGGGCGGCGGACTCGCCCGCGTCCCGGCCCCGCACCCAGCGGGCCAGCCGGTCGACCACGCCGGCGGAGCGGTCGAAGAAGAGGTCCTCCTTGGCGGGGAAGTAGTTGTAGACGGTGTTGACGGAGACGTCGGCCGCCTCGGCCACGTCCGCCATGGTCACCGCCATGAAGCCGCGCTCCACGAACAGTCCGGTGGCGATGTCCGAGATCCGCTGCCTGGTCTCGCGCTTCTTCCGCTCCCTGAGCCCCTCTGCCATGCCGTCATCGTAGGACGCCCGAAGGTTCATGGGGATTCAACAATTTTGGTGACGTTGCAAAATTGGAGGGAGTCTGTTTTCCTTCGGTCATGGCAGCAGTCATCAGTACGGCGGGCCTCGCCCGCACCTTCCGGACGAAAGCCGGACCCGTCGACGCCGTCCGCGGCATCGACCTCACCGTCCACGCGGGCGAGATCCTCGGGTTCCTCGGCCCCAACGGCGCGGGGAAGACCACCACCCTGCGGATGCTCACCACCCTCCTGAGACCCACCGGCGGTGCCGCCGCCGTCGCCGGGCACGACTTGGCGACCGATCCGGCCGGGGTGCGCCTGGCCAGCGGTTACGTCGCCCAGTCCGGCGGGGTCGACCCGCAGATCACCGTGCGGGAGGAACTGGTCACCCAGGGCCGGCTGTACCGCCTGCCGAAGGCGGAGGCGGTGGCGCGCGCCGGGGAACTGGCCGCGGAGCTGGATCTCACGGCGCTCCTGGACCGGCGGACCGGCACACTCTCGGGCGGCCAGCGGCGCCGCCTGGACATCGCCATGGCCCTCACCCACCGCCCCGAGGTGCTCTTCCTGGACGAGCCGACGACCGGCCTGGACCCCGGCAGCCGCGCCGACCTGTGGGACCTGGTCCGCCGGCTGCGCGACCGGCACGGCACGACCGTCTTCCTGACCACGCACTATCTGGACGAGGCCGACGCCCTCGCCGACCGCCTGGTGATCGTCGACCGGGGCACGGTCGCCGCCGAGGGCACCCCGGGCGCGCTCAGGCTGCGCTACGGCGGTTCGGTGGACGCCACGCTCCAGGACACCTTCCTCGCCGTGACCGGCCGCGGCCCCGCACCGGCGGCCGGCACCTCTCCCGTAGCCGTATGAGACCGACAGGGACCCGCCCGATGCTCCTTCACGACACGGCCCTCGTCTACGGCCGCTATCTGCGCCAGTCGCTGCGCTCCCGCTTCGCCCTGCTCTTCGGCGTGCTCACCCCTTTGCTCTACCTGCTCTTCTTCGGCCCGCTGCTCACCGGACTCCCGCTCGGCGGGCGAGGCAGCTCCTGGCAGCTGCTGGTGCCCGGCCTGCTGCTGCAACTCGGCTTGTTCGGCGCCCTGTTCGCAGGGTTCGCGGTCATCCTGGAGAAGGGGCAGGGGGTGGTGGAGCGGATGCGGGTGACCCCGGTCAGCCGGCTCGCCCTGCTGCTCGGCCGGGTGCTGCGCGACGCCACGGTCTTCGTCCTCCAGGCGGTGCTGCTGGTACTGGCCGCGCTGGTGATGGGCCTGCGCGCGCCGCTGGCCGGCGTACTGATCGGCTTCGCGTTCGTCGCCCTGCTGACGGTCTCGCTGGCCTCGCTGTCGTACGCGCTCGGCATGAAGGTCCGCACCCCGCAGGAGTTCGGGCCGCTGATCAACGCGGTGTCGATGCCGTCGATGCTGCTGTCCGGGCTGATGCTCCCGATGTCCCTGGCACCCGGCTGGCTGGACGTGCTGTCGCACTTCATGCCGTTCCGCTATCTGGTGGACGCGGTCCGCGACGCCTACGTCGGCCGGTACGGCACCGCGCACATGCTCTACGGCGTCCTGGTCGCCGTCGGGTTCTCGGTGCTGGCCGTGACGGTGGGCACACGGGTGTTCCGGACGGCGGGGGCGTAACTACGCTGGCCGCATGGTCAATCTGACACGCATCTACACCAGGACCGGCGACCAGGGCACCACCAGCCTCGGCGACATGAGCCGGGTGCCCAAGACGGACCTCCGCATCTCCGCGTACGCGGACACCAACGAGGCCAACGCGGTCATCGGCACCGCGATCGCACTGGGCGGGCTGCACGAGGAGATCGTCACCGTCCTCACCCGTGTCCAGAACGACCTGTTCGACGTGGGCGCGGACCTGTCGACACCGGTCGTGGAGAACCCCGCGTTCCCGCCGCTCAGGGTGGAGCAGTTCTACGTCGACAAGCTGGAGGCGGACTGCGACCGCTTCAACGAGCGGCTGGAGAAGCTGCGGTCCTTCATCCTCCCCGGAGGCACCGCTGGTGCCGCCCTGCTCCACCAGGCGTGCACGGTCGTACGGCGGGCCGAGCGCTCCACCTGGGCGGCCCTGGAGGCGCACGGCGAGACGATGAACCCGCTCACCGCGACCTACCTGAACCGGCTCTCGGACCTGCTGTTCATCCTGGCCCGCAGCGCCAACCGGGAGGTCGGCGACGTGCTGTGGGTGCCGGGCGGGGAGCGCTAGCCCCCCGTGGCCCGGCCGCGTGCCGGTGCGGTCAGGAGCCGGTCCGGCCGTCGGCCAGCTCGCGCAGGATGTCGAGGTGGCCGTTGTGCCGGGCCGTCTCCTCGATGAGGTGCAGCACGATCCAGCGCAGGTCGAACACGCTGCCGTCGTCCCGCTTGCGCCGCGCCTTGGCGCCCAGGTCGTGCGCGGCGATCAGCTCGTTGTGCCGCGCGGATTCCTCGGCGTACTCGTCCAGCAGCCGGGACAGCGGGAAGTCGACGGCGATGCGCATCTCGCGGTCGGGGTCCTCGTCGGTCCAGGGGCCCTCGTCCTCCTCCCCGAGGAAGATGACCCGGAACCAGTAGTACTCGACCCAGCGCAGATGGTTGATCACCCCGCTCACGGTCATCAGCGGCGAGCCGGGGAGAGGAGCCGTGCGCGCGTCCTCCTCGGAGAGTTCCTCGCACTTGGCGCGCGCGGTGGCGCGGACGTAGTCGAGGAAGGTGGTCAGCTGGGTGCGCTCGTCCCAGGCGGGAGGCGTGTCGGTGCGTGTCATCGCGGCAATGATCCACCGGCGCCCTTGTCCATGTCGACAGGGTTTCCGGCGCCACCGGCCCGGGGCTCCCGCTTCGGGAGAAACGGACGGCTGACGGCGATGACCGGGGCGACCCCGCGGTGCCGACGGGGCTCACCCGGCGGGAGCGGGAGGTGCGGGGCCGTCTCGGCGAGGGCCTGCCGAACGCCTGGATCGGGGCCCGGCACGACATGGCGGAGGGCACGGTGAAGACGCACGTCAGCCGGTCGCCGGCGAACCGGGGCTGAGCGGCCGGTTGCAAGCGGCGGTTCCGGCAGGTGAGTTGGGGCTCCAGCGGGACATTTCCAGAATGGTCCAGACCTATTGACGAGTGGTCCAGACCTTTCTACTCTCGCAGCACTCGGGCATGGAGGCTCAGCCATGCCCCTGACACCCCCGACGACGAGGGAGGCGCAGCATGCGCTTCAGACACAGAGCCGCGGCAGGGTTCGCGACCCTGTTGCTCCCGCTGGCCGGCCTGGTCGGCCTCGCGAGCCCCGCCCAGGCCGCGAGCAACGCCACCGCCACCTACACCAAAACCAGCGACTGGGGCACCGGCTTCGGTGGTCAGTGGACCATCAAGAACACCGGCAGCTCCAGCATCAGCTCCTGGACCGTCGAGTGGGACTTCCCCTCCGGTACGTCCGTCACCTCCTCCTGGGACGCGGACGTCACCAACTCCGGAACCCACTGGACCGCGAAGAACAAGTCCTACAACGGCACCATCGCCCCCGGCGCGTCGCTCTCCTTCGGCTTCAACGGCGCGGGCTCCGGCTCGCCGTCCAACTGCAAGCTGAACGGCGACAGCTGCGACGGCACGACGGTCCCCGGTGACGCGGCACCCTCCGCGCCCGGCACCCCCACCGCCTCCTCCGTCACCGACACCTCGGTGAAGCTCGGATGGAGCGCGGCCACCGACGACAAGGGCGTCAAGAACTACGACGTCCTGCGCGACGGCAAGGTCGTCGGCACGGTCACCACCACGTCGTACACCGACACCGGTCTGACCGCCGGCACCGACTACTCCTACACCGTGCAGGCCCGCGACACCGCGAACCAGACCGGTCCGGTCAGCGGCGCCGTCAAGGTGCACACCACCGGCGGCGGCACCACTCCCCCGCCGCCCACCGGCGACAAGGTCAAGCTCGGCTACTTCACCGAGTGGGGCATCTACGGCCGGAACTACAACGTCAAGAACCTGGTGACGTCCGGCTCCGCGTCCAAGATCACGCACATCAACTACGCCTTCGGCAACGTGACCGGCGGCAAGTGCGCGATCGGCGACTCCTACGCCGACTACGACAAGGCCTTCACCGCCGACCAGTCGGTCAGCGGCGTCGCCGACAACTGGGACCAGCCGCTGCGCGGCAACTTCAACCAGCTGCGCGAGCTGAAGGCCAAGTACCCCAACATCAAGGTGCTGTGGTCCTTCGGCGGCTGGACCTGGTCCGGCGGCTTCGCGGACGCGGCCAAGAACCCGGCCGCCTTCGCCCAGTCCTGCTACGACCTGGTCGAGGACCCGCGCTGGGCCGATGTCTTCGACGGCATCGACATCGACTGGGAGTACCCGAACGCCTGCGGTCTGACCTGCGACACCAGCGGGGCGGCGGCCTACAAGAACCTGATGGCCGCCCTGCGCGCCAAGTTCGGCTCGAACAACCTGATCACCGCCGCCACCACCGCCGACGGTTCCGCCGGCGGCAAGATCGAGGCGGCCGACTACGCGGGCGCCGCCCAGTACGTCGACTGGTACAACGTGATGACGTACGACTTCTTCGGTGCCTGGGACGCCAAGGGCCCCACCGCCCCGCACTCCCCGCTCACCTCGTACAACGGCATCCCGAAGGAGGGCTTCACCACCGCCGACGCGCTGGCCAAGTTCAAGGCGATCGGCGTGCCCGCGAAGAAACTGCTCATCGGCATCGGCTTCTACGGCCGCGGCTGGACCGGCGTCACCCAGGACGCCCCGGGCGGCACGGCCACGGGCCCGGCGGCCGGCACCTACGAGCAGGGCATCGAGGACTACAAGGTCCTGAAGTCGTCCTGCCCCGCCACCGGCACCATCGCCGGCACGGCCTACGCCCACTGCGGCAGCAACTGGTGGTCGTACGACACCCCGGCCACCATCAAGGCGAAGATGGCCTGGGCCAACAGCCAGGGCCTCGGCGGCGCGTTCTTCTGGGAGTTCAGCGGCGACACCAGCGACGGTGAACTGGTGAGCGCCATCAGCAGCAACCTGTAACCGGCAGGACCGCGCACCGCGCACGAAGCCGCGTTCAGCCTCCCCCGGACCTCGTCCGGGAGCGGGTGGACGCGGCTACGCCACGTTCACCCGCTGTCCGGGCGGGGCGGCCTCCAGCCACGCGAGGAACCCGGTCAGCGCGTCTTCGCTCATGGCGAGTTCGAGATGCGCGTCCCGGTGCGCACAGGCCAGCACCACCGCGTCGGACAGCAGCGCCAGTTCCTCCTCGCCCTCGGGCAGCCGGCGGCCGGCCACCTCGATCTGCGCGCGCTCCAGGACGCGACGGGGGCGGACCGCGTAGGAGAAGACCCGGTACCACTCGATGCGGTCACCGTTGTAGCGGGCGACTCCGTAGCTCCAGCCCTTGCCGGCCCCGTCCGGTTTCTCGGGTACGCCCCAGCGCAGCGAACAGTCGAACGTACCGCCGGACCGCTGGATCAGCCTGCGGCGCAGCCCGAACAGGAACAGTCCCACCGCCACGAGCGCGACCACGATTCCGCACACAGTCAGAGCGAGGACCATCGGCACCGACCTCCTCGTCTCTCAGGCAGTGGCACCGCTGGTGTCACTGAGTAATGAAACGGAAAAAACACCCACATCTGCCTCAGCCGCGACCGGCACCGGATTGCTCCGGGCCGGCCGCGGCTGAGTGACGTCAACGTACAGCGCGGCTGGTTCAGCGCGCCGCCGCCGCGCGCAGTCGGACGTCCGCGCGGCGCTCGGCACCGGCGTCGCCCTCCGCCTTCGCGCGCTCCAGCTCCCGCTCCGTGCGCTGGACATCGATCTCGTCCGACAGCTCGGCGATCTCGGCCAGCAGCGACAGCTTGTCGTCCGCGAACGAGATGAAACCGCCGTGCACCGCGGCGACGACCGTTCCGCCTTCACTCGTACGGATGGTCACCGGGCCCGATTCCAGCACACCGAGCAGCGGCTGGTGACCGGGCATGACGCCGATGTCGCCGGACGTGGTGCGCGCGACGACCAGGGTGGCCTCGCCGGACCAGACCTGGCGGTCGGCGGCGACCAGCTCGACATGCAGCTCAGCAGCCAAGGGTGGCTCCTCGGGTCACCACCCGGCGGTAGTGCCGGGTGTTGGGGTCAATTCTAGTAGGCGTGGGTGAGGGGGCGGGACGCGCCCGCCCCCTCACCCGAGCACGAGGCTCAGGAGACGCCGAGCTCCTTGGCGTTGGCCTTGAGGTCCTCGAGGCCACCGCACATGAAGAACGCCTGCTCGGGGAAGTGGTCGTAATCGCCGTCGCAGATCGCGTTGAACGCGGCGATCGACTCGTCGAGCGGCACGTCGGAGCCGTCCACGCCGGTGAACTGCTTGGCGACGTGGGTGTTCTGGGACAGGAAGCGCTCCACACGACGGGCACGGTGGACGACGAGCTTGTCCTCCTCGCCCAGCTCGTCGATACCGAGGATCGCGATGATGTCCTGGAGATCCTTGTACTTCTGGAGGATCGTCTTCACGCGCATGGCCGCGTTGTAGTGATCCGCCGTGATGTAGCGCGGGTCCAGGATCCGGGACGTGGAGTCCAGCGGGTCCACGGCCGGGTAGATGCCCTTCTCCGAGATCGGACGGGAGAGAACCGTCGTCGCGTCGAGGTGGGCGAAGGTGGTGGCCGGGGCCGGGTCGGTCAGGTCGTCCGCGGGGACGTAGATCGCCTGCATCGAGGTGATCGAGTGACCGCGGGTCGAGGTGATGCGCTCCTGGAGGAGACCCATCTCGTCGGCCAGGTTCGGCTGGTAGCCCACCGCGGACGGCATGCGGCCGAGCAGCGTGGAGACCTCGGATCCGGCCTGCGTGAAGCGGAAGATGTTGTCGATGAAGAACAGCACGTCCTGCTTCTGGACGTCGCGGAAGTACTCGGCCATGGTCAGGCCGGCCAGCGCGACGCGCAGACGGGTGCCCGGGGGCTCGTCCATCTGACCGAAGACCAGCGCGGTCTTGTCGATGACGCCCGAGTCGGACATCTCCTCGATGAGGTCGTTGCCCTCACGGGTGCGCTCACCGACACCGGCGAACACGGAGACACCGTCGTGGTTGTTGGCGACGCGGTAGATCATCTCCTGGATGAGCACCGTCTTGCCGACGCCGGCACCGCCGAACAGGCCGATCTTGCCGCCCTTGACGTACGGGGTGAGCAGGTCGATGACCTTGACGCCCGTCTCGAACATCTCGGTCTTCGACTCGAGCTCGTCGAAGTTCGGGGCCTTGCGGTGGATCGGCCAGCGCTCGCCGGTGTAGGTCTCGTCGACGTTCAGCACCTCACCGAGGGTGTTGAACACCTTGCCCTTGGTGAAGTCGCCGACCGGCACCGAGATGGGGGCGCCGGTGTCGATGACCGGGGCCTGGCGGACCAGACCGTCGGTCGGCTGCATGGAGATGGTGCGGACCAGGCCGTCACCCAGGTGCTGGGCGACCTCCAGGGTCAGCGTCTTCTTCTCGCCGGCGTTGGCCGGGTCGGCCACCTCGACGTGCAGCGCCTGGTAGATGTCCGGCATCGCGTCGACGGGGAACTCCACGTCGACGACCGGGCCGATGACCCGGGCGACGCGGCCCGTAGCCGTCGCGGTCTCAACAGTGGTGGTCATTTATCGGTCACTCCCCGCGGTCGCGTCGGCCAGGGCACTGGCGCCACCGACGATCTCGCTGATTTCCTGGGTGATTTCGGCCTGGCGGGCCGCGTTGGCAAGGCGGGAGAGCGTGTTGATCAGCTCGCCCGCGTTGTCGGTGGCCGACTTCATCGCGCGCCGCGTGGCGGCGTGCTTCGAAGCGGCCGACTGGAGCAGCGCGTTGTAGATGCGGCTCTCGACGTACCGCGGCAGCAGGGCGTCGAGGACGTCCTCCGCCGACGGCTCGAAGTCGTACAGCGGCAGGATCTCGCCCTGGGGGGCGCTCTCCTGCGCGACCTCGTCGAGACGCAGCGGCAGCAGCCGGGCGTCGAGCGCCGTCTGCGTCATCATCGAGACGAACTCGGTGAAGACGATGTGGAGTTCGTCCACACCACCCTCGGCCGTGTCCTTCTCGATCGCCTCGATCAGAGGCGCCGCCACCTTCTTGGCGTCCGCGTACGTCGGCTCGTCGGTGAACCCGCTCCACGACTCCGCGATCTTGCGCTCACGGAAGTTGTAGTGGGCGGCACCGCGCCGGCCGACGATGTACGTGTCGACCTGCTTGCCCTCGCGCTCCAGGCGCTCGGTCAGCTGCTCCGCCGCCTTGATGGCGTTGGAGTTGAAGGCGCCGGCGAGACCGCGGTCACTCGTGAGGAGGAGGACCGCGGCGCGGGCCGGGTTCTCCGCCTCCGTGGTGAGCGGGTGCCTGGTGTTCGAACCCGTACCGACCGCCGTGACCGCGCGCGTCAGCTCGGTCGCGTACGGCGTGGAGGCCGCCACCTTGCGCTGCGCCTTGACGACGCGCGAGGCGGCGATCATCTCCATCGCCTTGGTGATCTTCTTGGTCGCGCTGACGGATCGGATGCGACGCTTGTAGACCCGGAGCTGGGCTCCCATGAGTCAGGTCCCTTCCTTACGTCACTTGGCGGCAGCGGCAGGAGTGTCCTCGCCGAGCAGCTTGCCGTCCGAGGTCTCGAACTGCTTCTTGAACTCGGCGATGGCGTCCGCGATGGCCGTGAGCGTGTCGTCGGACATCTTGGCGCCCTCGCGGATGGAGGTCATGAGGCCCTGCTCCTTGCGGTGCAGGTACTCCAGCAGCTCCTTCTCGAAGCGGCGGATGTCGGCGACCGGCACCTCGTCCATCCGGCCGGTGGTGCCGGCCCACACGGAGACGACCTGGTCCTCGGTGGACATCGGCTGGTACTGGTCCTGCTTCAGCAGCTCGACCATGCGCTGGCCGCGCTCCAGCTGCGACTTCGAGGCCGCGTCCAGGTCGGAACCGAAGGCGGCGAACGCCTCCAGCTCACGGAACTGGGCGAGGTCGACGCGCAGTCGGCCGGAGACCTGCCTCATCGCCTTGTGCTGCGCGGAACCACCGACTCGGGAGACGGAGATACCGACGTTCAGCGCGGGGCGCTGACCGGCGTTGAAGAGGTCCGACTCCAGGAAGCACTGGCCGTCGGTGATGGAGATGACGTTGGTCGGGATGAACGCCGAGACGTCGTTGGCCTTCGTCTCGACGATCGGCAGACCGGTCATCGAGCCGGCGCCCTCGTCGTCGGAGAGCTTGGCGCAGCGCTCCAGCAGACGCGAGTGCAGGTAGAAGACGTCACCCGGGTAGGCCTCACGGCCCGGCGGGCGGCGCAGCAGCAGCGACACGGCGCGGTAGGCGTCGGCCTGCTTCGACAGGTCGTCGAAGATGATCAGGACGTGCTTGCCCTGGTACATCCAGTGCTGGCCGATGGCCGAACCGGTGTACGGCGCCAGGTACTTGAAGCCGGCCGGGTCGGACGCCGGAGCGGCGACGATGGTCGTGTACTCCAGCGCGCCGTTCTCCTCCAGCGCGCGGCGCACGCCGGCGATGGTGGAGCCCTTCTGGCCGATGGCGACGTAGATGCAGCGGACCTGCTTCTTCGGGTCGCCCGTGCGCCAGTTGTCGCGCTGGTTGATGATCGTGTCGACGGCCAGGGCGGTCTTGCCGGTCTGGCGGTCGCCGATGATCAGCTGACGCTGACCACGGCCGATCGGGGTCATCGCGTCGACGGCCTTGTAGCCCGTCTCCATCGGCTCGTGCACCGACTTGCGCTGCATGACCGTGGGGGCCTGCAGCTCGAGCGCGCGGCGGCCGTCGGTCTCGATCTCGCCGAGGCCGTCGATCGGGTTGCCGAGCGGGTCGACGACGCGGCCGAGGTAGCCCTCGCCGACCGCCACGGAGAGGACCTCACCGGTGCGGTGCACCGGCTGACCCTCCTCGATACCGCTGAACTCGCCGAGGACGACCGCACCGATCTCGCGCTCTTCCAGGTTCAGCGCGAGACCGAGGGATCCGTCCTCGAACTTCAGCAGTTCGTTCGCCATGGCCGAGGGCAGGCCCTCGATCTTGGCGATGCCGTCGCCGGCGACGGTGACCGTACCGACCTCCTCGCGCGAGGCCGCGTCCGGCTTGTACGACTGGACGAAGTTCTCCAGCGCGTCCCGGATCTCCTCCGGCCGGATCGTGAGCTCCGCCATCTGGGTTCCCTGCTCTCCTTGTTGGGCCCGAAGTTTCACTTTGGGGGGTGGGGACTCCCCCCGACAGGAGGTGAATCCTCTGCACGGCCCAACCAGGGCCGTAATTACGTTCTGTTTTTCTCGACGTGGTGCCGAGGTGCTGCTAGCTCGCCATGCGGCGGGCGGCCTCGTCCAGCCGGTCCGCGATCGAGCCGTTGATGAGCTCGTCACCGACCTGCACCCGGATACCTCCGACGACCTCGGGGTCGACGTCGAGGTTCAGGTGCATCCGACGCCCGTAGAGCTTGGTCAGGGCGGCGCCGAGGCGCTCCTTCTGGCCGTCGCTCAGGGGCACCGCCGAGGTGACGACGGCGACCATGCGGTTCCGCCGCTCGGCGGCAAGCCTGGACAGGGACTCCAGTCCCGCCTCCAGGCTACGTCCACGCGGCGCGGTGGCGAGGCGCGTCACCAGACGCTCGGTGACCGGCTTGGCCCGGCCGCCGAGGAGCCGGTGCAGCAGCTCGGTCTTGGCCGGGGCGCCGGCAGCGCGGTCGGTGAGCGCGGCACGCAGCCCGGTGGCGGAGGAGACGATCCGGCCGAACCGGAACAGCTCGTCCTCGACGTCGTCGAGGGTGCCGGACTTCTCCGCGGCAGTGAGGTCGGCGATGTTCGCCAGCTCCTCGACCGCGTCCACCAGGTCGCGGGACTGCGACCAGCGGGACCGGGCCAGCCCGGACACCAGGTCGGCGGTGCTGCCGCTGACCTGGCCCCCGATCAGACGCTGGACCAGCTGCGCCTTCGCCTCGCCGGCCTTGCCCGGGTCGGTGAGGGCCCGGCGCACGCCGGCCTCGCGGTCGAGCAGCGCGGTGACGGCCGCCAGCTCGTCGGCGAGCTGCGCGGCGTCCACGGCCGTGGAGTCCGTCAGCGCGTCGAGACGCC
The DNA here is from genome assembly GCF_043195475.1 of Streptomyces sp. Y20. Classification (NCBI taxonomy): domain Bacteria; kingdom Bacillati; phylum Actinomycetota; class Actinomycetes; order Kitasatosporales; family Streptomycetaceae; genus Streptomyces; species Streptomyces sp. Y20. The sequence continues at coordinate 272,494 of NZ_JBIDDP010000007.1, forward strand.
CACGGGCGGCTGCCAGGGCCTCGCGGCTCGCTCCGTTCATCGCGTGGCCTCGGCCTTCTCCTCGAGCTGGTCGAGGAAGCGGTCGATCACACGGCTCTGCCGGGCGTGGTCCTCGAGGGACTCGCCGACGAGCTTGCCGGCCAGGTCAGTGGCGAGCTTGCCGACGTCCTGGCGCAGCGCGGACGCGGCGGCCTTGCGGTCGGCCTCGATCTGCGCGTGACCGGCGGCGACGATCTCCTCGCGCTGACGCTGGCCCTCGGCCCGCATCTCGGCGATGAGCACGGCACCCTGCTCCTGCGCCTCCTGGCGCAGACGCGCGGCCTCGTGCCGGGCCTCCGCGAGCTGGGCCTTGTACTGCTCGAGGACGCTCTTGGCCTCGGTCTGTGCGGCCTCAGCCTTTTCGATACCGCCCTCGATGGCCTCGCGACGCTCTTCCAGAACCTTGTTGATGTTCGGGAGAAGCTTCTTGGCGAGGAAGCCGAAGACGATGACGAAGGCGAGCAGGCCGATGACGAGCTCGGGGACCGGCGGGACGAGGGGGTTCTCCCCGCTCTCGGCCGCCAGTGTGAGCAGCTGGCTCATGTCAGTGCCTTCCGTCTAGGTGGCGTTCGCTGATCAGTTGATCACTGGCCGTAGACGAACGGCATGACCAGACCGATCAGTGCCAGTGCCTCACAGAAGGCGAAGCCGAGGATCTGGTTGGCGCGGATCAGGCCGGCGGCCTCGGGCTGACGGGCCAGGGCCTGGGTGCCGTTACCGAAGATGATGCCGACGCCGACGCCGGGGCCGATGGCAGCGAGGCCGTAACCGATGGAGCCGAGCGAGCCGGTAACAGCGGCAAGGGTCTGGGACATGCCAGTTCTTCCTTCTTCTTTACGGACCGGTGGGGGTTGGCCACCGGACGATGGGGGTGTGGGACGAGGCGCTCAGTGGTGCTCGGCCAGGGCGCCCTGGATGTAGGTGCACGTCAGAAGAACGAAGACGTACGCCTGAAGAGCCTGGATGAAGAGTTCGAAGGCCGTCATCACGATGGTCATGATGAAGCTGACGCCGGCGTAGGCGATGCCGATGCCGTTCAGCAGGTACCAGCTGGCGATCGTGAAGAGCAGCAGCAGGGTGTGGCCCGCGAACATGTTCGCGAAGAGTCGCACCGCGTGGGTGAAGGGGCGCACCAGCAGGTTCGAGAAGAACTCGATGACCATGGCGAGCGGCAGCACCGCACCGAGCGACTTGTCGTAGCCCGTGACGTTCTTGAAGAAGCCGACGAACCCGTGGCGCTTGAAGGTCAGCGAGACCCAGAGGATGTAGACGATCAGCGCCAGGACCAGCGGGTAGGAAATGATCGACGTCACCGGGAACTGGGCGACCGGAATGATCGACCAGAGGTTCATCATCCAGATGAAGAAGAACAGCGAGACGACCAGCGGGACGTACTTCTCGCCTTCCTTCTTGCCGATGGTCTCGTAGACGACACCGCGGCGGATGAAGTCGTAGCCGGACTCGGCGACCATCTGGAGCTTGCCGGGGACGACCTTCGGCTTGCGGAAGGCGGCCCAGAAGAAGCCGACGATGATGATCGAGCCGAGCAGCGCCAGCAGCATCGTCTTGTTGAAGTACACGTTGCTGTCGCCGTCGCCCCAGAGGGGCTGGAACAGGAACGAGTGCAGGCCGGGAGCCGGGAAGCCACAGCCGTCGAAGATGTGGCAGTCGGTCTCGAAGGCGAGCACCTGCGTCGGATCAGCACTCACCGCGGGCTCCTTCAGCGTGGCGCATAGGTACGGCAACCTCGTTGTGTCGGCGCGGCGTACGACCGCGGGTCGGCACGGGACTGGTGTTACGGATGTGGGGGCGGCTTGGGGGCATCTCGCCTCGCGATTGAGCAGGCGTCAGCTCAGATGCCCGCGCCCGCGATGCCGCAGTTGGCACCGGACGATAGCAGGAGATCTCGTGCGCCTTTATCCCGGCCCTACCCCTCACGACGAGTGCCCCGACTTGTGGGACTTTCCGTCGCTCATGGAAGCGGTCGATTCGGGTTCGACGTACAGGATCTTGGACTTCATGTGCGCACGCGTCTGCGCGGCGATCCACGCGAGGGTGCCGGCGAGGAGCGTGAGCGCGAAAGCCCGGGGATTGAACAGCGTCGTGTGCTTGAACGCGGCCATGAACACGAACAACAGCAGGATCTGTGCCGCGTAGAGCATCAGGCCCATGGCCTGGAACAGATGCGGAAGCGATTTGGCGGTGCGCTGGAGTACGTACAGACCGATACCCATGAAGAGGATCACGATCACCGTCGCGACGACGGCCCCGATCGCCCCCTTGCCACCGGCGACCACACCGCTGACGACGGCGGCGATCGCGCCGACGGCAACCGTGGGCACGGCGGCCTGGGCCAGGATCCGGGCGTCATTGGACGGCATGGCGGCAACTCCGCTTTCACAGGGGGGCAGGTGTCGTCATGGACGAGCGTAGTCCCGGGCCGAGGGGGTCGAGACCTCACACCGACGGACCAACGCACTGGGTCCTTCGGCTCTCTCCGGGGTTCTCGTGAACCGTATCACAAACTATTTGATGAGGTCTTTACCTGGTTGGTGTGCTTGCTGTCACACATGAGAGTGACAGCGCCCTTCTGTGCAAAAATCGAGCCGACTTGCCTGGTATTGGGGTTTTTGCTCCCCCACGACTTGGCAATGCTCTAGTCAGATTCTTACCTTGGCCGTCTCAGCGACGGTGGGCGAAACGGGACCGCGAACCGAGCGCGGTCGCCCCGTTGACGCCCGCGGCACCGGCCACGACGGGGTCCCGCTCCGCGGATTCCCCGGGCTCCCGCACAGGGTCGCCGGACCCCCGCGACGCCTCGTGCGACGCCTCCGCCTCCTGTCCGGACACGGCCGGCTCCACGCTCGGGCGGCGCCTGCGGTACCGCGGGGGCACGAACCGCTGGGCCCACACCGGCACCCGCGGGGTGAAGCGCGGGAGGAGCAGCAGGACCAGCCCGATCGCGCTGAGGAACACCACACCCAGCACGATCCACATCGAAGCCGAGTTGACCGAGTAGCCCAGCGCGCCGAAGCCGATCAGGGCCGACCAGAAGTACATGATCAGCACGGCCCGGCTGTGCGAGTGGCCGATCTCCAGCAACCGGTGGTGCAGATGGCCGCGGTCGGCGGCGAACGGGGACTGGCCGCGCCAGGTGCGCCGGACGATCGCCAGGACCAGGTCGGCGGCCGGCACCGCGATGATCGTCAGCGGCAGCAGGAGCGGGATGTAGACCGGGACCGTCTGGTGGACCGCCGCCTTCTCCGACCCCGTGAAGAGCGCCAACGCGTCCGGGTCCACCTGACCGGTGATCGAGATCGCGCCCGCCGACAGCACCAGGCCGATCAGCATCGAGCCGGAGTCGCCCATGAAGATCCGCGCCGGGTGCATGTTGTGCGGCATGAAGCCCAGGCACATGCCCATCAGGATCGCCGCGAAGAGGGTCGCCGGTGCCGCCGACTCGATGCCGTACGAGTACCAGATCCGGTAGGCGTACAGGAAGAACGCCGCCGCCGCGATGCACACCATGCCGGCCGCGAGACCGTCGAGGCCGTCCACGAAGTTCACCGCGTTGATCGTGATCACGACCAGCGCGACCGTCAGGAGCGTGCCCTGCCACTGGGTCAGGGCGACGTTGCCGACGCCCGGGATGGGCAGCCACAGGATCGTCAGACCCTGCATGACCATCACGCCCGCGGCGATCATCTGCCCGCCCAGCTTGATCAGCGCGTCGATCTCGAACTTGTCGTCCAGGACGCCGATCAGCCAGATCAGGGCGGCACCGGAGAGCAGCGCCCGTGGCTCGTTCGACTTGGCGAAGACCTCGTTGAGGTTGGTCAGGTGGTCCGCGACCAGCAGGCCCGCGCACAGCCCGAAGAACATGGCGATACCGCCGAGCCGCGGAGTGGGTTCCCGGTGCACGTCACGGGCCCGGATCTCCGGCATCGCCCCGGCCACGATCGCGAACTTCCGTACCGGCCCTGTCAGCAGATACGTCACCGCGGCCGTGATGCAGAGCGTCAGCAGGTATTCACGCACGGGCTTCCCCACAGGTCTCGCTGGCCATCACAGCCTCACACCCTAGCGACGGACGCATACGGTTGAAGACTTCCGGGTAGCGACGATGGTTGCACGGGTGGCTGTGCGCCGCGGTCCACAGGGGTCCACACCGGGAGGTACGGGACTGCGCCGGGCCCCGTTCAACCGGGATACGGCGGGAACTCACCGGTGAGGGCCCGCACCTCCTCCCGGGCCGCGGCCGGCTCCGCGACCCCCCGCAGCACGGCCGCCAGCAGCGCCGCGATCCGCACCATCTCCGGCTCGCCCATGCCCTGCGTGGTCACGGCGGCCGTCCCCAGGCGCAGCCCGCGGCCGTCGCCGTGCGGCAGCGCGCAGCAGTCCAGGACCAGGCCGGCGGCCAGCAGGCGGCCACGCGCGGAGCGGCCGTCCACGCCGAGCGGGGCCGGGTCCGCGGTGATCAGGTGGGTGTCCGTGCCGCCGGTGGTGACGGCCAGCCCCTCCGCGGCCAGGTGCCCGGCGAGCACGCGCGCGTTGGCGACGACCTGACGGGCGTACGCCGCGAACGCCGGGGTCGCCGCCTCACCGAACGCGACGGCCTTGGCGGCGATGGTGTGCATCTGGGCACCGCCCTGGGTGAAAGGGAAGACGGCCCGGTCCACGCGCTGGGCCAGCTCGGCACCGCACAGCAGCATCCCGCCGCGCGGGCCGCGCAGCACCTTGTGGGTGGTCGCGCACACGATGTCCGCGTACGGCACCGGGTTCGGCGCCGCGCCCCCGGCGACCAGCCCGATCGGATGCGCGGCGTCAGCGATCAGATAGGACCCGACCTCGTCGGCGACCTCGCGGAAGAAGGCGTAGTCGATGTGGCGGGGGTAGGCGATGGAACCGCACACGATGGCCTTGGGGCGGTGGTTGCGTGCCAGGTGGCGCACCTGGTCGTGGTCGATCAGACCGGTCTCGGCGTCGACGCCGTAGCCGACGAAGTCGAACCAGCGGCCGGAGAAGTTCGCCGGTGAGCCGTGGGTGAGGTGGCCACCGTGGGGCAGGCCCAGGGCGAGGACGGTGTCACCGGGGCGCAGCAGGGCCGCGTAGGCGGCCAGTACGGCCGACGAGCCGGAGTGGGACTGCACATTGGCGTGCTCGGCACCGAACAGGGCCCTGGCCCGGTCGACGGCGGCGCGTTCGGCGACATCGACGATCTCGCAGCCGCCGTGGTGCCGGGCCCCGGGATACCCCTCGGCGTACTTGTTGGCGAGCGGCGAGCCGAGGGCGGCCAGCACGGCCGGCGAGCAGAAGTTCTCGGCGGCGATCAGCTGGAGCGTCGTCGACTGCCGCTGGAGCTCCCCCAGCAGGATCTCGGCCATCGCCGGATCCTGTCGCCGCAGGGCATCGGTCTCATGGACGGTGGTGACCGACATGACGGACTCCGGGCGGGTCGACGGTGACGTATCCCCAATGTAGGCCCGCCCCCCGGCGAACGCGCGACCGTCACGCCCGCACGGTCCTCCCTCGTACGAGCGGATACTCCCGTCAGCGCAATCGGTGGCCGGCCGCGCGCCGCCGCCGCCCGCACGACGCCGGCGGGACCCCTCCCCGACGCGTCCCGCCCGCGCTGCGCCCTGGCGGGCCTGCCGGCTCCGGGACGCTGCGGCGCACTCCGTCCGCCGGGTCACCGCACGTGGCCGTCACGCGCGCGCCGGTACCCCCGTCAGCGCGGTGACGACCGGGTCCAGGGCGTCCCGTATCTCGTCGCCGATCGAACGGAAGAACGTCAGGGGCGCGCCGTAGGGGTCGTAGACCTCGTCCGCCTCCGCCGTCGGGGCCAGCAGCCAGCCCCGCAGCGCCGCCGCCGCCCGCACCAACGCCCGCGCCCGCATCACCACCCCGTCCTCCAGCGGCGGCAGCGTGGTGGGGTCTATGGCGCGGACCAGGCGGGTGAACTCCTTGAGGGTGAAGGTGCGCAGCCCCGCGGAATGGCCCATGGAGATGACCTGGGCGCGGTGGTCGCGGGTGGCGGTCAGGACCAGGTCGGCCATGATCACGTGCTCGTCCAGCAGCTCCCGGCCGACGAAGCCGGAGGTGTCCGCGCCGAACTCGGCCAGCACGGTCTCCGCGTGGGACTCCATGGACGCGCCCTCGTGGCCCCAGGTGCCGGCGCTCTCCACGATGAGCCCGCCGCCCAGTACGCCGAGCCGCTCCGCGACGAAGTGCCGGGTCAGCCGCTCGGTGATGGGTGAGCGGCACACGTTGCCCGTGCTGACGTGGAGAATGCGGAACGTGTCGCGCGGAAACCCGAACGTCGTCGTCTCCTCCGCGCTGTAACCCCCGCCGCCTATGCCACGCCCCGCTTCAGGGGCCGTCAATTCGCCACCTCGAGATCGGGTACCACCTTGCGCAGCTCGTCCGGGGAGATCGCGCCCTCGCGCAGCAGCAGCGGCACCTCGCGGGAGACGTCCACGATGGACGACGGCACGATGCCCGGGGTGGGGCCGCCGTCGAGGTAGACGGAGACGGAGTCGCCGAGCATCTGCTGGGCGGCGTCGCAGTTCTCCGGCGCCGGGTGACCGGTGAGGTTGGCGGAGGACACGGCCATCGGACCCACCTCGGTGAGCAGCTCGATGGCGACCGGGTGCAGCGGCATGCGCACGGCCACCGTGCCGCGGGTGTCGCCGAGGTCCCACTGGAGGGACGGCTGGTGCCTGGCGACGAGCGTCAGGGCGCCCGGCCAGAACGCGTCGACCAGTTCCCAGGCCAGCTCGGAGAAGTCCGTGACGAGGCCGTGCAGGGTGTTCGGGGAGCCGATGAGGACGGGGGTGGGCATGTTGCGGCCCCGGCCCTTGGCGGCGAGCAGGTCGCTGACGGCCTCCGAGGAGAACGCGTCGGCACCGATCCCGTACACCGTGTCGGTCGGCAGCACCACCAGCTCGCCCCGGCGGACGGCGGACGCCGCCTCGCGCAGACCCGTCACGCGGTCGGTCGCGTCGTTGGTGTCGTATCGCCGTGCCATGACTAACTGGCCTCCTCGTACACGTACTGCGGGGTGGGGGTCTGCGGGGTGCTCACGGCAGCGCCTTGCGGGCCGTCGCGAAGCGGGGGCGGTTGTTGAGGTCGGGGTGGTCGGCCGCGTCGGCCCAGCCCCGCTCCTCGGTGAAGATCCACGGCACCTGGCCGCCCTGGGTGTCGGCGTGCTCGATGACGACGACACCGCCGGGGCGCAGCAGCCGGTGCGCGGTGCGTTCGATGCCCCGGATGAGGTCGAGTCCGTCCTCACCGGAGAACAGGGCCAGTTCCGGGTCGTAGTCCCGGGCCTCCGGGGCGACGTACTCCCATTCGGTGAGCGGGATGTACGGCGGGTTGGAGATGACCAGGTCGACCTGGCCGTCGAGGTCGGGGAAGGCCGTGAGGGCGTCACCCTGGCGCAGGTCGACCCGCGACCCGGACACGTTCTTGCGCGTCCACACCAGGGCGTCCTCGGACAGTTCCACGGCGTGGACGCGGGAGCGCGGCACCTCCTGGGCGAGGGCCAGCGCGATGGCGCCGGAGCCGGTGCACAGGTCGACGATGCACGGCTCCACGACGTCCATGGCGCGTACGGCGTCTATGGCCCAGCCGACCACGGACTCCGTCTCGGGCCGGGGCACGAACACTCCGGGCCCGACCTGGAGCTCCAGATACCGGAAGTACGCCCGCCCGGTGATGTGCTGGAGCGGCTCACGCTGCTCGCGCCGGGCGATGACCTCCCAGTACCGGGCGTCGAAGTCGGTGTCCTTCACGGAGTGGAGTCCGCCGCGCTTCACGCCGTGCACGAAGGCGGCCAGCTCCTCCGCGTCGTTGCGCGGCGAGGGCACGCCGGCGTCGGCCAGCCGCTGGGTGGCCTGGGCCACCTCTGCGAGCAGCAGGTTCACGCGAGTCCTCCGTGTCGTACTCGTGCGGGCGTACGGGTCTTACGCGGCGGCGAGCTTCGCCGCCGAGTCTGCGTCGACGCAGGCCTGGATGACCGCGTCGAGGTCGCCGTCCAGGACCTGGTCCAGGTTGTACGCCTTGAAGCCGACGCGATGGTCGGAGATCCGGTTCTCCGGGAAGTTGTAGGTGCGGATCTTCTCGGAGCGGTCGACGGTGCGGACCTGGCTGCGGCGGGCGTCGGCGGCCTCCCGCTCGGCCTCCTCCTGCGCCGCCGCGAGCAGCCTGGAACGCAGGATACGCAGCGCCTGCTCCTTGTTCTGGAGCTGGCTCTTCTCGTTCTGGCAGGAGGCGACGACTCCGGTCGGCAGGTGCGTGATCCGCACCGCGGAGTCGGTGGTGTTGACGGACTGGCCGCCCGGGCCGGAGGACCGGTACACGTCGATGCGGAGGTCGTTGGGGTTGATCTCGACGTCGACCTCCTCGGCCTCCGGCGTGACGAGCACACCGGCGGCGGACGTGTGGATGCGGCCCTGGGACTCGGTGGCCGGCACCCGCTGCACGCGGTGCACCCCGCCCTCGTACTTCAGCCGGGCCCACACGCCCTGACCGGGCTCGGTCGCGCCCTGGCCGCCCTTGGTCTTCACCGCGACCTGGACGTCCTTGTAGCCGCCCAGCTCCGACTCGGTGGCGTCGATGATCTCGGTCTTCCAGCCGACGCGCTCGGCGTAGCGCAGGTACATGCGCAGCAGGTCGCCGGCGAACAGGGCCGACTCGTCACCGCCGGCGCCCGCCTTGATCTCCAGAATGACGTCCTTGTCGTCACTGGGGTCACGCGGGACGAGAAGCAGCCGCAGCTTCTCGGTCAGCTCCTCGCGCTGCTTCTCCAGGTCCTTGACCTCGGCGGCGAACTCGGGCTCGGCGGCCACGTACTCGCGCGCGGTCTCCACGTCCTCGCCGATCTGCTTCCAGGAACGGTACGTCGCGACGATCGGGGTCAGCTCGGCGTAGCGCTTGTTCAGCTTGCGCGCGTTCGCCTGGTCGGAGTGGACCGACGGGTCGGCGAGCTTCTTCTCCAGGTCGGCGTGCTCGACGACGAGTTCCTCGACGGCCTCGAACATTCTGGGCTCCTGTACTGCGGTGAAGGAAAGGGCGGGCGACCAAAAACGCCGGTCCCGGGCACACCCCGCGAGGGGGCGTGACCGTGGACCGGCGAAATGGGGCTCGCTACTTCTTGGAGCCGGCGGCAGCCTTGCCGAAGCGGGCCTCGAAGCGGGCCACACGGCCACCGGTGTCGAGGATCTTCTGCTTGCCCGTGTAGAACGGGTGGCACTCGGAGCAGACATCGGCCCGGATGCTGCCGGACTCGATGGTGCTGCGGGTCGTGAACGACGCGCCACAGGTGCAGCTGACCTGCGTCTCGACGTACTCGGGGTGGATGTCGCGCTTCAAGGTGTCTCCTAGGTATCGGGAGGGCGCCGGGTCGCCGCCACGGGATGCGGGAGCGTGAACCGGAGCCGACGTACCAGTCTGCCAGGACTGGGGCCATCCACCCAAACCGGGGGTGCGGTTGTTCTATTCCCGGGGGCCGCCGCACAGCCCCCCGCGGCGCTGCGCCTAGCCGGTCACCACGCCCGTGGCCTCGCCCGTCGCCGTGCCTTCCGTGGCCGCCCCGGGGATCGGCCGGTCGTTCCTCAGGGCGTTCCACACCAGCGCGGCCTTGCTCCGCTCCAGGAGGACCCGGTTGGGGTTGGCCGGGTCGTACCGCACGGGCATCGTGACCATCTTCAGGTGCGACGAGCCGATGCCCTTCAGGCCGCTCGCGAAATCCATCAGGGAGTTGACCGAGCCGAGGTCGGAGTCGGTGGTGACGGCCTTGGTGGCGGTGTCGGCGAGGTCGAACAGCTTCTTGGGGTTCGAGAAGACGCCGACGTGCTCGACCTGGTCGAGCAGTGCCTTGATGAAGGCCTGCTGGAGCTGGATGCGGCCCAGGTCGGAGCCGTCGCCCACGCCGTGCCGGGTGCGGACCAGGCCGAGGGCCTGCTCGCCGTCCAAGGTGTGCGCGCCGGCCTTGAGACGCAGGTGGCTCTGCGGGTCGTCGATGGCCTTGGTGGTCGTCACCCGGACCCCGCCGAGGTCGTCGATGAGTCTCTGGAAGCCCTCGAAGTCGACCTCCAGGTAGTGGTCCATGCGGATGCCGCTGATCGACTCGACGGTCTTCACCGCGCAGGCCGCGCCCCCGGTGGAGTACGCCTCGTTGAACATCACACCGGACGCTACGGGGTGGGCGGTGCCCTTGGTGTCGGTGCACTCGGGCCGGTCGACGAGGGTGTCCCGGGGGATGGAGACCACGCTGGCCCGCTGGTGGCCCTCGTACACGTGGACGATCATCGCCGTGTCGGAACGGGCGCTGCCGTCGTCGGCGCCGCCGCCGAGCTTCTTGTTCTTGCCGGCCCGGGTGTCCGAGCCGAGGACCAGGATGTTCTCGGAGCCGTTGTCGATCTTCGTGGGACGGTCGCTGCCGAGGGCCTGGTTGATGTCGACACTGCGGATGTTGCCGTTGAGCTTGACGTACACGAGCCCGGCGCCGGCGCCCCCCAGCACGACCACGCCCGCGGCCGTCCAGGCCGTCACGAGCAGGGCCTTGCGATGCGTGCTACGGCCCTTGCGGCGGCGGCCCCTGCCCCCGCGGCGGGGTCCGGTCGTGCCCTGCCCGGTTATGGCGGGCTCGGGCGTGCTCTCGGCGGCCACAGCGCTCCTCGGTCTCGTCGGTCGGCTACCCCCTGCTGTCAGGGTCAGGCGCGGTTCTCACCGCTCCATCGTCGCTCCGCCGGGTCAGACGGAGAAACCGGGAAAAGGGTTGCACGACGCAGAGTGCCCGCCGCGTGCGGAACCGGCCACGATGGGTAGTCGACCGTTTCCGGCCGACCGCGCTCACCTGCGGTTTCGGCGCTGGAGGCCGTGCGTCCGGACTTCGGTGCCCGGCCGGTTCCCTGTGGCAAAGATCTCGGGTCGCCCGCCCTCCCCTCCCCCGGCACAACGAGCCCGCCCCCCGTCCACGAGGGGACGGGGGGCGGGCTCGTGCGGTTCAGGGACGCGGGGACGTTCAGTCACCGTTTCCCGGCGTCGGCGTCGTCTTCTGGATCTGCATCAGGAACTCGCCGTTCGACTTGGTCTGCTTCATCTTGTCCAGCAGCAGCTCGATGGCCTGCTGCTGGTCGAGCGCGTGCAGCACCCGGCGCAGCTTCCAGGTGACGGCCAGCTCCTCGCTGCCGAGCAGGATCTCTTCCTTGCGGGTACCGGACGCGTCGACGTCCACCGCCGGGAAGATGCGCTTGTCGGCGAGCTTGCGGTCCAGCTTGAGCTCCGCGTTGCCGGTGCCCTTGAACTCCTCGAAGATCACCTCGTCCATGCGGGACCCGGTGTCCACCAGCGCGGTGGCGAGGATGGTGAGCGAGCCGCCGTCCTCGATGTTCCGCGCCGCGCCGAAGAAGCGCTTCGGCGGGTACAGCGCGGTCGAGTCGACACCACCGGACAGGATGCGGCCGGAGGCCGGGGCCGCCAGGTTGTAGGCACGGCCCAGACGCGTGATCGAGTCGAGCAGCACGACGACGTCGTGACCCAGCTCCACCAGGCGCTTGGCGCGCTCGATGGCCAGCTCGGCGACCGTGGTGTGGTCCTCGGCCGGGCGGTCGAAGGTCGAGGAGATGACCTCGCCCTTCACCGACCGCTGCATGTCGGTGACCTCTTCGGGACGCTCGTCGACCAGGACGACCATCAGGTGGCACTCGGGGTTGTTGTGCGTGATCGCGTTGGCGATCGCCTGCATGATCATGGTCTTGCCGGTCTTCGGCGGGGCCACGATCAGACCGCGCTGGCCCTTGCCGATCGGCGCGACGAGGTCGATGATCCTGGTCGTCAGCACACCCGGGTCGGTCTCCAGGCGGAGGCGGTCCTGCGGGTAGAGCGGGGTCAGCTTGTTGAACTCCGGGCGGCCGCGGCCGTGTTCGGGCGCCATGCCGTTGACGGAGTCCAGGCGGACCAGCGCGTTGAACTTCTCGCGGCGCTCGCCCTCCTTGGGCTGGCGGACCGCGCCGGTGAGGTGGTCACCCTTGCGCAGACCGTTCTTGCGGACCTGGGCGAGGGAGACGTACACGTCGTTCGGACCGGGCAGGTAGCCGGAGGTCCGGATGAACGCGTAGTTGTCAAGGATGTCCAGGATGCCCGCGACGGGGATCAGGACGTCGTCGTCGGTGACCTGCGGCTCGGCGATCTCGTCGCGGCCACGACGGCCACGGCGGTCGCGGTAGCGGCCCCGGCGGCCGCGGCGGCCGCCCTCGAAGTCGTCGTCGTCCTGCTGCTGCTGGCGGTCGCGGTCCTGGCGGCCCCCGCCCTGCTGCTGGCCCTGCTGCTGACGGTCCTGACGGCCGCCACCCTGGCCCTGCTGCTCGTCGCCCTTGCCGCGGCGGTCACCGCGGTCGCGGTCCCGGCCGCGCTCACGGCGGTCGCGGCGGCCACGGCCCTCGCCGTCACCGGCGTCGCCCTGCTGCTGCGACTGCTGCGCGGGCGTCTCGGCCTTGGGCTCGCTCTTGGCCTCGGCGGCGACGGTGTCGGCACCGCTCCCGGCCGGGCTGCCCGCATCGGCGGTGGCACGGCGGCGACGGCGCTCGACCGGGGCGTCGTCTCCCCCGCGCTCGGCCTCTCCCCCACGCTCGGCTGCGCTCGCGCGGGATGCCGCATCGCGGGAGGGGCCCCCGGCGGGCTGGCCGGGGATCTCGATCTGCTGCTGGGCCACGGCCTTGTCGGCGGGCGCCTCGGACCGGGTCCCGGCCTTCTTCTCCGCGTCCTCGGCGGAGTCGCCGGTGCGGGCCTTGGAGGTGGCCCGGCGCTTCGGCTTGGTCTCGGTGGCGGTCTCGGCCTTGGGGGCGGCGCCCCCGGAGGCCTGCGCCTCCTTGATGACCTCGATCAGCTGGCTCTTGCGCATCCGCGCGGTGCCCCTGATACCGAGGCCCGAGGCGACCTGCTGAAGCTCGGCCAGCACCATGCCCTCGAGGCCGGTACCGCGGCGCCGCCGGGAGCCGGCACCGGCGGCAGGCGCGGAGGCGTCCGTGGAGGGCGCGGCAGCGGTCTCCTCGACACGTGCGCCCATCAGATCGGTGGTGTCGCTCACGAAGGGTCCTTCCCTGGAGCGGACGTCGGCCTGTCTGGCTCGGCGACCGGTTGTGCTGTCCGGCTACGGTCCTGTCTTCTGTGAACCGTGCCGGGGCGGTGGTCCGCCAAAGCGGCGGAAGAAAATGTGCGGTGATGGCGCTTCCGCGAGCCGTGGCACCGTGTGTCACGTGGCGTGGTAGCACCGGTTCCGGAGATCCCCTAGAGGGGTACCCCCACCGGCGGCCCGCTCAGCGCTCACATGCGACGTACTGCCCAGGTACGGCGCAAGGAACACGGAGTGGCGCGGGAGGCTCCCGGAAGAATGTCTGTCCCCGACGGGGACACGAGGCACCTCGCCATGGTGAGGTCGGGTGCAGACTTGAGATTAACACTACCGGATCCAACAAACATTCCCCCTCTCCAAATCCGGCAACCGCGTGTCAGGGTGCGAGCGGCAGCACGCTCGCTCCCTGTACGTCGAGGTCCAGCCGGTTGGCGGCCCACTCGGCGCCGGCCAGGGCTTCCACCTTGTCGGCGGTGCCGGCGTCGGCGAGGGCCATGACGGTGGGTCCGGCGCCGGAGATGACGGCCGGGACTCCGTCGGCGCGCAGCCGCTCCACCAGCGCCGCGCTGTCCGGCATGGCCGGCGCGCGGTACTCCTGGTGCAGGCGGTCCTCGGTGGCGGGCAGCAGCAGCTCGGGGCGCCTGGTCAGCGCCTCGACGAGCAGGGCGGCGCGGCCCGCGTTGGCGGCGGCGTCGACGTGCGGCACGGAGCGCGGGAGCAGGCCGCGCGCGGTCTCGGTGAGGACCGGCTTGCCGGGCACGAAAACCACCGGAACGATGGAATGGTGGGGCTCCATCCTGATGGCCCGGGCGGCGCCGGCCTCCATCCAGGACAGGGTGAAGCCGCCGAGCAGACACGCGGCCACGTTGTCGGGGTGGCCCTCGATCTCGGTGGCCAGCTCCAGCAGCGCGGCGTCGTCCAGGCGGGGCTCGCCGCCTATGGTCACCGCGCGGGCGGCGACGATGCCGGCGCAGATGGCGGCGGAGGAGGAGCCGAGGCCCCGGCCGTGCGGGATGCGGTTGGCGCAGACGATCTCCAGGCCCCGGGGCTGACCGCCCAGCAGGTCGAAGGCCGTGCGCAGAGAGCGGACGAGGAGGTGGCTCTCGTCCCGCGGGAGGGTCTCGCTGCCCTCGCCCGCGATGTCGATGTGCAGCCCGGTGTCGGCCACCCGGACGACCACGTCGTCGTAGAGCCCCAGCGCGAGACCCAGGGCGTCGAAGCCGGGGCCGAGGTTGGCGCTGGTGGCGGGAACGCGCACCCGGACGGCGGCGGCGCGGAACGCTGGACCGGCCATCGCTCGTTGACTCTCCTTGAGCTGCGTGACTGTCGGATGACGCTCGATCGATCCGAGGGTCGTCCGGTGGACTGCCGATGACTGACGTACGAAGACCCGTCGGGCCGCGGAGACGGCGCGGCGCCGTGCCACACGCGGGGGCATGTGCGGTGGGCGGGTTGGATACAGCCTATCGAAGGAAGGTTCCGTGGCGACATAGGGCGCACAGGAGGCGCACGATGCGTGTCGGAAGCCGCCTGTGCCCCTGTCGGGGACGGTCCCGGATCAGGGCCGCCCGGACCGGGACACCGGGCCGGACCACCCGGCCCCGGGTGGGACCGGGTGCCCTGGCCGGAGTGCCCTGGCCGGAGTGCGGCGCGCAGGCGGCGCGCCCCGGGCCGTGACCGTCGGGCAAGGCTCTGGCCGTCGGGCGAGGCCGGGGCTGTCAGGCGAGGCCGAGGCGCTCGGCCGCGGTGGCCGCGTCGACCGGGACGGTGACCGGCTGCGGGGCGCCGGCGACGGCCCAGTCGGGGTCCTTCAGGCCGTTGCCGGTGACGGTGCACACGATGCGCTGCCCCGGGTCGACCTTGCCCTGTTCGGCGGCCTTGAGCAGACCGGCCACGGAGGCGGCGGAGGCGGGCTCCACGAAGACACCCTCCTGCGCGGCCAACAGCCGGTAGGCGCGCAGGATCTCACGGTCCGTCACCTCGTCGATGACACCGCCGGACTCGTCCCGCGCGGCCAGCGCGTACTGCCAGGAGGCGGGGTTGCCGATGCGGATGGCGGTGGCGATGGTCGACGGGTCCTTGACGACCTCGCCGCGCACGATCGGGGCGCTGCCGGAGGCCTGGAAGCCCCACATGCGGGGAGTCCCGGCGGCGATGCCGTCGGCGGCGTACTCCCGGTAGCCCTTCCAGTAGGCGGTGATGTTGCCCGCGTTGCCGACCGGCAGGACGTGGATGTCCGGCGCGCCGCCGAGCATGTCGACGATCTCGAAGGCGGCCGTCTTCTGACCCTCGATGCGCACCGGGTTGACCGAATTCACCAGCGCCACGGGGTAGTTGTCGCTCAGTGAGCGGGCGAGGGTGAGGCAGTCGTCGAAGTTGCCGTCCACCTGGAGGATCTTCGCGCCGTGCACGAGGGCCTGGCCCATCTTGCCGAGCGCGATCTTGCCCTGCGGCACGAGGACCGCGCACACCATGCCGGCCCGCACGGCGTACGCGGCGGCGGAGGCGGAGGTGTTGCCGGTGGAGGCGCAGATGACCGCCTTGGCCCCCTCCTGCTTGGCCTTGCTGATGGCCATGGTCATGCCGCGGTCCTTGAAGGACCCGGTGGGGTTGGCTCCCTCCACCTTGAGGTGGACCTCGCAGCCCGTGCGCTCGGAGAGCACCTGCGCGGGCACGAGGGGCGTGCCGCCCTCGCGGAGCGTCACGACCGGCGTGCTGTCGGAGACCGGAAGCCTGTCCCGGTACTCCTCGATGATTCCGCGCCACTGGTGGGTCATTGCTGGTTACTCTCCTTCAACCCGCATGATGCTGGCGACACCCCGCACGGTGTCGAGCTTGCGCAGTGCCTCGACGGTCCCGGTGAGGGAGGCGTCGGAGGCCCGGTGGGTGACGACGACGAGGGAGGCCTCGCCGTCCTTGCCCTGCTGCCGAACGGTGTCGATGGAGACGCCGTGTTCGGCGAAGACGGTGGCGACCTGGGCGAGCACGCCCGGTTTGTCGGCC
The DNA here is from genome assembly GCF_043195475.1 of Streptomyces sp. Y20. NCBI lineage: Bacteria > Bacillati > Actinomycetota > Actinomycetes > Kitasatosporales > Streptomycetaceae > Streptomyces > Streptomyces sp. Y20. The sequence goes on from NZ_JBIDDP010000007.1 coordinate 288,671, forward strand.
ACGTCGAGGCTGATGTGGTACCGGGTGACGACCTCGCCCATCGAGGAGACGGTCAGGTCGGCGTACGCCGACTCACCGGGCCCGGTGGTGCCGTTGAGCCGGTTGCGGCAGACGGCGACCAGGTCACCGAGGACGGCCGAGGCGGTCGGCGCACCGCCGGCGCCGGGACCGTAGAACATCAGCTGCCCGGCCGCGTCCGACTCCACGAAGACGGCGTTGTACGCGCCGCGCACCGAGGCGAGCGGGTGGCTGAGCGGGATCATCGCCGGATGCACGCGCGCGGTGACCGACGCCCCGTCCTTGGCGCGCTCGCAGATGGCGAGCAGCTTGATGGTGCAGCCCATCTCGCCGGCCGAGCGGAAGTCGGCGGCGGTGACCTCGGTCATGCCCTCGCGGTAGACGTCGTCGAGGCGCACGCGCGTGTGGAAGGCGATGCCGGCGAGGATCGCGGCCTTGGCGGCGGCGTCGAAGCCCTCGACGTCGGCGGTCGGGTCGGCCTCCGCGTACCCGAGGGCGGTGGCCTCGTCCAGGGCCTCCTGGTAGCCCGCCCCCGTGGAGTCCATCTTGTCGAGGATGAAGTTGGTGGTGCCGTTGACGATGCCGAGCACGCGGTTGACCTTGTCGCCGGCGAGGGACTCGCGCAGCGGCCGGATCAGCGGGATGGCACCGGCGACGGCGGCCTCGTAGTAGAGGTCCTTGCCGTGCTGCCCGGCGGCGGCGTGCAGCGCGGCCCCGTCCTGGGCGAGCAGCGCCTTGTTGGCCGAGACGACGGAGGCGCCGTGCTCGAAGGCGGTGGTGATGAGGGTCCGCGCGGGCTCGATCCCGCCGATGACCTCGACGACCACGTCGAGGTCGCCGCGTTTGACCAGGGCGGTGGCGTCGGTGGTGACGAGGTCCGCGTCGATGCCCTCCCGGACCTTGGAGGGCCGCCGGACCGCGACCCCCGCGAGTTCCACCGGGGCGCCGATCCGCGCGGCGAGGTCGTCGGCGTGCGTCGTCATGATGCGCGCCACCTCTGAGCCGACCACTCCACAGCCCAGCAGCGCCACCTTCAGCGGACGCGTACGCATCATCCGACCTCGTTTCCTCATACCGTCTGCGGTTGGACCAGTCTCACTCACCGGACGACAGTTTCTACCCTTCGTCCGGATCGTGAGACATCTATTTCATTTGTACGGGGGCGCGGGACCGTAGATCTTCCACCCCCGGTCACACCCCCGCGATTCCCGTGGGAACCGGTCACCCGACGTCGAGACGCAGGAGGTCCTCCTCCGTCTCCCGCCGGACGATCACCCGGGCCCCGCCGTCCCGTACGGCGACGACGGGCGGCCGGAGCACGTGGTTGTAGTTGCTGGCCATGGACCGGCAGTACGCACCCGTCGCCGGTACGGCGATCAGGTCGCCCGGCGCCAGGTCGGCGGGCAGGAACGCGTCCTTGACCACGATGTCCCCGCTCTCGCAGTGCTTGCCGACGACGCGGGTGAGCACGGGCTCGGCGTCGGAGGCCCGCGACACCAGCGCGACGCTGTACTCGGCGTCGTACAGCGCGGTCCGGATGTTGTCGGACATGCCGCCGTCGACGGAGACGTACGTCCGCAGCCCCTCCAGCGGCTTCACGGTGCCGACCTCGTAGAGCGTGAAGGCGGTCGGCCCGACGATGGCCCGCCCCGGCTCGACGGAGATCCGCGGGGTCCGCAGCCCGGCCGCCTCGCACGCGCGCGTGACGATCTCGTTGAGCGCCTTGGCGATCTCGTGCGGCTCACGGGGATCGTCGTCGCTGGTGTAGGCGATACCGAGCCCGCCGCCCAGATCGATCTCGGGCAGCTCGACCCCGTGCTCGTCCCGGATATCCCGCAACAGCCCGACCACACGGTGGGCGGCGACCTCGAAACCGGACATGTCGAAGATCTGCGACCCGATGTGGGAGTGGATCCCGATCAGCTCCAGCCCGTCGAGGTGCAGCGCCCGCCGTACGGCCTCCGCGGCCTGGCCCCCGGCGAGCGGGATCCCGAACTTCTGGTCCTCGTGGGCAGTGGCGATGAACTCGTGGGTGTGCGCCTCCACGCCCACGGTGATCCGGATCTGGACCGGCTGGCGCCTGCCGAGCGACTGCGCGATGTGCGCGACCCGCACGATCTCCTGGAAGGAGTCCAGGACGATGCGTCCGACACCGGCCTCGACGGCACGGGTGATCTCCGCGACGGACTTGTTGTTGCCGTGCAGGGCGATCCGCTCGGCGGGCATGCCGGCGCTCAGGGCGGTGGCCAGTTCCCCGCCCGAGCAGACGTCGAGATTGAGCCCCTCCTCGTGCAGCCACCGCACGACGGCCCGGGACAGGAAGGCCTTCCCGGCGTAGAACACGTCGGCGTCCGGGCCGAACGCGCTGCGCCAGGCGCGGGCGCGGGCCCGGAAGTCGGCCTCGTCGAGGATGTAGGCGGGCGTGCCGAACTCCTCGGCGAGCCGGGTGGCGGTGATCCCGCCGACGGTGAGGACACCGTCGTCGTTGCGGCCGACGGTCCGGGCCCACACCTTGGGGTCGAGGGTGTTGAGGTCGGCGGGCGGCGCGGAGTAGTGCCCCTCGGGCAGGACGTCTGCGTGGCGGGGCCCGGCGGGATGGGCGGAACGGCTCATGACGTGACTCTCAGACTCTCTGTCTCTCTCCGGGACGCATCTGCTCTGGGCGCCTCAGAGATGTTCGGGTGCGTCGATGCCGAGCAGGGACAGGCCGCCGGCCAGCACCGTCCCGGCGGCTTCGGCGAGGGCCAGCCGGGCACGGTGGGCGGCCGAGGGTTTCTCGTCCCCGCGGGGAAGCACGCAGGGCAGAAAGGGCAGCACGGCATCGGCGACGGTCACGAGATGCCGGGCGACCCGGTCCGGGGCACGGTGGGTGGCGGCCGCGGCGAGGATACGGGGGTGGTCGGCGAGGGGGGTCAGAAGCGGGCGCAGGGTGTCGCCGGCGTGGGGGTGGGGGGCGTGAGGGGGGAGGGCGTCCGGCCGGGTGGCCGCGACGGGTCCGGGCTCGGCGGTGAAACCCAGGCGGGCGGCGTTACGGCTGAGGGACCGGATGCGGGCGTGGGCGTACCGGACACGGAAGAGGGGATTGCCCTCCCGCTGCACCAGGTGGTCGGCGCTGATCCGGGGCCGGTCGTGCGGGGCCGGGTGGAGCAGGGCCCACCGGGCGGCGTCGGGACCGAGCGGGGCGGGATCCTCCGGTGCGGGCACGGGCCGCAGGTCCGCGGGCTCGCCGTGTTCGACGGTGGCCCGGCCGCCCTGCGCCCCCACGAGCCGCACGACCACGTCGGCGACGACCTCGGCCCGCACCTCGTACGGCACGCGCAGCGCGACGAGCTGCCCGGCGAGGGCGTCACCATGCCCGTACCGGTCGCCCTTGTCCCGGATCTCCCGCACCAGCCCGCTGACGGGATCGGCCTGCGCGGCGAGGGTGATGTTGAGGAACCCGGGCCCGGTGACGACGACGTCCCGGATCCCGGCGGCGCCGGCGAGGCGGGGCCGCAGGATCTCGGCGACCCGCCGCGGGGGCTGCCCGGCCGGCCGGGCGAGCTGGAGCGCGATGGTGGTGGCGTAGTCCCCGCAACCTCCGGGCCCCGGCTCACCCACCACGGCACGCTCGGGCACGGTCACGCTCAGCTCTCCATCGTCGACAGCACGACGCACCGCGCGCAGCACGGTGCAGGAGAGCTCGACGGGTGTCACGGGACAAGCGTAGGGGAGGAGGGGGGTGGGTGGGCGAGGCGGTTATCCACCCGACCGTGCCTGCTGCGGTGCCCGCCGGCGTGCCTACCTTGCGGAATCTGGCGGCCTGCCTTCTTGCGGGGTCCGCCGGCCTGCCTTCTTGCGGTACCCGCCGGCCTGCCTTCCTGCGGGGTCCGCCCGGCCTACCTTCTGCGGCATCCACCGGCCTGCCTACCTGCGGTACGCGCTCGGCCTAACCCTCGCAGGGAGTGCGCGCTCGGCCTACCCCCTGCGGCCCCAGCCGCTCTACCCTTCTGCGGCCCCAGCCGCCCTACCCTCCAAGGGCCATCCCGCCGGGGACACCGTCGGAGACGCCGTCACCACCCGGGGAGGCGCCACGGTCGGGGCTCGCGCCGCTGCCGGAGACACGGTGCGGACCGGAGGCCTCACCCTCACCGGCCTCGTCCCCGGCCCCACCACCGTCCCCCGGCGCCCGCCCTCCCCCGCTGCCGCCGCTGCTGCCGCCACTTCCTCCCGCACCGCCGCCGTCTCCCCCACCCCTATCTCCTCCACCCCCGTGGGCCTCTCCGCCATACCCCCCGTGTCCGGTGCGGCGCTCGATGAGGTCCTTGACGAGCCGCACCAGCTCGGCGGGCTCGAAGGGCTTGGCGAGGAAGGCGTCCACGCCCACGTCGAGACCCGCCTCGACGTCGTACTGCGTACACGCGCTGATGATGGCGAGGGGCAGATGACACGTACGGGGATCGGCACGGAGCCGGGCGGCGGTGCGCAGACCGTCCAGCCGGGGCATGACGACGTCGAGCGTGACGACATCGGGCTGCACCTGATGCACCACGTCCAGACACTCGGCACCATCGGCCGCGGTCACGACCTCGAGCCCTTCCAGCTCGAGATTGACCCTGATCAGCTGCCGGATGACCTTGTTGTCGTCCACAACAAGCACCCGCCCCGAAGCGCCTGGCACACGTCGAGAGTAGGTCCGCTCCGGCCACCGCGTCCGGGTTTTCCCCACTTCCACCCCCTACCGGGGACGCGCCCACCCCGCACCCCGAGAACGGGTTCCTGATCACCCCCGCGGACCTGCTAGTGTTCTACCCGTCGCCGCGAGCGAGAAGCTCAACGCCAGACACGCCCCCGTAGCTCAGGGGATAGAGCAACGGCCTCCGGAGCCGTGTGCGCAGGTTCGAATCCTGCCGGGGGCACTCGCCCACCCACCGGGTAAATTTACCCGACCAGGGCGGATGCCGACAGAAGAGGGCGGGAGTCAGTCTCACTGACTCCCGCCCTCTCTCGTTGCCTCTCAGTATTCGCGACACACCTCAGACACACCGGTCGCCAGCCACGGATCACCGTAGCTACGGGGCGCAACGAATGCACAGCGCAGCAGCAAGGGCTGAGTCAGATCCGGCACAACCCTCGCCTGAAGTGGCTGCCTGCTCTTGGCCTAGCGTGCGTCGAACCTCATCGAGGCATAAAATCGATGTCGGGAGCCTGTAACACGCCTCAGCCCGCGAGGGACACCTGATGGCCAGTCATATTCCCAAGCCCAAGGGTTCGATGAGACTGAAGGTAGGCCTGCTCAACCGATGGACAGGTGTCACGCTTTCGGTCTTGCTCGTCTGCGCTGGCCCTATCATCGCCTTCACTCACGGTTCCGTAAAGCTTGGAATCTCCGGTGGTGTGCTGCTAGTTGCCATTCTCAATGGCACACGGGCAGCCCTAGCTTCGCAGGAGTCCGGCGGGTACCAGGACGCCGCAGGGAAGGCGTATTTGCGTCTCCATGGAGCAGGGACCCTCTCCTTGGATGCCCTTTGTAACCTCTGCAAGGAAGTTGACGCAGGACCAGGCAGTAAGGAACTCGACAGTGTGCGCTATGCAGTATGCGAAAGCGCTCGTGAGGCATTGGGGGCCTACGACACCGAGTCTCGCGCGAACCGCCGGGCTGTCATCTATGAGCTAACGGACGCGGGAACCCTGAAGCGGACCAGATGGACCGGTCGACATGGACCACCTCCGCGCGCCGAATTCCGCACAGACACAGCAGCCGATCGTGACGTTTTGCATTGGATCAACAACGCCCCGGATGCGGTACCTACCCCTGACATAGTCGACGACGTACGCGGCTCCCCCGGACCCCGGGGGAGCGTTTCGAATCAGGCGCCTTACTCGAGCTTTGCGTCAACGCCCATCTACACTGAAGGCAAGGCCTACGGGATGCTTGCGGTGGATTCGACAAACAAGAAGGCCTTCTCTGGCCCGGACGGCCAGGTATTGCGTATGCTCGCCAACATCCTGGCCGCCGCTCTGGCTCATGTGGAAGGTAAGCCACCGACGGATTAGAGCCCAGCACTGGAGATGGATCATGGCACACGACGTACAGGAGCGCAGCGCGGTGGAGGAGCCCGAATACACCGAGCGTGAGATCGCGCTCCTTGCTCATCGGGCGGCTCGAGGCGAGATCGACGCTGATGTCTACTTCGACGCCGTAAGAAGTCAGGCAGAGCGGGCCCTCAACGAGGATGTCGCCCGGTACGAGGCTTCCCACCCCTGGTGGAAGTTCTGGAACTGAAGCCCGCGGCCAAGAGGCGGATCTTGTTGATTCGGCGACTCAGAGTGCCCGCTTAGACACAACCGCCCTGATCGACGTCCATACACGCGAGCGGTCGACAGCCTCCGGGCACCGTCCACTCAATAGGCGCCCGCCGCTACACCGTGTCGCCTTCCTCCTCCAACGCCTTTGTGATCTTGGCGTTGGCAGCTTCCTCGTGTCGATGCAGCCGTGGTACCGGCGGTGGATCACCTCCGGCGAGTTGCCGACCCGGCGGGCCACCTCAGCGATCGGCAACCCCGGCGTTCAGCCACCGCGACGTCCAGCCAATGGCGAGTCGACCCGATCGGGCGGCAGCGCGTATTCCCGCGCTTCCTCCCATACCCGCCAGTAGGAAGATGAGCCGACCACGCCGCCACGCTCGTTGCCGAACACGCGCCCTTCCTTGGCCGTCCCGAACTCCTTCAGGTGCGCCTGGAGGATAGCGACCAAGACGGGCGGGATGGGGACCGGCCGGTCAGAGGACGTCTCACGGGCCTTCAGGCCCCGGCGGTCGTGCCGCTCGTCGGAGTCGGTCCACTGCTTGCCGGAGACAGGGCGCGTCTCCCTCAACGTCAGCGTGCCCCAACCTGCCTCCGGCAGGTGACAGTCCGACAACCGCAGCCAGACCGCTTCGGTCGGCCGTAGCCCGGCGTAGTAGAGGGCCGCGTAGAACGCCGCCAGGCGCCTCCCGCGGCAGCGATCCCACGACCCGACGTAGGACACGGCAGTGAGCAACTGCCGGGCCTGTACGGCGTTCACGAGGACACGCCGGTCCACCACATCGTGGGAGCCGACATGCTTCCGGCGGACCCGCCGGAGCGGGTTCTCGGGGAGTTCCCCCGCGAACACAGCATGCTCGAGGGCAGTATTCAAGGCCCGACGCCGCCGCTTGTACGTGTCGCCCGCCGCCGGAGTGCCTTCCAATTTGTAGCTGAGGCGGCACAACACCTCTTCGAATACCTCGGTATTGGCCAGGTCGACAACCGACCGGTCCGCTGTGGTGAGCCAGTCGTACGCGGCCTTGAGTCCGGCTGGCGGGTCCTCCCCCTTGTTGGCGGGCACGATCCCCCATCGGAAGGCCAATCGCAGGTGCTCATCCTGAGGAGCAGCGTCCCCGCGCTTGACCATGGCGAGGGTCACGGCCGCAAGGCCGTCCGCTATGCCCTCACGGGTCTTGGCTGCGCTCGTACGCCACCGCCCGGCCACGTAGTTCCGGCAGAACTCGAACCACCGCAATGGCAGACACCTGAGCCACACGAGGTCTCCAGAGCCGTGTGCCCAGGATGCCGAGGCCGGGGTCTTCGCGTTTGTGCAGGTGGGTGTCGGTCGCAGGAGACTTGGGGCGAGGTCCGTGGACGGGATCTCGGAGCGCCGCCGTAGGTGAGATGACCCGGCCTGGCCGATCAGCGAGGATCACCGAGATCCGAACCTGCATCGGGGTGAAGTCCGGTTTTCTGGGCCGTGGGGCAGACATGTGCGGGACGGCGTCCCTGGCGTGACATCAGGCTCCGGCCGGGCCTCTTCCCGCGCGCCGCGCAGGGTGGCTCCGACCAAAGAGCCCCGCGGAGCGGGCATGGCGTGCGTGGACGTCGCTGGCCCTCCTGGTGGGGGATCTGCTGACCGTCGCTCAGGCGGTCCGATTCCGGGACGGTGTTTTCTTCGGGGTGGGCTTCTTCGCCGTGCTCTTCGTCGTTCCCGTCGTCGTGCTTTTCGGTGTCGCCGGTGTCTTCTTCGCCGTGCTCTTCTTGGGCGATGGCGTCTTCTTGGTGTCCTCGGTCGCCCTGGGTGTCTTTGCGGTGGTGGGCTTTGTCGTCTTCTTGGGCGCGGCGCGTCCTCGCAGGGGTCTGACCTCGGCCTCGCCGGTGGGGGTTCCGCGGGACTCGCGGGCCGCTCGGACGCTGTTCTCCAGCGCGGCCATGAGGTCCAGTACCTTGCCGCCGGCGGCGGGGGCCGGGGTCTCGGGCGGGGTCTCGCCTGCGGCCTTGGCCGCGATGACCTCCTCCAGGGCCTCGCGGTACTCGTCGTGCAGGTCCTTCAGGTCGACCTCGCCGAGGGTGTCCATGAGGGCGTCCGCGAGGTCGAGTTCCTTGTCGCGGATGGTCACGTCGGTGTCGGGGGCGATGCCCTCGGGAGCCCGTACCTCGTCGGGCCACAGCAGGCCGTGCATGGCGATGGCGTCCCCCAGGACCCGCAGCATTCCGAGACGCTCCCGGCCGCGCAGCGCGTACTTGGCGATGGCGACCTTGTTGCTGCGCTTGAGGGCCTCGCGCAGGAGGGTGTACGGCTTGGCGGCGGGCGTCCCGCCGGCCGCCAGGTAGTACGCCGAGCCCATCTGGAGGGGGTCGATCCGGTCGGCCGGCACGAAGGCCACGATCTCGATGGTGCGGGCGGTCGGCATGGGCAGGTGGGAGAGGTCCTCGTCGGTGATCGGGATGATCGAGCCGTCGGCGTCCTCGTATGCCTTGCCGATCTCGTCCTGACTGACCTCGCGGTCCTCCAGTTCGCACACCTTGCGGTAGCGGATGCGGCCGCTGTCCTCGGTGTGGATCTGGCGGAAGGAGATGGCGTGGTTCTCCGTGGCGTTCACCAGTTTGACCGGGATGGTGACGAGACCGAACGAGATGGCGCCGTTCCAGATCGATCGCACGTGCCGCACCCTGCCTTTCCCGTATGTCCCGTCTCATCTGGGATTGTCATCTTATGACGCCTATCACAGAGGTGGAGGGACGCCGGGTCGCGCTCAGCAACCTGGAGAAGGTGCTGTATCCGGAGACCGGCTTCACCAAAGCGGAGCTGCTGCACTACTACGCGACCACCGCCGGGGCCCTGCTGCCGCATCTGCGCGACCGCGCGGTGTCCTTCCTGCGTTATCCGGACGGGCCGGACGGACAGCTGTTCTTCGCCAAGAACGTGCCGCCGGGTACGCCCGAGTGGGTCACGACCGCGAAGGTGCCGCGCTCGTCGGCGGACAGTCCGGCCCGGATGGTGGTGGTGCAGGACCTGCCCAGCCTGGTCTGGGCGGCGAACCTGGTCACCGAGTTCCACACCCACCAGTGGCTGGTCCAGAGTCCCGACGAGGCCGACCGGCTGGTCTTCGACCTCGATCCGGGTGCGCCCGCGCACATCGTGCACTGCTGCGAGGTCGCCCTGTGGCTGCGTGAGCGGCTCGCCGCCGACGGGATCGAGGCGTACCCGAAGACGGCCGGATCGAAGGGGCTGCACCTGCTGGCCGCGGTGCGCGGGAGTTCCTCCGAGCGGACGTCCGAGTACGCGAAGGCGCTGGCCGTGGAGGCGGAACGGGTGATGCCCCGGCTGGTGGTGCACCGGATGAACAAGAGCCTGCGGCCCGGGAAGGTGTTCGTCGACTGGAGTCAGAACGCGGCCCGCAAGACCACGGCCACCCCGTACACCGTGCGCGCCCGCCGGGCCCCGCTGGTGTCCGCGCCGGTGACCTGGGAGGAGGTCGCCGGCTGCCGCAGCCCGGGACAGCTGGAGTTCCGGGCCGGGGACATCGCGGCCCGGCTCGAGGACCTCGGTGACCTCATGGCCCCGCTGACGGACCCGGCCGAGGCCGCGCCCCTGCCCTGACCCGGGCCCGCGCTAGACCCGCCCCCAGGTGTTCCGGTCCCGTGCCATCCCGTGCAGGGCCTCCACGTCCGCCGGTTTGAGGACCCCGCCCAGCCGCGCCAGGTCCGCCAGCTCGGTGTCCCGCAGGATCCGTACCCGGCGCGGCTGCGCGGTCACGGTCACCTCGGCCGGGGCGGTGAGGACCAGCACCGCCCGGACCTCCGCGGTCAGCGCGTACGAGGCGCGGTCGGCGTCGGCGCGCAGGCGGCGCAGCAGCGGCTCCGCGGCGCGGCGGCCCAGGCTGATCATGGGGTCGGCGACCAGGACGCGCGTCCTGCGGGCGTACAGGGCGTGGACGGCGAACAGACCGCCGGGGCCTATCACCAGGTGGTGGATGCGGCTCCCGCCGGGCAGCGGTACGGAGTGCAGGGTGTGCCAGCCGGCGCCCTCCAGCCCGTCCAGTGCCTCACCGGCGCCCTGCTCGGCGGCCAGGGCGCGCCGGCGGGGGTCGGGGCGCAGCCGGTGGGCGGGGCCGGGGTCGCGGTCGAGGGCGACCAGCAGCGCCTCGCCGGGGCGGTTGGGGGCCAGGTCGTCGTCCGGGTGCAGGGTCAGCCGGGCGTATTCAGCAGGGGTCGGGACCGGGGGCGGCCCGACGGTGACCGGGCCGGTGAGGAAGGGCCGCAGTGCGTGCAGCACGGCGTCCCGGCTGTCCTCGGCGAGCAGGTTGACCCGGCCTGTCTCACGGTCGTACCAGGCGACGTTGCTTCCGTCCGCGCGGCAGACGTACAGCCGCTCCCTGCCGTGCCGGCCGGCCGGCACCACGCGCAGTCCGCTCATGTGCCATCACCCCTCGACCATGGGAACAGGCAGGGGCTCCCGGGGCAAGACCGGTCACCGTGGAGGACGGCCCTCGCGAGAGGGAGTGGGGGAGGCGCCGGACGCCGGACGCCGGGTGCCAGGTGCCAGGTGCCAGGTGCCAGGTGCCGGGTGCGCTGCCGTCACGGGTACAACCGGTCGGGTCGGGGCTGTTCCTCGGGCTCGCCCTGGTGCGGCGGGGTGCGCGCGCCGAGGAGGCGATCCGGCTGCTCCGGGCCCGGTGCTCGGCGTGGGCGCTGCACGACGAGCTGTTCGTGGCGTACCTGCGGCGGGTCTGGTGACCGTGGGTCTGGCAACCGTGGGTCTGGCAACCGTGCGGCTGCTGGAAGAGCCGGCCGAGGCCGAGTGGCGCTGTCCCGGCGGTAGCGTGCGGCCGGTCGCGGCAGCCGTACCCGGCGGTATCGTCCCCTGCCGGCCCCAGCACCCCGCGCTCCCGGCGATACCGCTCCTGCCGGCCCCGGCACCTGCGCTCCCCCCGGCCGCCGTACGCTCCCACCGGTCCGCTCCGGTCCGGTCCCGCCGCCCCTCCCCCGGTGCCTCGTGCCGTGCGCGGGACGGGTGGTCGGCTCAGGCTGGGCACATGCCCCCGCGCAGCCACGAATTAAGGTGGGCGGGGATCGAACCCGACGCCCAGGAGCACCGTGCCAGCCCGTCGTCCCGCGCGTACCGCCCTCGCCGTGACCGCCGTCGCCCTGCTCGCGGCGACGGCTGCGGCCTGCGGGGACACCGGCGGGCTGCGGGGCGCCGGGTCGACTCCGGCCGCCGCGAGCCCCGTGAAGCTCTGGCCCGGACTGCGGCCGGCGGCCAGCCCGGCCTACCCGTACGACGTGGCGACCAGGGAGACGGTGAAGGGTGTCACCGTGCCCGGGGACGACATCCGGAAGGTCGATCCGGTGGACGTCGTCGAGGCGGAGCTGAAGGCGCACCCGGCCGACTACGGCCCGAAAGGCACCTACAACGCCACCGCCGACCGGATGAAGGAGTGCCGCCCGGGGGGTGACCGAGCCCGCTGTCCGCTGCTGGAGCCGTACTACCGGGACCTCACCGGGGACGGCCGGCCGGATCTGACGCTCGGTTTCCGGCTGTATCCGACGAACCAGACGGGGGTGCGGGTCTACACCGTCGAGAAGCACGGGCTGGTGCAGGTGCTGGCCGACAACGACGCGATCACCGGCGTGGAGCTGGCCGGCCGTGCGCTGATCGAACGTTCACCGGCCGACATCTCGGGCTACGAGTACCGCACCACCTGGGTGTGGGACCCGGGCCAGCGCGCGATGGTGTTCTCCCGCGACGAGTACCTGCACATCGGCGACGGGCGGCACGGCAGGACGCCGTCCGCGTCTGGGCCCCCCTCTGTCTCGCCGTCCGCCTCCGTCTCGCCGTCCCTGCCGCCTTCCGCGAGCGGGCGATGAGGGTCGCCCTGCCCCACTGGGCCGGGACGCTCGCCGTCAAGGCCGCCGCGTTCATCACGGTGATGTGCTGTGCGCTGGCCGCGCTGCTCGGCGTGCTGGTCCACGTGTCGGTGACCAACCAGACCGTCGGGCAGGCCCGTGACCTGGCGCTGTCCCGGCTGACCGACGCCACGCGGGCGTACGAGGCCGGGGACACCCTGCTGCCGGGCGCCGCGGTGGACCCCGCCGGGCTGCCCGCGCCGCTGCGGACCCTGGCGGTGACCGGGGAGCGCGGCACGATGGTCTCGACGCACCGGGGACGCCCGACCATGTGGGCGGCGGGACCGGTGTCCGGGCGCCGGGCGCTGGCCGTGGAGGTCGACTACTCGCAGCAGTCCCGCACCATCGCCGGCCTCGACCAGTCGATCCTGTGGTCGTCGGGGCTCGCCATCGGGGCGACCGTGCTGGTCGGCGCGTTCGCGGTGACCCGGGTGACCAGGCGGCTGCACGGCACCGCGCGGGTGGCCCGGCGCATCAGCGCGGGCGACCTGGACGCCCGGGTGGAGGATCCGCGGACGAAGGATCCGACCCGGGCGCAGGACGAGGTGGCGGCGGTGGCCGCGGCCCTGGACTCGATGGCCGCGTCGTTGCAGGGCAAGCTGCTGAGCGAGCAGCGGTTCACCGCGGACGTGGCGCACGAGCTGCGTACCCCGCTCACCGGGCTGCACGCGGCGGCGGAGCTCCTGCCGCCGGGCCGGCCGACGGAGCTGGTGCGGGACCGGGTGGCGGCGCTGCGCACACTCACCGAGGACCTGCTGGAGATCTCCCGGCTGGACACCGGGCGGGAGCGGCTGGAGGCCGACACGGAGGAGCTGGGCGCGCTGGTCCGGCGGGTGGTACGGGCGTCGGGGACGGAGACGGAGGTGCGGGTCCTGCGGGACGCGCGGGTGGAGACCGACCGGCGGCGGCTGGAACGGGTGCTGGGGAACCTGATGGCCAACGCGCACCGGCACGGTCGCCCTCCGGTGGTCCTGACGGTGGACGGGCCGGTGGTGACGGTGCGGGACCACGGCGGCGGGTTCCCGCGGTACCTGGTGGAGCACGGGCCTCAGCGGTTCCGCACGGAGGGCGGGGCCAGGGGCCACGGGCTCGGGCTGACCATCGCCTCGGGGCAGGCGGAGGTACTGGGGGCCCGGCTCTCGTTCGCCAACGCGGTGGACGGCGGCGCGGTCGCCACGCTGACGTTGCCGGGCGAGGGGTAGCGCTGGGCACGGGGCACGGGGCACGGGGCACGGGGCACGGGGCTGACGCTGCCCGCCCCCGAGCCCCGCTCCCACGTTCCCGCGCACCCATCCCGCGCACCCATCCCGCGCGCCGTCCGTTGGGCCCAGCAAAAAAGGCAGCCCCCCGAAGAGCCTCCTAATGTGGCGGGTGGTCAGGTTCCGCCCCTTTTCCCGGAGGTAACCCCATGCGCCTACGCCGCTCCCTCACCCGGTGTCTCGCCGTGGCCGTCGCCACCGGGGCGCTGACCACCGGTGTCGCGGTCGCACCGGCCGCGGCCGGCGACGGCCGGAGAACCGACACCCCCGGGCCCGCTCTCCGCGACGACGGCCAGGGAACCGACACCCCCGGGCCCTATCAGGGTGTCGTCACCGCCCGGGGCGGCCTGTGGCTGCACGACCGGCCTGACCGGGGCAGCCGGCGGGTGCGGCTCGTGCCGGAGGGGGAGACCGTGTCCATCTTCTGCAAGACGGGCGGCGAGGCCGTGCGGGGCAACCCGCTCTGGTACCTGCTCACGGACGGCACCTGGGCCTGGGGCTCGGCCGCCTACATCCGGAACGTCGGTCCCGCGCCACGCTGGTGCTGACGCGGCCGTCGAACAACACCCACAAGTCGCCCCGTTTCGGTAGGTTCCGGGCATGACGAAGGCCGGAACCACCGTGGCGGCGGCCCCCGCTCCCCCGCGCGCTCCGCGCCTCCCCCGGCGCCGGGGCATCGAACTGGCCCTGATCGTGCTGGCCGTCCTGCTGTCCGTGTACGGCTACTGCGCGGTGGGGCTGGCGCGCACCGGCTCCGTCCCTCCCGGTGCCGCGGGCTACGGCGCCGGCCTCGGTGTGCTCGCCCTGTTCGCGCATCTCGCGGTGCGGATCCGGGCGCCGTACGCCGATCCGCTGCCGCTGCCCATCGGGGTGCTGCTCAACGGGCTCGGGCTGGTGCTGATCTACCGGCTGGACCTGGAGACGCCCGGCGACCGGGCGGCCCCCACCCAGCTGGTGTGGTCGACGTTCGGGATCGGGCTGTTCATCGGTGTCGTCCTGGTGCTGCGCGACCACCGGGTGCTCCAGCGGTACGCGTACGTGTGCGTGGTGGCCGCCCTGGTGCTGCTGGCGCTGCCGATCCTGTTCCCCGCGGTCAACGGCGCCCGGATCTGGATTCGGATCGCCGGGTTCTCCATCCAGCCGGGCGAGTTCGCGAAGGTGCTGCTCGCGGTGTTCTTCGCCGCCTATCTGGCCGCCAACCGCAGCGCGCTGGCGTTCACCGGCCGCCGGCTGTGGCGCATGCAGTTCCCGACCGGCCGGGTGCTCGGGCCGATCGTGACGATCTGGGTGGTGAGTGTGGGGGTGCTGGTGCTGGAGCGGGACCTCGGGACCTCGCTGCTGTTCTTCGGGCTGTTCGTGGTGCTGTTGTACGTGGCCACCGGGCGGACCGGCTGGATCGCGGTCGGACTGCTGCTGGCCGTGGTCGGTGCCGTCGCCGTGGGGCGGCTGGAGCCGCATGTCAACGGGCGGATCGAGGACTGGCTGCACCCGTTCGCCACGATCCAGGCCGGGCAGGGACCCAACCAGCTCGTGCAGTCCCTGTTCGCCTTCGCCGCCGGTGGGGTCCTGGGCACCGGGCTGGGGCTCGGGCACTCGATCCTGATCGGCTTCGCCACCAAGTCGGACTTCATCCTGGCGACCGCCGGGGAGGAGCTGGGTCTCGCGGGTCTCGCGGCGATCGTGCTGCTGTACGCCCTGCTGGTGGAGCGCGGATACCGGGCTGGTCTGGCGCTGCGCGAGCCCTTCGGCCGGCTCCTCGCGGTCGGGCTGGCCTCGATCGTGGCGCTGCAGGTGTTCGTGATCGCGGGCGGGGTCACCGGGCTGATCCCGCTGACCGGGATGGCGATGCCGTTCCTCGCCCAGGGCGGTTCCTCGGTGGTCACCAACTGGGCGATCGTGGCGCTGCTGATCCGGGTGAGCGACTCGGCGCGCAGTCAGTACGACGGCCGGGAGGCGCCGTGACCGAGTACGGGGGCCTGCCCGAGAACGGGCGCCCGATGGCGAAGTACATCCGGCACGCCTGCGCGTTCTGCGCCCTGCTGCTGGCGGCCCTGCTGGGCAACGCGGCCCGCGTGCAGGTCGTGCAGTCCGGGGAGTACGCCGGCAGCCCCGCCAACCGCCGTGCCACGATCGCCCGTTACCAGCAGCCGCGCGGCGACATCCTGGTGGGCGGCGTGCCGGTCACCGGCTCCGTGGACACCGGCGAGCAGCTGCGCTTCGAACGCCGCTACGTGGACGGGCCGTTGTACGCGCCGGTCACCGGCTTCGCCTCGCAGAGGTACGGCACCACGTTCCTGGAGCACGCCGAGGACGGGGTGCTCTCCGGCACCGATCCGATGCTGGCGCCGCTGCCGGTGTGGAACGACTTGACGCGCGCGCCGACCCGCGGCGGGGACGTCGTGACGACCCTGAACCGCAAGGCGCAGGAGGCCGCGTACCGGGGGCTGGCGGGCCGCAAGGGCGCGGTGGCCGCGCTGGACCCGGCCACGGGCCGCGTCCTGGCGCTGGTGACCAGCCCGTCGTACGACCCCGCGGAGCTGTCCGGCAACAGCGAGGCGGTGACGTCGGCGTGGTCCCGGCTCAACAGTGACCCGGAGAAGCCGATGCTCAACCGGGCGGTACGGCAGACCTATCCGCCGGGGTCGACGTTCAAGGTGGTCACCGCGGCGGCGGCGCTGGACGCGGGGGTGGTCACGGACCTGGACGCGCCCACCGACTCCCCCGCCCCCTACCGGCTGCCCGGCACCACGACGCGGCTGACCAATGAGGGCGAGGGCTGCGTGGACACCTCGGTGCGGGACGCCTTCGAATGGTCCTGCAACACGGTGTTCGCCAAGCTGGGCGTGGACGTGGGCGTGCGGGACATGGCGGACACGGCACAGGCGTTCGGGTTCAACGACTCCGATCTGCGCATCCCGTTCTCCGTGGCGCCCAGCACCTTCGACAGCCGGGTGGACCGGGCGCAGCTGGCGCTGTCCTCCATCGGGCAGTACAACACCCGGGCCACGCCGCTCCAGATGGCGATGGTCGCGGCGGCGGTCGCCGACGGCGGCCTGCTGCGTCCGCCGTATCTGGTGGAGCGCACCACCCGGCACGGCGGCGAGACACTCACCGGCAGCGCGGCCCGTCCGGGGCGGCAGGTGATGCGGCCGTCCACGGCGGCCCGGCTGAGGGAGCTGATGGCCGGCGTGGTCGAGGAGGGCACCGGCACCCGGGCGGCCATTCCCGGCGCGATCGTGGGCGGCAAGACCGGCACCGCCCAGCACGGGGTGGGCAACGCGGGGGTGCCGTACGCCTGGTTCGTGTCCTGGGCGCAGGCCGATGACGCGCCGGAGCCGCAGGTGGCGGTCGCGGTGGTGGTGGAGGACGCGTCGGCGGACCGGGGCGAGATCAGCGGGGGCGGGGACGCGGCGCCCATCGCGAAGGAGGTGATGCGGGCGGTTCTCGCGGGCTGAGACGGGGGGTGCCGGTGGCCCGGGGGCCGACCTACCGTGCGCCCATGACGGAATCCGTGATCGCCTACCGGCTCGCCCAGGTCAACATCGCCCGCCTCGCACACCCGCTGGACTCGCCCGAGTTGAAGGACTTCGTCGACGCCCTCGACCCCGTGAACGCGGTGGCGGACACCGCGGACGGCTTCGTGTGGCGGCTCCAGGGCGAGGACGGGAACGCCACCGCCGTTCCCGTCCTCGGTGACGAGTGGCTGATCATCAACATGTCGGTGTGGCGGGACACGGACGCGCTGACGGCGTTCATGTACCAGGGCCGGCACCGGGAGCTGCTCGCCCGGCGGCGGGAGTGGTTCGAGCGGCCCGAGGAGGCGATGACCGCGCTGTGGTGGGTGCCGGCCGGCCACCGTCCGGCGGTCGCCGAGGCGGAGGACCGGCTGCTGCACCTGCGGGCGCACGGCCCGACGCCGTACGCCTTCTCGCTGCGGACGCCCTTCCCGCCGCGGGCGGCCGGGGAAGCCGCGGTGGCCGGGGACACTGCGGAAGCCGCGGTGGCCGGGGAGGCGGTGGTGGCCGGGGAGGCCGTGGCCGTCACCCGACCGGCTTGAGCATCTCCGTACGCACCCTGAGGGTGTCGCGGGCGGCGGCGTCGAGGTCGATGTCGGCGGGGTCCTTCTTCCCCGTGCCCACCGCGCCGACGATGGCCGCGGTGTTGCCGTCCGCCCAGGCGCAGACCGGGTAGGTGAGCGTGACGAGGGCGCTCCTCTGGATCAGCACCTCGCAGCTGACGGGCGTGTCCGCGCCGGACGGGGTGACGTCCCGCGCGGGCTCCCCGACCGTGACGTCGTCGGCCTCGGCGGCGCCCTTGAGCATCCTCCGCCGCACCGCGCCCTCGTTCTTGAACCGGCCGTACATGCCGGACACCAGCAGCGAGCCCTTGGTGTCGTCGCCGCCCGGGCTGTAGCGGGCGGTGACGGCGTGGATGTCCTTGGCGTCCCAGGCGCCGTCGGCCTCCCGCTCGACCTTCTTGCCCTCGGTGCCGGAGTAGTCCTGGGCGAAGACGTACGTGCCGTCCAGCAGCGTGTGCGGCAGCGTGAGCTTGTTCCTCGCCTCCGGGAAGCCGCTGTCGGCCACCATCCCGAGCAGGACGAGACCCACGACGCCCAGTGTGACGACACCGCCCACGATCCCGAGCACCAGACCCACCCGGCGTTTCTTCGGGGGCGGCCCCATGGGCGGCACCCCGCCCCAGCCGGGGTACGGCTGCGGCGGGTAGGGCTGCTGCGGGGGATACGGCTGCTGCGGATAGGGCTGCTGCGCGGGGTACGGCTGCTGCTGGGGGTACGGCGAGCCGTACGGGCCGGGGGCCGCGGGGGGCTGCTGGCCGTAGGGGTACTGCGGCTGCGGAGGCATGGACACGCCAGCACGCTACTGCATCCGGGGGAGCGTACCCGCGCCACGTCCGCGTCGGCCGGGATCACGCGGTCGGGCGCGCACCCCGGCCCAACAAGTCGTGCGCGGGGGATTGACGAGCTTGCTGACAGGCAGTCTCATAAGAGGCGAGACGACTACCCCCGGGTAACGAGGTGAGGGAGCCATGACGACCCTGACGGAAGAGGACGCTCTGGACGGGCTGCGCGACGCGCTCGGTCTGCTGAAGGACCGGGAGCAGGTGGCCGAACGGCTGCTCGTCTCTTCCGCCCGGCACTCCTTCGACCCGGACAAGGAGCTGGACTGGGACGCGCCCTTCGAGGAGGGCAAGTGGTTCTGGCCCCCGGAGCTGGTGTCGCTGTACGGCACCCCGATGTGGCAGCGGATGAGCGAGGAGCAGCGGCTCCTGCTCTCCCGGCATGAGGCGGCGGCGCTGGCCTCGCTCGGCATCTGGTTCGAGCTGATCCTGATGCAGCTGCTGGTCCGTCACGTCTACGACAAGGCGGCGACCAGCGCGCACGTGCGCTACGCGCTCACCGAGATCGAGGACGAGTGCCGGCACTCGAAGATGTTCGCCCGGCTGATCACGCACGGCGGCACGCCGTGGTACCCGGTGAGCCGGGCCCACCAGAACCTGGGCCGCCTGTTCAAGACGATCTCCACGACCCCCGGTTCGTTCACCGCCACGCTGCTCGGCGAGGAGGTCCTGGACTGGATGCAGCGCCTGACGTTCCCCGACGAGCGGGTCCAGCCGCTGATCCGGGGCGTCACGCGGATCCACGTGGTGGAGGAGGCACGGCACGTCCGGTACGCCCGTGAGGAGCTGCGGCGCCAGATGGTGAGCGCGCCGAAGTGGTCGCAGGAGTTCACCCGGGTCACGTCCGGGGAGTTCGCCCGGGTGTTCTCGGTGGCGTTCGTGAACCCGGACGTGTACGCCAACGTCGGCCTCGACAAGCGGGAGGCCATGGCGCAGGTGAAGGCGAGCGGGCACCGGCGGGAGGTCATGCAGACGGGTGCGAAGCGGCTGACCGACTTCCTGGACGACATCGGGGTGCTGCGGGGCGCCGGCCGGCGGCTGTGGAGGTCCTCGGGGCTGCTGGCCTGACCCCCCTCGCCCCCACGGCGATTAGGCTGCGGGGCATGACCCCGTCCGCCACCCCCGCCTACCGCCGGCTCAGCGTCGAGGAGCGGCGGCGTCAGCTCCTGGACGCCGCGCTCTCCCTCTTCGCGCACCGCGCCCCCGAGGACGTGTCCCTGGACGACGTGGCGGAGGCGGCCGGAGTCTCGCGTCCGCTGGTGTACCGGTACTTCCCGGGCGGCAAGCAGCAGCTGTACGAGGCGGCGCTGGGGTCGGCCGCACAGGAGCTCCAGCAGTGCTTCGACGAGCCGCGCGAGGGGCCGCTGCTGCCCCGCCTGTCCCGCGTCCTGGACCGCTATCTGGCGTTCGTGGACGAGCACGACACCGGGTTCAGCGCGCTGCTCCAGGGCGGCAGCGTGGTGGAGACCTCCCGTACGACCGCCCTCGTGGACGGGGTGCGCCGGTCCGCCGCGCAGCACATCTGCCGGCACCTCGGCGTCGTCGACCCCGGCGCCCGGCTGCGGATGACCGTCCGCATGTGGATCACGGCCGTGGAGGCGGCCTCCCTGATCTGGCTCGACGAGGACAAGCAGCCGCCGGCCGGGGAGCTGCGCGACTGGCTGGTGGAGCAGTTCGTGGCCGTCCTCACGGTCACCGCGGGCCGGGACCCGCAGACCGCCGCGCTCGTCGGCGCGCTCACCGGGGATGGCCGAGACTGAACCCGTGAAGAGCCAGGACACCCCCTTCGAGGGCGGGCCCATGGACGGCCGCGTGCTGCCCGTGCTGCTCGGCCCCACCGGGCACCCCCCGAAGACGTACCGCATCCCCGTACCGGACCCGGACGGCGGTCCGCCCACGGTGCTCGTCTACCACCGCGTGCCGCGCGGGCACAGCCGACGGCTGGGACTGATCCAGGGATGGAAGTACCGGTACGCCCCCGAGGACCGGTCGGGCGGGCGGCCGAGGTGGCCCTGGTCCAAGCCGGACACCACGCCGTCCGGCAAGCCGGACGACACGGACGGGTGACAGGGCTGCGCCGAACCGCGCACGCTCGGGGCGCGCCCCGCATACACACCTGCCGTGCTCGCGGTGCGATAAGCGGAAGTAATTTCTTCCTCTGAGCACCCGAGGTGATGGTGTGTCAGGAATGCTTCCGCGCCTGGCCTGCGCGGCCGCGGTGGCGGCCCAGGCCGTCCTCGTGCCCGTGCCCGCCGCCGCCACGCCGGCTCCCCAGCCGTCCGTCGCCCGTCTGCTGACCGATCTCCAGCGGCTGTACCGGCAGACCGAACAGGCCACCGAGACCTACAACGCCACCACAGAACAGCTCGAACGGCAGCGCGCCGAGGTCACCCGCCTCGACGGCGAACTGACCCGCGCCCGGCTCGCCCTGCAGGGCAGCCGGACCGACGCCGGGCGCCTGGCCCGGCAGCAGTACCAGAACAGCGGCGGCCTCGGCCCCTACATCCGTGTCCTGCTCGCCCCCGACCCGCAGCACGCCCTGGACGAGGGCCACGTCATCGGCGAACTCGCCCGCGAACACGCCCGGACGGTGGCCCGGCTGGCCGCCGCGGAGAGACGGAAGGACGCGCTGGCCCGTGCGGCCCGCAAGGCCCTCGACACCCAGCAGACGCTCGCCGGCCGGCAGCGGAGCCAGCGCGACGACGTCCGGGCGCGACTGGCCGACGTGGAGCGCATGCTGGCCGGTCTCACCCCGGAGCAACTCGCGGCCGTGGCCCGGCTGGAGGAGCAGGGGGTAAGCGAGGCGCAGCGCAAGCTCACCACGGCGGGCGCCCTGCCCGCCGACCGCCCCGCCTCACCGGCGGGCGACCGCGCCGTCGACTACGCCCTGGACCAGGTCGGCAAGCCGTACCGGTCGGGCGCGCAGGGCCCGGACGCGTTCGACTGCTCGGGGCTTACGTCCCGGGCCTGGTCCCACGCGGGAACACCGCTCCCGCGCACCAGCCGGGAACAGTGGGACCGGCTGCCCAAGGTCCCACTGAGTCAACTGCGCCCGGGAGACCTGGTGGTGTACTTCCCCGAGGCGACGCACGTGGCGCTGTACGTGGGCGACGGCAAGGTCGTCCAGGCACCCAGACCGGGCGAGAAGGTGGAGATCTCCGCGATCGCCGGCTACCCGATCCTGGGCGCGGTACGACCCGATCCGGACGGGCGGGTCTAGCTCTTGCAGAACCGCTTGGACGCCAGGGCCGCGCCGTCGTTGTAACCCCTCTGCCAGTTCGGGTCCACCTTCTGGGGTACGGCGAACTGCTGCTGGTTCTTCTTGCAGTCCTTCTTCAGGTCCGCGAAGCCGTCTTTGAAACCCTGCCTGTACTGCATCATGGCGTTGTTCTGCTGCCCCGGCTTCGCCATCCCGCACCTGGCCCCGGAGGTGCCGACCTGATGGGCGGTCACGAAGCCGCGGGCGCCCATGATCGTTGTGGAGAAACGCCCGTTGGCGTTCGCCCTCACGCTGCCGTCCGCTCCCCGGGAGGAATCGACGACAACGGTCTTGTTCGGCTTGAAGCCACTGCCTCTGACCTGCACGGTGTTCTGCCCGCTGCCCGTCCCCACCGAGCAGCTGGGGGACGCCGCCGCCGCTGTCGTGGCGGAGAACGAAAGGGACCCCAGCGCCAGTGACGACACCGCCAGTGGTGCCAGCACAGCCAGACGCACGCGTCGACCGTTCATGGGAACACTCCTACGTGGTTGTCCCCCCTCCGACCCCTGCCTACCAGCGTCTCTCCGCCGGTGCGGGGTGTCAAAAGGGGGACGGACCCGTCGGAACGCGGTCAGGCTCCCGCGACAGACGCCAGATAGGCGGCCGTCCTGTCCGGCTCGTAGAAGAAGTTCTCGAAGTCGGCGGGGTCGTTGAACGCGTTGGCGAACCTGTCGGCCACCGGCTGGAGCTGACCGGCGGCGCCGATGAGGTTGAGCACGTGCTCCGGCGGCGGCGCCAGCATGGCGTTCGTCCACTTGGTGACGTGCCGGGCGGTGGCCCAGTACCGGTCGAAGGTGGCCCGCATCCACTCCTCGTCGAACGGTGCGTCACCGCGCTCCAGGATCGAGGCGAGGTACGCGGCGGCGCACTTGGACGCCGAGTTGGAGCCCTGGCCGGTGATCGGGTCGTTCGCGACGACCACGTCGGCCACGCCGAGGACCAGGCCGCCGGAGGGCAGCCGGCCGACGGGGTTGCGGACGGTCGGGGCGTACCGGCCGGCCAGCGTGCCGCCGGCGTCGGTCAGTTCGGCCTTCGTGGCCCGCGCGTGCTCCCACGGAGTGAACTTCTCCATGAGCTTCAGGGTCAGGGACAGGTGCTCCGCCGGGTCCTTGACGCCCTTGAAGACGTCGAGCGGGCCGCCGGGTATGCCTTCCCAGAACAGGATGTCGGCGCGGCCCGAGGTGGTCAGGGTCGGCATGACGAACAGCTCGCCGACCCCGGGGACCAGGTTGCAGCGGACCGCGTCGAAGTCCGGGTGCTCGGGACGCGGGCCGAGCCCGTGGACGTACGCCACCGCCAGCGCGCGCTGCGGCTCGCTGTAGGGGGAGCGCTCGGGGTCGCGGGCGAACATCGACACCAGTTCGCCCTTGCCGGCCGCGACGAGGACGAGGTCGTAGGCGCGGGAGAAGTAGTCGAGATCGCCGACCGCCGCGCCGTGGATGACGAGCTGGCCCCCGCGCTGGGCGAAGGTCTCCATCCAGCCGGCCATCTTCACCCGCTGGTCCACCGACTGCGCGTACCCGTCGAGCCGGCCCACCCAGTCGATCGCCCGCTGGGTGGGGCCGGGGTCGTGCGAGCCGGGGGCCGCGACCGAGACGCCCAGGCCCTCGATCCTCGGTGCCTGGGACTCCCAGAAGTTCACCTGGAGATCGCGCTCGTGCCCCAGCGCCGTGTCGAACATGCACTGCGTCGACATGACACGGCCGGAGCGGATCTCGTCCGCGGTCCGGTTCGACATCAGGGTGACCTCGTAGCCGTGCGACTGGAGGCCGAGGGCGAGCTGGAGGCCGGACTGGCCGGCTCCGACGACGAGTATCTTCCGCATGCGGGTGGTGGCTCCTTACAGGGACTACTCGGGTGTTTCGGCCAGCGCGTGGCCCACCAGGGCCAGGAGGGTCTCGATCACCGAGATCCGGCGCCGGGCGTCCATGATCATGACAGGGACGTGCGCGGGGATCGTCAGCGCCTCCCGCACGTCATCCGGCTCGAACCGCTCACTGCCGTCGAAGTGGTTCACCGCGACGACGTACGGCAGCGCGCAGCTCTCGAAGTAGTCCAGCGCCGGGAAGCAGTCCTTCAGGCGGCGGGTGTCCGCCAGGACCACGGCGCCTATCGCGCCGCGCACCAGGTCGTCCCACATGAACCAGAACCGCTGCTGGCCCGGCGTGCCGAACAGGTAGAGCACCAGGTCGTCGTCGAGCGTGAGGCGGCCGAAGTCCATGGCCACGGTGGTGGTGAGCTTGCCCGGGGTGGCCGACAGGTCGTCGGTGCCCTCACTGGCCTCGGTCATCAGCGCCTCGGTCTGCAGGGGCGTGATCTCCGAGACGGAGGTGACCAGGGTGGTCTTGCCGACGCCGAAGCCCCCCGCCACCACGATCTTCGTGGCGATGGGGGCCCGGGTGCGGTCCGTCTGCCAGGACTTCAGATCCTCGTCGGGCTCGGTGAAGCCGGCGACGAGGGGGATGCCTCCGACGGCGGAGGCGGCGGCGTCAGAGACGGCGGAGTCCACTCAGCACCCTTTCCAGCAGCGCGCGGTCCGGGCGGCCGGTGCCGTGCCCGGTCCCGGTGCCGTACACACGGATCTTTCCCTGGTCCGCGAGATCGCTCAGGAGTACGCGGACCACGCCGAGCGGCATCTTCAGCAGCGCGGCGATCTCGGCCACCGTGCGCATGCGGCGGCACAGTTCGACGATGGCCCGCATCTCCGGCATGACCCGGGTCGCGAGCGAGCCGTTCGTCAGTTCCCTGCGCTCCTCGGGGGCCTCCAGCGCGGCCACGAAGGTCTCCACCAGGAGGACGTGACCGAAGCGGGTACGGCCGCCGGTGAGCGAGTAGGGACGGACACGGGCGGGTTTGCGGTCGCCGCCGCGGACGGGAAGTTTCGCTGTGCCACTCATCGGGCGCTCCCCGTCGACTGGGACTCGAGTGACTGCCGCAGCTCCGAGCGGAGTTCCGGGGTGAGGACATGGCCGGCTCGGCCGACGAACAGCGCCATGTGGTAGGCCACCACGCTCATGTCGCACTCGGCGGAGCCGTGCACGCCGAGCAGCGAGCCGTCGCTGATCGACATCACGAACAGGCTGCCCTCCGCCATGGCGACCATCGTGTGCCTGACCCCGCCGAAGTCCATCAGCTTGGCGGCCCCGACGGTGAGGCTGCCGACGCCGGAGACGATGGTGGCGAGGTCGGCGGAGGACCCGCGGGGGCCCTTGGCCGGGCTCGTCCGACGGGACTGCTCGGTGTGTCCGGGATCGGACGAGAGCAGCAGCAGGCCGTCCGAGGAGACCACGGCGACGGACTGGATGCCGGGTACTTCCTCGACCAGGTTGGTCAGCAGCCAGTGCAGGTTGCGGGCTTCGCTGCTCAGTCCGTAGGTAGTGGGCGCGGTCAACTGCTTGCCTCCTCGGCTGTGCCCCCCGTGGCTTGTGTGGTGTGTGCGGCGATCTCCGCCTCCACGTCGCGGTAGCCGGCTACGGCTCCCCGGCGGAACCCGCCGAGCCTGCGGCGCAGGGCGTCGGCGTCGACGCTCTCGGTGCGCTGGCGGGGCGGCGCCGCCGGTGCGGTGATCCTGGGCGTGCGCTTGGGCAGGCCCTTGCTGGTGACCACCTCGGCGTCGTCCTCGGCGGGGTCGTTCGTGCCCGCACCGGTGGTGCGGAAGTCATCGGCGGGCCCGTGCTCCCGGCCGGCCTCCGGCCCGGACCCCGGCCGGACGGTGCGCTGCCCGGCGGGGGGCTGGGCGGCGGGGGGCTGGGCGGAGGGGGACGGCTTGGTGGAGCCCTGCCCGTCGGGGGCCTGCCCGGCGGGGGCCTGCCCGGCGGGGGCCTGCCCGGCGGAGCTCACCCCCGCGGCGCCCTGCCCGGTGGGAGCCTGCCCAGTGGCAGCCTGACCGGCGGAGTCCGGTCCGGTGGTGACCTGCTCGGTGGCGGCCGGGGACAGGTCCGGGAGCAACAGCTCCATCGTGGTCTCGGCGGGAGTCTCCGGCGGTGCCTTCGGCCGCGCCGGCACATCCTCCGCGCGCCCCCGGCCGGGGGTCTCCGCCCGGGTGTGCGTCTCGGTGTCCTCGGACTCCGGCTCGGGCTCCGGCTCCGGCCCGATCTCCCGCGTCTCCGTGATCTTCTCCGCGGTCTTCTCCGCGGTCTTCTCCGCGGTGACGCCGGAGGCCCGGGCCGCCTTCTCCGCCAGCGCGACCAGCGGGTCGGTGTCCGCGGCGCGGCCGTGCAGGACGTTGGAGTTGGCCTCGGCGTCGGCGCCCGGCAGGGAGTAGGTGCCGGTGCCGCTCATGGAGGCGGACTGCGCGGGGAGCGCGGCCGGCGGGGCCTCGGTGAGGAGGGACGCCGGGAGGACCACGACCGCGGCGACGCCGCCCTGCTTCTGCTCGCGCAGCCGGACGCGGACGCCGTGTCGCTGGGCGAGGCGGGCGACGACGTAGAGGCCGAGGCCGAGGTTCTCGCCGCCCTCCTGGTCGTAGGGCGACCCGGGGTCGAAGTCGGTGAGGCGGGCGTTGAGACGGGCGAGGCGCTCCTCGGTCATGCCGATGCCCTCGTCCTGGACTGACAGCATGACCTCGCCGGATTCCAGGAGCCAGCCGGAGACCTCCACGGGCAGATCCGGCGGCGAGAACGACGTGGCGTTCTCCATCAGCTCGGCCAGCAGGTGGGAGAGGTCGTCCGCGGCGAAGCCCACGAGGTGCGTGTGCGGGGGCAGCGCCGCGATGCGCACGCGTTCGTAGCGCTCGATCTCGCTGACCGCCGCCCGGACCACGTCGACCAGCGGTACCGGGCCGGGGTGCTGCTGGACGTGCTCGGTGCCGGCGAGGACCAGGAGGTTCTCGCTGTGCCGGCGCATGACCGTGGCGAAGTGGTCGAGTTTGAAGAGCGTGGCGAGGCGGTCGGGATCCTGTTCGCGGTCCTCCAGGCCCTCGATGACCGCGAGCTGCCGCTCGACCAGGCCCAGTGTGCGCAGGGCCAGGTTGACGAAGGTGGAGCCGATGCTGGTGCGCAGCCGCTCCAGCTGGGCGCTGGACCCGGCGAGTTCGGCGCGCAGTTCCTCGCGGGCGTCGGCCATCTTCTGCCGCTGGCCCACCAGGTGCTTGCGGTCCGTCTCCAGGGTTCCCACCCGCTCGTGCAGCGTCACGGCGTGCGCGTGCAGTGCGTTGACCGAGCGGACCACCTGGGCGAACTCGTCGTTGCGGCCGGTGAAGGTGATCGGCTCCTGGGCCGCGGGGTCCTCGGCCCCGGCGAGGCGGGCGGAGCCGCGGCGCAGGACCGAGAGCGGGCGGGTGAGGGTGCGGGCCATGGCCGCGGCGACGCCGATCGCGACCAGCATCAGGGCGCCGAGGACCGCGACGCGGATCTCCAGGGCGGTGACGTCGTCGTCCCGGAGCCTGGCGAGGTCCTTGGTGCGGTGGTCGTAGAGCGCGGACTCGGCGCCGCGCATCAGGTCGACCCGGGCGGACAGGGCGGCGTCCAGCTTCTTGGTGCTGGTGGTCACCTCGCTGTCGGCCAGGGTGGGCTGGTCGGTCAGCGTGGCCAGGTACTTCTCGGCCGAGTTGACCTCCGGGCCGGTGACCGTGGAGTCGTAGGAGTCCACGGCCGCCTTGGGCGCCGTGTCGCGGAAACCGGCGAGGGCGGCGTCGGCGCGCAGCCGGGCCTGCTGGGCGGCGACGGAGAGCGCGTCGCGCTGCCTGCCCTCCGCGTCTGTGGTGGTGGCGGCCGTGGCCGGCAGGCCGGTGGCGGGGTCGATCACCGTGCGGGAGTGGGACGGGACGTTCAGCGCGGCCAGCAGCAGGCCGCGGGCGGCGGCGGACTGCTGGACGGCCGAGTCCAGCTCGGCGAGGGCGTGGGCCCCGGAACCAGCCCGCGGGGGCGTCCGCTCGGCCAGCTGTTCGGCGAGCCGGTGCAGCGCGCTGATCG
This sequence comes from Streptomyces sp. Y20, assembly GCF_043195475.1. Lineage (NCBI taxonomy): Bacteria > Bacillati > Actinomycetota > Actinomycetes > Kitasatosporales > Streptomycetaceae > Streptomyces > Streptomyces sp. Y20. Next base: position 316,216 of record NZ_JBIDDP010000007.1, read on the forward strand.
TCTCCGAGTACGCCTGGTGCGCCTGGAGTGCGCTGGTCTTGCCGGTGAGGGCCGCGCGCCGGACGGCGTCGATGCCGCCGAGGTCGGTGCGCAGGTCCGCCGGGGTGCCGGTGTCGGCGCGCAGCTCCTCGACCTGCCGGTCCACGCGGGCGCTGCGGTCCTCGGCGGGCGCCTTGGAGCGGGGGCGGCCGGCCGCGATGTAGGAGGTGACCTCGTCACGTTCGTCGGCGAGGGAGTGGGCGAGGGTGAGCGCGTCCTGCGTGCGGGCGGCGAGGGTCACCAGATCCTGGGAGTCGCTGACGTCCTGGGAGGCGGTGAGCACGGCGGGCGCGCCCGCGCCGGCCACGGCGGCGGCCACCACCGCGAGGGCGACGATCAGCCGGTTGCGCACGTGGGTGGGGCGGCCGGTGCCCACGGGTGTCTGCGGGGCGGTCCCCGCGGGGGCCGTCTGACTGCCTGTGCGCCGAGGCCGCTTCTTCTGCACCGGTGCTCGCATTCCTGAACTCGTCTACCCAGGGCCCGGGTGGCACCCCGTCATATCGGTGCCAAGTGGTGCGTACACCCGGTTCGTACGGTTCCCGACCCTCCCAGCGCCGGTGGGCAGTGGTCGCGCATCACCTGACCCGCCACCCGAAGGAGTGAACATCGGAGGGGAGTTGGCGGGCAAGTTCCTCCGGCCGGTGCCGGGGGCCTGCGCGGTGGGCCGGTTGGACGCGCGCGGCAGGCTTTGGCACTATTCGCCACCACGCCTTCCCGGAGTGGATCATTACCCCCCAAATCAGGCGTCTGACCTGCGGGGTCACGGGAAAACACCGCCGCTTGCCAGCCTTTGGCGAGCGTGTGAAGGGCTCGTGCAGACTGGCTGGATGCGCACTGATCTCGTTTCCGAACCCGGCGACGCGACCCGCCCCAACGAGGACTTCGCCGGTGTCGCGCTACCCGCCTGCGGACAGGGAGGTTGCGTCATCGTCCTGGACGGCGTGACGCCGCCCGGTGGCGGCGCGGGCTGTCTGCATTCCGTCCCCTGGTTCACCGCGCGGCTGGGCGGCGCGTTGACCGAACTGACCGTTTCGGGTCGAGATCTGACGCTGTCGGAGATTCTCGCGGAGGCGATCCGGCGCACCGCCGGCGTCCACGCGGGTACCTGTGACCTTTCTCACCCGCGGACGCCTCAGGCAACCGTCGCCCTGGCCCGCTGGTCCGCCGCCACGGTGGAGTACCTGGTGCTGTCCGACTCCGCGCTGCTCCTGCGGGGTCCCGACGGCACGGTCACGCCGGTCCTGGACGACCGGCTCGCCCGGCTGCCGCGTGCCGCGCTCGCCACGGAGGCCCTGGTCGACGCGCGTCTGCGCAACCGGGAGGGCGGCTTCTTCACGGCCGCCGCCGACCCGGCCGTGGCCACCCGCGCGGTCGCCGGCACCCTGCCCCGGCGCGAGGTCCGGGCGCTGGCCGCGCTGACGGACGGCGCGACCCGCTGGACGGAGACGTTCCGCGAGGGCGACTGGGCGGCCCTGTTCGACGTGGTCGCGAAGGAGGGCGCGCGGTCACTGGTCGACCGGGTGCGGGCACTGGAGGACGCGGACCGGGTGGAACGGGCGTTCCTGGGGCGCGGCAAGACGCACGACGACGCGACGGTGGTGTACGCGGAGCTGTGAGGGGACGCCGCGGCGGTGGCGTGGGGGTGCTGCCGGGAAGCCACGGCGGTGGTGTGGGGAAGCCGGGCCGGGACGCCGCGGCGGTGGCGTGGGGGGCTGGGCCGGGACCTGTGCGCTCCGGGGTTACTTCTCCATGCCGCCGTTCAGCTCGTGGAGCAGTCGGGCCAGTTCGGCGACCTCGCGGCGGTCCCAGTGGGCGAGCTGGCGGACGTAGCGGGCGCGGCGGGCCTCGCGGACCGTGCCGACGCGGCGGCGGCCCTCTTCGGTGAGGGTGACGAGCCAGGCGCGGCCGTCGGCCGGGTCCGGCTCGCGGGCGATCAGGCCGAGTTCCTCCAGGGCACGCAGCTGGCGGGACATGGTGGCCTTGCCGACGCCGATGTAGGCGGCGAGTGCCGTGGCCCGCTGACCGCCGAGCTCGTCCAGCCGGATGAGCAGGCCGTAGGCGGAGGACTCCAGATCGGGGTGGACCGCGCGGGCCATCTCCCCCTGGCTGGCCCGGGCGCGCCGGAGCAGCACGGTCAACTCACGTTCCAGGGCCAGGAATTCCTGGTCCGGGCCACTGGGCGTCGTCTGGCCGGCGGCGCGGGGCGCGCCCCCGTTTCCGTCGTCGTGCACGTCAGCACCCCTGATCGGTTTCGCTGTCCTGAAAGTTTCTGCCGTATGTCGTCATCACCGCAGCTCCGCCAGTATTTCGCAGGAGTAGACCAACGGCGTCCTCCGGACCCCCTTCCCACCCCTTATCTACGTGCGTAGCTTCTTTACGAGGCATTCAATGGCATGCCCACGCCATAGGACCAGCGGTCCGCGCCTCGTCCCCCACTTCACTCCCCCGGAGGCACGTCATGGCCGTGCTCAGACCCGGTTCCATCCGCTCCCCCCGCCCGCGCCCCCTCGCCGGCCTCCTCACCACCCTGCTCGTGGCGCTCTCCCTCACGCTTCCGCTCACCACCGCACACGCCGCGACCACGCCCAGCCGCGGCTCCGCCTACCTCGGCATCGGCGTCCTCGCCCACGACGGCCGGAAGAGCGCCCCCACCACCGCTGACGCCACCCAGACGGAGGGGGTGGACGTCTCCGCGTACCAGGGCAACGCGGCCTGGTCGACCCTGTGGAACAGCGGGGTGCGCTGGGCGTACACGAAGGGCACGGAGGGCACGTACTACACGAACCCGTACTTCGCGCAGCAGTACAACGGCGCGTACAACGTGGGCATGATCCGCGGCGCCTACCACTTCGCCACCCCGGACACCACCAGCGGCGCCACCCAGGCCAACTACTTCGTCGACCACGGCGGCGGCTGGTCCCGGGACGGCCGGACCCTGCCCGGCGCGCTCGACATCGAGTGGAATCCCTACGGCGCCGCCTGCTACGGCAGGACCGCGAGCCAGATGGTCGGCTGGATCGCCGACTTCGTCAACACCTACAAGGCGCGCACCAGCCGGTACCCCGTCATCTACACGGCCGCCAGCTGGTGGACGCAGTGCACCGGCGACTACAGCGGCTTCGCCGCGAACAGCCCGCTGTGGATCGCCCGCTACGCCGCGGACCCGGGGACGCTGCCGGCCGGATGGCCGTACTACACGATGTGGCAGTACACCTCCTCCGGGCCGACCGTCGGCGACCACGACAAGTTCAACGGGGCGCTGGACCGGGTCCAGGCCCTGGCCAACGGGTAACGGTCGCCCCACCGGCCGCGGGACGGCGGGACGGCGGCCTCGGTCGGGCCGGGGTCCGGGTTCTCCCCCGCCCCGTTCCGCGGCCCTCCCCCGCGTCGGTGCTCCGCTGCGTTGGTGCTCCGCGCCGCCCGGGATCATGCTGGTCAGGAGAGCCTGCCGAGCAAGGGCGAGATGAGCGGCGATGGAGCGACAGTCGACGTACACGGCCACGGCCACCATCGATGAGCGGGGCATCCTGACCGGCTGGAGCGAGGGCGCGCGGCGGCTGCTCGGCTACGACTCCCCCGCGGTCGTCGGCCGCCCCGCCACCGCGCTGCTGGCCACCGACGGCACGGCCGTGCGGCGGGCTCTGGCCGGCCGGACCCGCTGGAACGGCACCGTCCCGCTGCGTCACCAGGACGGCCGGCTCCTGGAACTGGGGGTTCTCGCCCATCGCCGTACCTCCGACAAGGGCGTCACCGACTGGCTCGCGGTGAGCGCCGTGACACCCCGGACCCAGCCGCCGCGCGGCGAGCCACTGGAGGAGTGGACGTTCCTCCAGTCCCCCTTTCCGCTGGCGGTCTTCGACACCGACCTGCGCCTGGTACGTGCCAACCGCCGGATGGAGCACGCCCTCGCCCTGCCCGAGGCGGCGATGCGCGGGCTGCGTCTGAGCCACATCGTGCCCGACACCACGGGAGAGGAGGCCGACCGCTCGATGCGGCTGGCGCTGGAGTCCGGCCGGCCGCAGGAGGCGCGCGGCTCTCTCGCCCCGGACCTCGGCCGGACCACCGTCCTGACCCCGCTGAAGGACGCGGGCGGCCGGGTACGGGCCGTGTGCCTGTCCGGGCAGCGGCCCGGCCAGGACCCCGCCACTGGGCAGCGCGCCTCGGCGGACTCCGGACCGCTTGCCGGCACGGTGGCCGACCAGGCCCGCGCCGCACAGGAACTCGGTGAGGTCACGGTCCCCCGGCTCGCCGACGTCATGGCGGTCGACCTGCTGGACTCCCCGCGCACCGGCGAGGAGGCCGGCGGGCCCGCCGATCCGGTCGTGCTGCGCCGGGTCGCCCTGCGCGCGCTGCCGAACGGCGGCGGCCCCGCCCATGGGGCCGACACCGACACGGGCATCGGCACCGGTATCGGTATCGGTGAGGCCGTCGTGTGCCCGGCGGACTCGCCGCCCGCACAGTGCCTGGCTGCGGGCCGCCCGCTGCTGTACGACACCGCCGACCCGGCCGTCGCCGGGTGGGCCGCGCTGGACCCGGGCGCCGCCTGGCTGCACACGTCCGGGGCGCGCGCCCTGCTGGCGGTGCCGCTCCTCGCCCAGGGCAGCACACTCGGCGTCGCCCTGTTCGCCCGCCGCCCCCGGCGCGGGGCGTTCGGGCCCGAGGACCTGCGGCTCGCGGAGGAGTTCACCGCCAAGGCCGCCGCCGGCATCCAGCAGGCCCGCACCTACTCCAAGTCCCGGACGACCACGATGGCCCTCCAGCTCAGCCTGCTCCCGCACACGCTGCCCGACCAGGCGGCACTGGAGATCGCCACCCGCTATCTGCCGGCCGCCACCCGGGCCGGCGTGGGCGGGGACTGGTTCGACGTGATTCCGCTGTCCGGGGCGCGCGTGGCGCTGGTCGTGGGTGACGTGGTGGGACACGGCATGCGCGCGTCCGCCACCATGGGCCGGCTGCGCACGGCCGTACGCACCCTGGCCGACGTCGACCTGCCGGCCGACGAACTGCTCACCCACCTCGACGACCTGGTGCTCAGACTGGCCGCCGACGAGGGCAGCGCGGATCCGGCCGCCGACACCGCCGGCGGCATCGGCACCACCTGTCTGTACGCCGTCTACGACCCGGTCTCGCGCCGGTGCACCATCGCCCGGGCGGGCCATCCGCCGCCCGCCGTGGTGACTCCGGACGGCACCGTCCGCTTCCTCGACGTGCCCGCGGGGCCGCCACTGGGGCTCGGTGGGCTGCCCTTCGAGGCGGTGGAGACCGAACTGCCCGAGGGCAGCATGCTCGCCCTCTACACCGACGGGCTGCTGGAGGCCCGCGACCACGACATCGACGAGGCGCTGGACAAGATGTTCCACGCGCTCGGCCGCCCCGCGAAGTCACTGGAGTCGGTGTGCGACCGGGTCCTCACCGAGCTGCTCAGCCACCGCCCCGACGACGACATCGCCCTGCTGGTGGCCCGCACCCGGGCGCTGCACGCGGACCGGGTCGCCTCCTGGGAACTCGACAACGAGCCCACCGTCGTCTCCCTGGCCCGCCGGTACGCCACCGAGCAGCTGACCACCTGGGGCCTGGACGAGGCCGCGTTCCCCACGGAGCTGATGGTCAGCGAGCTGGTCACCAACGCGATCCGCTACGGCCGCCCACCCATCCAGCTCCGGCTGATCCACCAGGACAGCAAGCTGATCTGCGAGGTGTACGACTCCAGCGGGACCACCCCGCACATGCGGCGTGCCCGGATCTTCGACGAGGGCGGCCGGGGTCTGCTGCTGGTCGCCCAGCTCGCCGAACGCTGGGGCACCCGGCACGACCGGGTCGGCAAGACGGTCTGGGCGGAACAGTCACTCTGACGCCGCCGGCCCCCCTGACACGGGTCCGCCCCGCCGCGGGGAGCGGCGGGGCGGAGTCTTGCCGCTGTCGCGGCGGTCAGGCTTGCCGCCATCCTCTCCGGACTTGTCGCTCGTCTGCTTGGTGTCGTGCTGTTGGACTGGTCGCCGCCGCCCTTGTTGGACTGGGCGGTCCTATCGTCGTCCGACTGCTTGCCGTTGCCCGTGGACTGATTCTGCTGAACGGTCACGTCGGTGTTGTTCTGCACGGTGGTGGTGGAGGCGTGACCGCCACCGCCGTGGCCGGATTCGGAACCGGAACTATGGCCGGAGCCACCCTCGTGCCCGCCGCCGTGCCAGGAGAAGCCGTGAGTGCTTCTTGCACCAGCTCGCGATCTCGGCCCCGATCAGGCCGCAGGGGGTTCTGGGCGGCCAACCGGCCTGTCCGGGCGCCGTGTTCACCGAGCCACCACCCTCACCCTGGTCCGCTGCAGGGGGGGCTGGCTCCTGTCTGCATCCTACCGAGTGCTCCCGGTGTGCGGCCGGGCTGAGAGCGGGCACGGAGCGGGCCCGGACACCCCTCAGGGAGGGTCCGGGCCCCAGGCCGCGGCGTCCGTCACGCCGCCACGGGCACCTGAGGCGCCGCCCCGTCCACGGCGGGCGCGAGCGCCAGTTCCAGGACCTGGCGGACGTCGGTCACGGCGTGGACGTCCAGCTTGTCCAGGACCTCGGCCGGGACGTCGTCCAGGTCGGGTTCGTTGCGCTTGGGGATGATCACGGTGGTCACCCCGGCGCGGTGGGCGGCGAGGAGCTTCTGCTTCACCCCGCCGATGGGCAGCACCCGGCCGGTCAGCGAGACCTCGCCGGTCATGGCGACGTCGGTGCGGACCAGACGGCCGGAGAGCAGCGAGGCGAGTGCCGTGGTCATCGTGACGCCCGCGCTCGGGCCGTCCTTCGGGACCGCGCCCGCCGGGAAGTGGATGTGCACGCCCCGGTCCTTGAGGTCGGCCACCGGCAGCTCCAGTTCGGCTCCGTGGCTGCGCAGGAAGCTCAGCGCGATCTGCGCGGACTCCTTCATCACGTCACCGAGCTGACCGGTGAGGGTCAGGCCCGCGCCGCCGGTCTCCGGGTCGGCGAGGGACGCCTCCACGAAGAGCACGTCGCCGCCGGCGCCGGTGACCGCGAGGCCGGTCGCCACGCCGGGCACGGCCGTGCGGCGCTCGGCCGGGTCCTGGGCGGACTCGGGCACGTGGTGGGGGCGGCCGATCAGGCCGCGCAGGTCGCCGTCCGTCACGGTGAACGGCAGTTCCCGCTCGCCCAGCTCGTGCTGTGCGGCGATCTTGCGCAGCAGCCGGGCGATGGACCGCTCCAGGGTCCGCACGCCCGCCTCCCGGGTGTACTCGCCGGCGAGCCTGCGCAGCGCGCTCTCGTCGAGCGTGACCTCGTCCCCGTGCAGGCCGGCCCTCTCCAGCTGGCGCGGGAGCAGGTGGTCGCGTGCGATGACGACCTTCTCGTCCTCGGTGTAGCCGTCCAGCCGGACGATCTCCATACGGTCGGCGAGTGCCTCCGGGATGGCCTCCAGGACGTTGGCGGTGGCGAGGAAGACCACGTCGGACAGGTCCAGCTCGACCTCCAGGTAGTGGTCCCGGAAGGTGTGGTTCTGCGCCGGGTCCAGCACCTCCAGCAGGGCCGCCGCCGGGTCGCCGCGGAAGTCCGAGCCCACCTTGTCGATCTCGTCGAGCAGGACGACCGGGTTCATCGACCCGGCCTCCTTGACGGCCCGCACGATGCGGCCGGGCAGCGCGCCGACGTACGTACGGCGGTGGCCGCGGATCTCGGCCTCGTCGCGGACGCCGCCGAGGGCGACGCGGACGAAGGTGCGTCCCATGGCGTGGGCGACCGACTGGCCGAGGGAGGTCTTGCCGACCCCGGGCGGCCCGACGAGCGCGAGCACGGCACCGCCGCGCCGCCCGCCGATCACGCCGAGTCCCCGGTCACCGCGCCGCTTGCGCACGGCCAGGTACTCGGTGATGCGCTCCTTCACGTCCTCCAGGCCGGCGTGCTCGGCGTCGAGCACGGCCTTGGCGCCCCGGATGTCGTAGGCGTCCTCGGTCCGCTCGTTCCAGGGCATCTCCAGGACGGTGTCCAGCCAGGTGCGGATCCAGGAGCCCTCGGGCGACTGGTCGGAGGCGCGCTCCAGCTTGTCGACCTCCTTCAGGGCGGCCTCGCGGACCTTCTCCGGCAGGTCGGCGGCCTCCACCCGGGCACGGTAGTCGTCGGACTCCTCGGCAGCGTCCTTGCCGTTCCCGCCGTTCAGCTCGCGCAGCTCCTTGCGGACGGCCTCCAGCTGGCGGCGCAGCAGGAACTCGCGCTGCTGCTTGTCGACGCCCTCCTGGACGTCCTTGGCGATGGTCTCGGCCACGTCCTGCTCGGCGAGGTGGTCGCGGAGCTGCTGCGTGGCGAGCCGGAGCCGGGCCACCGGGTCGGCGGTCTCCAGCAGGGCGACCTTCTGGTCGGTCGTCAGGAAGGGTGAGTAGCCGGAGTTGTCGGCCAGCGCGGACACGTCGTCGATGGCCTGGACGCGGTCCACGACCTGCCAGGCGCCGCGCTTCTTCAGCCACGTGGTGGCGAGCGCCTTGTACTCCTTGATCAGTTCGGTGACGTGGCCCGGCAGCGGCTCGGGCACACTCTCCTCGATCCGGGCGCCCTCGACCCACAGGGCCGCGCCCGGGCCGGTGGTGCCGGCGCCGATGCGCACCCGGCTCCGGCCGCGGATCAGGGCCCCGGGGTCACCGTCGGCCAGCCGGCCGACCTGCTCGACCGTGCCGAGGACGCCGGTGCCGGCGTACGTGCCGTCGATGCGCGGGACCAGCAGCACGGTGGGCTTGGCAGGCTCCGGCGCGGCGGCCTGGGCGGCCTCCACGGCGGCCCGCACCTCGGCGTCACTCAGGTCCAGCGGGACGACCATGCCGGGCAGCACGACCTCGTCGTCGAGCGGCAGCAGCGGCAGGTTGAGCGTGAACGCCGGTGACTCAGCAGCCATGATCTCCCCTTCGGCAGTCAACTTGAGCTATGCCGACTCAATGTTCTGGCTGCCCCTGATGTTCCCGATCGGGTGTTCGCCGTGAGCGATCACGGGATCGGTGCAGGTGGGGCCGTTACCGGGCCGGCCGGTGCGGGCGCCGGACGAGCGGCCAGGCGGTCACGCCGATCGCCAGGGCGATGAGGTGCCCCCAGTTGGTCAGGGGGTCCGCGTAGGCGTACAGGTCGCCGAGGAGCGTCCCGGCCACCGGCACCAGCAGGGGCCAGCGCAGCCAGGGGCGGAGCAGTCCGGCCAGCGCGCCGATGCTGGCGGCGACGCCGAAGCTGATGCCGTAGTCGAGGCGGTGCAGGGAGGTCGGTGGCAGGTGGCCGGCCAGGACGGCGAGGCCGACCGGGACCTCGGTGGCGAGGGTGGCCAGGACGTGGCCGGCCAGGAAGACGCCGGCGGCCCGCACCGCGCCCGTGCGCCGTTCCAGCGCGGTGAGCACCAGCAGGAACGCGAGGGCGTACGGCGAGACGATCCCGCCCGCGATCCACAGCGCGCTCGCCGTGAGCACCGGCACGGGCGTGCGTATCAGGTGGGCGACGTCCGTGCTGGAGCCCTGGTGGAGGGCGTGGACCAGGGCGGGGTCGGCCACGGCCGCGACCACGGAGGTGACCGCCAGGACGGTCGCGTACGCGAAGGTGAAGGGAGTGCCGGCCGGGGTGGGCAGCAGGCGCCAGGGCCGTACGGCCCTGCACACGGGGGCCGGGGCGGACGCCGCCGCGGCACCGCGCTGACGGGGCACGCCGTCCAGCAGGCCGGTGGCCGGCGAGGGCGCGGCGGCGGGGCCGCCGGGAAGGGGCGGCCCCGGCCGGGGCGGCGACGCGGCCGTCGCAGGGCCCTTCGCGATCCGTTCCACGGTGCGGCGCTCCTTCCGTCGCGGTCCACCCTTGGGGTCCGGCGTGCCGCTGTCTATGACCGACGCCACCCGGGAGCGGGATTCACAGCAACCTCTCACCCCCCGGCCGCGTCCGTACACGTCTTGCCGGGGCGGCCGTCGTCGTCCGCAATCGCCGTGAAGGCCGGGCCGTGTTGGGCCAGGATGGGGGTCATGACTGCCCTGTACGACTCTCCCGTGGTCCTGGACCGGCGCGACGGCCCGTACGGAGAGGTGGTGCTGCGCAGACACGGCCCACTGCTCCAGATCATCGCCAACGGCTGCTTCCTGATGGACACCTCCGACGGCCGCTCGGAGCGGTTGCTGGTCGACGCCGCCCGCGCCGCGCTGGACGGGCGGCCGGAGCCGGACGTGCTGATCGGGGGGCTGGGCGTGGGGTTCTCGCTCGCACACGCGGCGGCCGGTCCGGGGTGGGGGCGGATCACCGTGGTGGAGCGCGAGCCCGCCGTCATCGGCTGGCACCGGCGGGGGCCGCTGGCGGAGGTGTCCGGCGGCGCGCTCGCCGACCCGCGGACCCGGATCGTGGAAGCGGATCTCGTGGCGTACGTCAATGAGACATCGGACACGTTCGACGCGCTGTGTCTCGACATCGACAACGGGCCCGGCTGGACCGTCACGGAGGACAACGGCAGCCTCTACTCGCCGGCCGGACTGGACGCGTGCGCAAGGGTGTTGAGACCGGGCGGGGTGCTCGCCATATGGTCCGCGCAGCCCTCGCCGGAATTTGAAGGAAGCTTGCGGAATGCCGGGTTCCGGCAGGTGCGTACCGAAGAGGTGCCCGTTGCCCGGGGCGTTCCGGACGCTGTGCACCTCGCCGTCCGACCTGGATAGCGACAGCCCCGGCGGTCCCCGTAATGTGCTGCCCTGACGCAGATCATTCAAGCGTCAAACGCAGACATGGGATCACCCCACGGATTCCGGAAAGCAACAACAGGGGCGGGCGATGGAGCAGACACACACCTCCCAGAGCGGCGCGGCGACGACCACCCCGGGCGCGCAGCGCCGGGTGCTGGTCGTCGAGGACGACGTCACGATCGTCGACGCCATCGCGGCCCGGCTCCGTGCCGAGGGATTTCTGGTGCAGACGGCGGCCGACGGTCCCGCCGCCGTCGACACGGCCGAGGCCTGGCAGCCCGACCTGCTGATCCTCGACATCATGCTGCCCGGCTTCGACGGGCTGGAGGTCTGCCGGCGCGTGCAGGCCCAGCGCCCGGTGCCGGTGCTGATGCTCACCGCGCGGGACGACGAGACCGACATGCTGGTCGGGCTCGGCGTCGGCGCCGACGACTACATGACCAAGCCGTTCTCGATGCGGGAACTGGCGGCACGCGTGCACGTGCTGCTGCGCCGGGTGGAGCGGGCGACGATCGCCGCCGCCACTCCGCGCTCCGGCATCCTGCGCCTCGGCGAGCTGGAGATCGACCACGCGCAGCGCCGGGTCCGGGTGAGGGCGGAGGACGTCCATCTGACGCCGACCGAGTTCGACCTGCTGGTGTGCCTGGCGAACACCCCGCGCGCGGTGCTCTCCCGGGAGCAGCTGCTGGCCGAGGTGTGGGACTGGGCGGACGCCTCCGGCACCCGCACGGTCGACAGCCACATCAAGGCGCTGCGCCGGAAGATCGGCGCCGAGCGGATCCGCACCGTGCACGGTGTGGGCTACGCGCTGGAGACGCCGGCCCCATGAGCGGTGACGGGCGCCGGGCCGCGCACGGGAGCCACCGGCCCTCCGGTGGGAAATCCTGGGGCGGCGTGCGCCCGTTCTCGATCAAGACCAAGCTGGGCGCGCTGGTCGTCATCGCGGTGCTGATCACCACCGGCCTGTCGATCGTCGCCGTGCACACCAAGACGGAGCTGCGCTTCATCACCGTCTTCTCCATGATCGCCACCCTGCTCATCACCCAGTTCGTGGCGCACTCGCTCACCATGCCGCTGGACGAGATGAACACGGTGGCCCGCTCCATCTCGCACGGCGACTACACGCGCCGCGTGAAGGAGAACCGCCGGGACGAACTCGGCGACCTGGCCCAGACGATCAACGTCATGGCCGACGAGCTGGAGGCCCAGGACAGCCAGCGCAAGGAGCTGGTGGCGAACGTCTCGCACGAGCTGCGCACCCCGATCGCGGGCCTGCGCGCGGTCCTGGAGAACATCGTCGACGGCGTCACCGAGCCCGACCAGGAGACGATGCGGACGGCCCTGAAGCAGACCGAGCGGCTCGGCCGGCTGGTGGAGACCCTGCTGGACCTCTCCCGGCTGGACAACGGCGTCGTACCGCTGAAGCTGCGGCGGTTCGAGGTGTGGCCGTACCTCTCGGGCGTGCTCAAGGAGGCCAACATGGTCGCCTCCGCGCGCGCGGGCATCGCCTCCGGCTCCGGCAGCCACACCCGGACGGACGTCCATCTGCACCTCGACGTCTCACCGCCGGAGCTGACCGCGCACGCGGACCCCGAGCGCCTCCACCAGGTCGTCGCCAACCTCATCGACAACGCGGTCAAGCACAGCCCGCCGCACGGCCGCGTGACCGTGAAGGCGCGGCGCGGTGCGCAGCCGGAGTCGCTGGAGCTGGAGATCCTGGACGAGGGTCCCGGCATCCCCCGGTCGGATTGGCACCGGGTGTTCGAGCGGTTCAACCGGGGAGCGGTGACCCGGCCGCACGGGCCGGGCAGCGACGGCGGTACGGGGCTGGGGCTGGCGATCGCCCGCTGGGCCGTGGATCTGCACCGCGGCCGGATCGGTGTGGCCGAATCCGAGCGCGGCTGCCGGATCATCGTCACTCTTCCGGGCCTGACTTCCGCCACGAGTTGACGTAGGGTCCGAACCGGAAGCACAAGATCCACGACGGTCGGCGCCGCTCGGCGCGGCCGCAGCCGTGTGATCGGGACCAGGCCCGCGCCACCCGTCGAACGAAGACGCGCAGGGTCCCGGCCGGTGCACCCTCCCACGTGCGGAACCACGGTTGTTTCCCGCCATTTCAAGCCCCGAAACAAGATTTCCGATGTGACTTACGCGACGATGAACGGGCCCGGCCTGACCTTCACGGTCAGGGAGGCGTAGCCTTTATTCCCGCTGTCCATCACCTTGTGAAGCGGAAGAGGGCGGTTGCCGCCGTGTCGCCACAGTCCCCCAGTAACTCGAGCATCTCAACCGATGACCAAGCCGGGAAGAACCCCGCAGCCGCGTTCGGTCCGAACGAGTGGCTCGTCGACGAGATCTATCAGCAGTACCTCCAGGACCCGAATTCCGTAGACCGCGCCTGGTGGGACTTCTTCGCCGACTACAAGCCGGGCGCTCCTGCGACCCCGGCTCCGGCGGGTACTGCGGCCGCGGGGGCCGCAGAGACCCCCACCCCGGCCCCCCAGGCCGCCGCCCCGGCCGCCCCCGCGGCTCCGAAGCCCGCGGCCGCTCCGGCCCAGGCGCCCGCCCCGGCGCCCGCCGCCGCACCCGCTCCGGCGGCGAAGGCCGCCCCGGCCGAGCCGGCGCGACCCGCACAGGCGCCCGCTCAGCCGAAGGGCAAGGCCGCCCCCGCCGCCGAGGCGCCCGAGGGCCCGGAGCTGATCACGCTGCGTGGTCCGGCCGCCGCCGTCGTGAAGAACATGAACGCCTCGCTGGAACTGCCGACCGCCACCTCGGTCCGCGCGGTACCGGTGAAGCTGCTGTTCGACAACCGCATCGTCATCAACAACCACCTCAAGCGCGCCCGCGGCGGGAAGATCTCCTTCACGCACATCATCGGGTACGCGATGGTGCAGGCCGTCAAGGCCATGCCGTCGATGAACTGGTCGTTCGGCGAGAAGGACGGCAAGCCGACCCTGGTCAAGCCGCCGCACGTCAACCTCGGCCTCGCCATCGACCTGGTGAAGCCGAACGGTGACCGCCAGCTGGTCGTCGCGGCGATCAAGAAGGCCGAGACGCTGAACTTCTTCGAGTTCTGGCAGGCCTACGAGGACATCGTCCGCCGCGCCCGCGACGGCAAGCTGACGATGGACGACTTCACCGGCGTGACGGTCTCCCTGACCAACCCCGGTGGCCTCGGCACCGTCCACTCCGTGCCGCGCCTGATGCCCGGCCAGTCCGTGATCATGGGCGTCGGCTCCATGGACTACCCGGCGGAGTTCCAGGGCACCAGCCAGGACACCCTGAACAAGCTCGGCATCTCCAAGGTCATGACGCTCACGTCGACCTACGACCACCGGGTCATCCAGGGCGCCGCCTCCGGCGAGTTCCTGCGCGTCGTGGCGAACCTGCTGCTCGGCGAGAACGGCTTCTACGACGACGTCTTCGAGGCGCTGCGGATCCCCTACGAGCCGGTCCGCTGGCTCAAGGACATCGACGCCTCCCACGACGACGACGTCACCAAGGCCGCCCGCGTCTTCGAGCTGATCCACTCCTACCGGGTCCGCGGCCACGTCATGGCCGACACCGACCCGCTGGAGTACCGCCAGCGCAAGCACCCCGACCTGGACATCGTCGAGCACGGCCTCACCCTGTGGGACCTGGAGCGCGAGTTCGCCGTCGGCGGCTTCGCCGGCAAGTCGATGATGAAGCTGCGCGACATCCTCGGTGTGCTCCGCGACTCGTACTGCCGCACCACCGGCATCGAGTTCATGCACATCCAGGACCCCAAGCAGCGCAAGTGGATCCAGGACCGCGTGGAGCGCGGCCACTCCAAGCCGGAGCGCGAGGAGCAGCTGCGCATCCTGCGGCGGCTGAACGCGGCGGAGGCCTTCGAGACCTTCCTGCAGACCAAGTACGTCGGCCAGAAGCGCTTCTCGCTGGAGGGCGGCGAGTCCGTCATCCCGCTGCTGGACGCGGTCATCGACTCGGCGGCCGAGTCCCGCCTGGACGAGGTCGTCATCGGCATGGCCCACCGCGGACGGCTGAACGTCCTCGCCAACATCGTCGGCAAGTCGTACGCGCAGATCTTCCGTGAGTTCGAGGGCAACCTCGACCCGAAGTCGATGCACGGCTCCGGCGACGTGAAGTACCACCTGGGTGCCGAGGGCACCTTCACCGGCCTGGACGGCGAGCAGATCAAGGTCTCCCTGGTCGCCAACCCCTCCCACCTGGAGGCCGTCGACCCGGTCCTGGAGGGTGTCTCCCGCGCCAAGCAGGACATCATCAACAAGGGCGGCACGGACTTCACGGTCCTGCCGGTGGCGATCCACGGCGACGCGGCCTTCGCGGGCCAGGGCGTGGTGGCCGAGACCCTGAACATGTCGCAGCTGCGGGGCTACCGCACCGGCGGCACGGTCCACATCGTCATCAACAACCAGGTCGGCTTCACCGCGGCCCCCGAGTCCTCGCGTTCCTCCATGTACGCCACGGACGTCGCCCGCATGATCGAGGCCCCGATCTTCCACGTGAACGGCGACGACCCCGAGGCCGTCGTCCGCGTCGCCCGGCTGGCCTTCGAGTTCCGCCAGGCGTTCAACAAGGACGTGGTCATCGACCTCATCTGCTACCGCCGCCGCGGTCACAACGAGTCGGACAACCCGGCCTTCACCCAGCCGCTGATGTACGACCTGATCGACAAGAAGCGCTCGGTGCGCAAGCTGTACACCGAGTCGCTGATCGGTCGCGGCGACATCACCCTGGAAGAGGCCGAGCAGGCCCTCCAGGACTACCAGGGCCAGCTGGAGAAGGTCTTCACGGAGGTCCGCGAGGCCACCTCCCAGCCGCCCGCCGGCGACACCCGGGCGCCCCAGGACGGCTTCCCGGTCGCCGTGCCCACCGCGGTCTCCGCGGAGGTCGTCAAGCGGATCGCCGAATCCCAGGTCAACGTCCCCGACCACATCACGGTGCACCCGCGGCTCCAGCCGCAGCTCCAGCGCCGGGCGGCGATGGTCGAGGACGGCACCATCGACTGGGGCATGGGCGAGACCCTGGCCATCGGCTCCCTGCTGCTGGAGGGCACCCCGGTCCGCCTCGCGGGCCAGGACTCCCAGCGCGGCACCTTCGGCCAGCGCCACGCGGTGCTCATCGACCGGGAGACCGGCGAGGAGTACACCCCGCTCCAGTACCTCTCCGAGGACCAGGCGCGCCTGAACGTCTACAACTCGCTGCTCTCCGAGTACGCGGCGATGGGCTTCGAGTACGGCTACTCGCTGGCCCGCCCCGACGCGCTCGTCATGTGGGAGGCGCAGTTCGGCGACTTCGTCAACGGCGCGCAGACGGTCGTGGACGAGTTCATCTCCTCGGCCGAGCAGAAGTGGAGCCAGACCTCCGGCGTCGTCCTGCTGCTGCCGCACGGCTACGAGGGCCAGGGCCCGGACCACTCCTCGGCCCGCCCGGAGCGCTTCCTCCAGCTGTGCGCGCAGAACAACATGACGGTCGCGATGCCCACGTCCCCGTCGAACTACTTCCACCTCCTGCGGTGGCAGGTGCACAACCCGCACCACAAGCCGCTGGTCGTCTTCACCCCGAAGTCGATGCTGCGCCTGAAGGCGGCGGCGTCGAAGGCGGAGGAGTTCACGAGCGGCGAGTTCCGCCCGGTCATCGGCGACGCCTCGGTCGACCCGGCCGCCGTGCGCAAGGTCGTCTTCTGCGCCGGCAAGGTCTACTACGACCTGGAGGCCGAGCGGCAGAAGCGCGGCGTCACGGACACGGCCATCATCCGCATCGAGCGGCTGTACCCGCTGCCGGGTGCCGAGCTCCAGGCGGAGATCAAGAAGTACCCGAACGCCGAGAAGTACCTGTGGGCGCAGGAGGAGCCGGCGAACCAGGGTGCCTGGCCGTTCATCGCGCTCAACCTGATCGACCACCTGGACCTGGCGGTCGGCGCGGACGTCCCGCACGGCGAGCGGCTGCGGCGCATCTCGCGCCCGCACGGCTCGTCCCCGGCGGTGGGTTCGGCCAAGCGCCACCAGTCCGAGCAGGAGCAGCTGGTGCGTGAGGTGTTCGAGGCGTAGGCCCCGGGCGGCACGCGACAAGGGCCCGGCACCGAGTATCGACTCGGTGCCGGGCCCTTCGTCCGTGCGGGACCGTACGCGGTGAGGCGGCTCTGCGCCGGCCGCACGGGGACCTACTCGTCGTCGTCCTCGTCGTCGAGGCGCGCGAGCCAGGTGGCCAGCCGCTCCACAGGCACCTCGAAGTCCGGGTTCAGGTCCACGAACGTACGCAGCTGCTCGGCGAGCCACTCGAAGGTGACCTCCTCCTCGCCACGCCGCTTCTCCAGCTCCTCGATACCGCGGTCGGTGAAATACATGGGGCCGTGTCTCCTGCGCGTTCATCCAGGCCGTTGCTGACTGGGTCCAGCCTATGCGCCGGACCGGCCGGCCCCTCACCGGAAAGAGCGTCTTGACTTCACAAGGCCACGATATATCGTGTTTCTCAGAGGACGCGATATGACGCGTCGTCGTCACGCCGCCCCGCCGAGGAGGCCCCATGCCCGAGTGGTCCGTCACCGAGCCCCGAAAACTGACCTTCGACAACCCCGTACGCGACCTCCACGTCCGGCTCGTCAACGGCACGGTCAACGTCGTCAGCACGGACGAACCCGCCGCCCGCCTCGAGGTCTCGGAGGTCGAGGGCCCGCCCCTGGTGGTCACCCAGCGGGACGGCGTCCTGACAGTGTCCTACGAGGACCTGCACTGGAAGGGCTTCCTGAAGTGGCTCGACCAGGCGGGTCGGCGGCGCAGCGCCGTCGTCTCCCTCGCCGTTCCCGCCGGCACCCGGGTGGAGGTGGGCGTGGTCGGCGCGGGCGCGGTCGTCTCCGGCATCCGCGGCCCCGTGGATGTCAAGGGGGTGACCGGCGACACCACCCTGGTCGGCGTCTCGGGCCCGGTCCGCGCGGACACGGTGTCGGGGAACCTGGAGGCCCAGGCGGTCACGGGCGACCTGCGGTTCCACTCGGTCTCGGGCGACCTCACCGTGGTCGACGGCTCGGGCCCGTCCGTCCGCGCGGAATCCGTCACCGGCTCCATGATCGTCGACCTGGACCCGGACGGGCCCACGGAGGTCGGCCTCACCAGCGTCTCCGGCGAGATCGCCATCCGCCTGCCGCACCCGGCGGACGCCACGGTCGAGGCCAACACCGCGAGCGGCACGATCTCCAACGCCTTCGACGGACTGCGGGTGCACGGCCAGTGGGGCGCCCACAAGGTCTCCGGGCGGCTCGGCGCGGGCACCGGGCGGCTGCGTGCCACCACGGTCTCCGGCTCGATCGCCCTGCTGCGCCGCCCGCCGCGGGACGAGGAGGAGCACACCCCCTGGGAGACGGAGCCCGACTCCCCGCAGCCCGACTCCCCGCAGCCCGCCGGGCCGTCCGGCGCCCCGGCCGACGGCACGACGACCGACGGCACGACGACCGACAAGAAGGTGCTCTGACATGGCTCCCGTCTTCGCCCACGGCCGCCTCCGCCTGTACCTGCTCAAGCTGCTCGACGAGGCCCCGCGCCACGGTTACGAGGTGATCAGGCTTCTGGAGGAACGCTTCCAGGGCCTGTACGCCCCCTCGGCGGGCACGGTCTACCCCCGCCTGGCCAAGCTGGAGGCGGAGGGCCTGGTCCGGCACACCACCGAGGGCGGCCGGAAGGTGTACGCGATCACGGACGCGGGCCGGGCCGAACTGGCCGACCGCAGCGGTGAGCTGGCCGACCTGGAACTGGAGATCCGCGAGTCGGTGGCGGAACTGGCCGCCGAGATAAGGGCCGACGTGCGTGGCGCGGCCGGCGACCTGCGCCGCGAGATGCGCGCGGCGGCTTCGGAGGCCCGCCGGGGTACCAGGGCGGCCGGCACCGGTCCGGGCCCCTTCCCGGACCTCGGCAAGGACGGGACCGAGGGGGGCCGGGGGGATGCCGGGGAGTACGACGACCTGAGCGACAAGGAGGCCTGGAAGGCCGCCAAGGAGGAGATGCGCCGGGTCAAGCAGGAGTGGAAGGAGCAGGCCCGCAGGGCCAAGGACGAGAGCCGCCGGGCCCGCGAGGAGGCCCAGC
This sequence comes from Streptomyces sp. Y20, assembly GCF_043195475.1. Classification (NCBI taxonomy): domain Bacteria; kingdom Bacillati; phylum Actinomycetota; class Actinomycetes; order Kitasatosporales; family Streptomycetaceae; genus Streptomyces; species Streptomyces sp. Y20. Next base: position 334,999 of record NZ_JBIDDP010000007.1, read on the forward strand.
GCGCCCGCCACAGGGCGCAGGAGGCGCAGGCGCGGGCACGGGCCCAGGCGCAGGAGGAGGTGCAGCGCATGGCCCGGCGGGTCCAGGACCGGGTACTGGACCACTTCGCCCGCGGGGACTGGCCGACCGGCGTCCGCGACGGCCTGACGGAACTGGCCAAGGAGTTCGGCGAGTTCGGAAAGGACTTCGGCAAGGAGTTCGGGAAGGACTTCGGCGGCAACTGGACCTTCGGCCGCACCACCGAAGAGACCTCCGCCCCCGCCCCCGCCCCGGCTCAGGAGCCGCACTACACCTCCGCCCCGGCGGACTTCCCCGCAGCGTACGAACCCCTCTGGGCCCACGAGGACTTCACCGGTGACCCGGCCCGTGACCTGGACCGTCTCCTGGACCGCTTCCGCGACGACATCCGTGACGCGGCCCGCGACCACGGCGTCACCCCGGAGCAGCTCGGTGCGGCCCGCCACCACCTCTCGACGGCGGCGGCCCACATCGCGGCACTCCTCGACACCCGCGATCCCCGGTCCCCCTCCCGGCCCACCGGGACCGGCGGGCAGAAGGAGAACCCGGGACCGGGGTAGCCCGGCGGGACGGCTCCGCCCGGCTCAGGAGCCGGTCAGCACGATCTTCCCGAACTGCTCACCGGACGCCAGCCGCTCGAAGCCCTCGCGGGCCCGGTCCAGCGGCAGCTCCTCGTCGATGACGGGCCGTACACCGGTGGCGGCGCAGAAGGAGAGGAGGTCCTCCAGCTCGTCCTTGGTGCCCATGGTCGAGCCGACGACCTTCAGCTCCAGGAAGAAGATGCGGGTCAGTTCGGCGTGCGAGGGCCGGTCCCCGCTGGTGGCACCGGAGATGACGAGCGTGCCGCCGGGCCGCAGGGACTTCACCGAGTGGGACCAGGTGGCGGCGCCGACGGTCTCGATGACCGCGTCCACTCGCTGCGGCAGCCGGGCCCCGGGCTCGACGGCCTCCACGGCCCCGAGTTCCAGGGCCCGCTTCCGCTTCGCCTCGTCCCGGCTGGTCGCGAAGACCCGCAGTCCGGCCGCCTTGCCGAGGATGATCGCGGCCGTGGCGACACCGCCCCCCGCACCCTGCACGAGGACCGAGTCACCGGGCCGCACACCGGCGTTGGTGAACAGCATCCGGTAGGCGGTCAGCCAGGCGGTCGGCAGACAGGCGGCCTCGGCGAAGGACAGGTCCCTGGGCTTGGGCAGGACGTTCCACGTGGGCACGGTCACCTGCTCGGCGAAGGTGCCCTGGTAGCGCTCGGTGAGGATGGAGCGCGGTTCGTCCGGGCCGACGCCGTGGCCGGTCTGGCCGATGACGGAGTGCAGGACGACCTCGTTGCCGTCCTCGTCGATCCCGGCGGCATCGCAGCCGAGGATCATCGGCAGCCGGTCCTCCGGCAGGCCGACGCCCCGCAGGGACCACAGGTCATGGTGATTGAGGGAAGCGGCCCGTACGGTGATGGTGCTCCAGCCGGGACGGGCCTCGGGAGCCGGACGCTCCCCCAACTCGAGGCCGGTGAGCGGCTGGTCGCGGTCGATTCGGGCGGCGTAGACAGCGAACATGCTGCCGACGATAGGTGCACGGTGCAGCCGGGGGAACCAGGCCCGCCTGTGACACATGCCCTCTTGCGCAACGGCACCCGTGCGGCGCAGAGCGCGGCGAGACACCCGACAGCGCCGTGCCCTCACCCGTACGGGCGCGCGGGCAGGCGGAAGAACGGACAGGAGAACGGGCGGAGAAGCGGGCAGAAAGAACGGCCCCGCCCGGGCGGGCGGGGCCGTTCAGCGCTGCGTCAGCCGCGAGCGACGCCCTCGGCGCGCGCGGCGGCCGCGACCGCGGCGGTCACGGCCGGAGCGACCCGCTCGTCGAACGGGGACGGGATCACGTAGTCCGCGGCGAGGTCGTCCCCCACCACCGCGGCCAGCGCCTCGGCGGCGGCGATCTTCATCCCCTCGGTGATCCGCGTGGCCCGCACCTGGAGCGCGCCCGCGAAGATCCCGGGGAAGGCCAGCACGTTGTTGATCTGGTTCGGGAAGTCCGAGCGCCCGGTGGCGACGACCGCCGCGTACTTGTGCGCCACGTCGGGGTGGACCTCGGGGTTCGGGTTGGCCATCGCGAAGACGAAGGCGCCCTGCGCCATGAAGGCGACGGCTTCCTCCGCGACCGTACCGCCGGAGACGCCGATGAAGACGTCCGCGCCCGCCAGGGCGTCCTCCAGCGAGCCGGTGAGGCCGGCCTTGTTCGTGAAGGAGGCCAGCTCGCGCTTGACCGGGGTCAGGTCCGCCCGGTCGGCCGACACCACGCCCTTGCGGTCCGCCACGGCCACGTCCCCGATGCCGGCCTCGACCAGCATCCGGGCGATGGCGACACCGGCCGCACCGGCGCCCGAGATGACGGCCCGCAGCTGCCCGATCTCGCGCCGGCTGAGCCGGGCCGCGTTCCGCAGCGCCGCGAGCGTCACCACGGCCGTACCGTGCTGGTCGTCGTGGAAGACCGGGATGTCCAGCCGCTCCTGGAGCCGGCGCTCGATCTCGAAGCACCGGGGCGCCGAGATGTCCTCCAGGTTCACTCCGCCGAAGGACGGGGCGAGCCGGACGACGGTCTCGACGATGTCGTCCACGTCGGTGCAGTCGAGCGCGATCGGCACCGCGTCGACGCCGCCGAACTGCTTGAACAGGATCGCCTTGCCCTCCATCACGGGGAGGGAGGCCTGGGGACCGATGTCCCCGAGTCCGAGCACGGCGGTGCCGTCGGTGACGACGGCGACCACGCTGGACTTCCATGTGTAGTCGTTGACCAGCTCCGGCTGTTCCGCGATCGCGGTGCACACGCGAGCGACGCCGGGCGTGTACGCGAGGGAAAGGTCGTCCTTGTCGCGGATCGGCACGGTGGCCTGCACGGCCATCTTGCCGCCACGGTGCAGCGCGAACACCGGGTCGAACGAATCGAGGGGCTCGGCCCCTCCGTCCTGGTCCGTACCGTTGTCGCTGCGAGGATTGACGATCTCCGCTGCCACTTTGTTGTACCCCTTAGCTATGCATGGTTTGAGGGTCGACCACTCCTGGTGAGGGGTGGGCGGGCACCGCGCACGGCTCGATTGCGGATACGTACGAGCACATACGCGACGGGCGCGCCGCACACGCGCCCTGAGCCCCGGATGAGGGGTGTAAAGAACCTTCTTACCGGACGGACGGCGCCCGCGACGAGTCCATTAGGTGCAAGGTCACATCCCGGAACAGCAAAGCGGCGGGAAGGTGACACGGGGCCGGCGGCACGGGGGGCGGCGCGCGGGCGCCCCGGCGCGACGGGGGCGGCCGGGCGGCGAGGTGACCGCGGAAGGTGATCACATCGTGAGACACGCCGAAGATCTTCCGGCCGGAACGCTGGATTCCCGCAGATGATCCTGCGGCTATGGACCGGGGTTGTACCGACCTGATGCGGTTCGGGGGTCACCCGTTATCCGATTTTGACATAGTGACGCCCCTGAATGGCGTAGTCCGAATGGCAAGATGCCGTAAACCCACGAGGTCGCGACACCCGAAGGTGTGTGTTTCCGTCGACCCATCGGCAACTCTTCCCATCCGCCGGAGGAACCACGATGACCGCAAGCTCCACCCGTCGTACAAGCGCCGCGCGCTCACGTCTGGCCGCGGCCGGTGCGATCGCGGTCGCAGGCGCCCTGCTGCTCACCGGCTGCGGTGACCAGACCAAGGACAAGAACAAGGACTCCGGCGGTGCGTCCACCAGCACCGCTCCGCTCGCCGACAAGCTCCCGCAGGACATTCGCAGCGCCGGCAAGATCAGGGTCGGTTCGGACATCGCGTACGCGCCGGTGGAGTTCAAGGACGCCTCCGGCAAGGTCGTCGGCCTGGACCCGGACCTGGCGGCGGCCATGGGCAAGCAGCTCGGGGTGACGTTCGAGTTCGAGAACGGTACTTTCGACGCCCTGCTCACCGGTCTGCGCTCAGGCCGCAACGACATCGCGATGTCGGCGATGACGGACAACAAGAACCGGCAGGAGGGCGTCGACCCGGACACGGGCAAGAAGGTCGGCGAGGGCGTCGACTTCGTCGACTACCTGTCCGCGGGTGTCTCGATCTACACCCGCAAGGGTGACACCAAGGGCATCAGCACGTGGTCGGACCTGTGCGGCAAGAAGCTGGCCGTGGAGCGGGGCACCGTCTCGGAGGACCTGGCCAAGCAGGAGGCCAAGAAGTGTCCCGCCGGCAAGAAGCTCACCGTCGAGGCCTTCGACGACGACCAGCAGTCCCAGACCCGGCTGCGCTCGGGCGGCGTGGACGCGGCCTCCTCCGACTTCCCGGTCGCCGCGTGGGCGGTCAAGAACTCGGGCGGTGGCAAGGACTTCCAGCTCGTCGGCGACCAGGTCCAGGCGGCCCCGTACGGCATCGCGGTCTCCAAGAAGGAGACCCAGCTGCGGGACGCCATCAAGGCCGCGATGGACGCGGTCATCAAGAACGGCGAGTACAAGACGATCCTCGAGAAGTGGGGTGCCGAGGACGGCGCGGTCAAGGAGTCCGCGATCAACGGCGGCAAGTGACCCGCGTCGGCGCCAGCGGCCACTGAGAGGCAATACCCGTGACTGACATCGACAAGACGGCGGGCCCGAAGGGCACGCCCCCGGCCGGCGCGGAGGCCATCAAGGCCATCCCGGTCCGGCACTACGGGCGGTACGTCTCCGCCGTCATCGCGATCGCGATCCTCGTCGCGATCATCTACGCGTTCAGCCAGGGACGGATCAACTGGCACGCGGTACCGGACTACTTCTTCGACGACCGGATCCTGACCGGTGTCGGCAAGACCCTGCTGCTGACGGTCCTGTCCATGGTGATCGGCATCGTCGGCGGCATCGTCCTGGCGGTGATGCGGCTGTCGAAGAACCCGGTGACCTCGTCGATCGCCTGGTTCTACATCTGGTTCTTCCGCGGCACCCCGGTCCTGGTCCAGCTGTTCCTCTGGTTCAACCTGGGCCTGGTCTTCGAGTACATCAACCTGATGCCGCTCTACAAGGACTACTGGTCCAACTTCATGACGCCGTTGCTGACGGCGCTGCTCGGCCTGGGTCTGAACGAAGCGGCATACATGGCCGAGATCTGCCGGGCCGGTCTGCTCGCGGTGGACGAGGGCCAGACCGAGGCGGCCCACGCGCTCGGCATGAGCCAGGGCAAGACGCTGCGCCGGGTGATCATCCCGCAGGCGATGCGCGTGATCGTGCCGCCGACGGGCAACGAAGTGATCAACATGCTGAAGACGACCTCGCTCGTGGCGGCCGTCCAGTACCCCGAACTGTTCCGCTACGCCCAGGACATCGGCCAGAACTCCGGTGCCCCGGTGGAGATGTACTTCCTCGCCGCGGCCTGGTACCTGATCATGACCTCGGTCCTGAGCGTCGGCCAGTACTACGTCGAGCGTTACTACGCCCGCGGCTCCAGCCGCCAGCTGCCACCGACGCCGTGGCAGAAGGTCAGGACGAACATGCTCTCCCTGGGCCGGCCGAAGGGTGGCATGGCATGACCGACAAGCTGAACAAGACGCAGGACACCCCGGCCGCGGGGACCGTCCCGATGGTCAGGGCGGAGGGCGTCCACAAGTCCTTCGGCCACGTGGAGGTGCTCAAGGGCATCGACCTGGAGGTGAAGCCGGGCGAGGTGTTCTGCCTCATCGGCCCCTCCGGCTCCGGCAAGTCGACCTTCCTGCGGTGCATCAACCACCTGGAGAAGATCAACGCCGGACGGCTGTACGTCGACGGCGAGCTGGTCGGCTACCGCCAGCAGGGCGAGAAGCTGTACGAGCTGCGCGACCGCGAGGTCGCCATGAAGCGCCGGGACATCGGCATGGTCTTCCAGCGCTTCAACCTGTTCCCGCACATGACGGCCCTGGACAACGTCATGGAGGCGCCGGTTCAGGTGCGGGGCACCAGCAGGACGCAGGCCCGGGAACGAGCCGTGCAGCTGCTGGAGCGCGTGGGCCTGGCCGACCGGGCCGGGCACTACCCCTCGCAGCTCTCCGGCGGCCAGCAGCAGCGCGTGGCCATCGCCCGGGCGCTGGCGATGGACCCGAAGCTGATGCTGTTCGACGAGCCGACCTCGGCCCTGGACCCGGAGCTGGTCGGTGACGTCCTGGACGTCATGCGGGACCTCGCCGAGTCCGGGATGACCATGGTCGTCGTCACCCACGAGATGGGCTTCGCCCGCGAGGTGGGCGACAGCCTGGTGTTCATGGACGACGGCGTGGTCGTGGAATCCGGCCATCCGCGGGAGGTCCTGAGCAACCCGCAGCACGAGCGGACGCAGTCCTTCCTGTCGAAGGTGCTGTAGACACGCGAGGAGAGGGCGGTACGGCCGTGGCCGTACCGCCCTCTCCTCCGCGAGGCCGCGGCAGCCCCGCGCCGTCACCGCCCGGGTGTCACTTCACCGCCAGCAGCAGGGTGTCCGACGGTGAGCACCACACCGGACGGGCCTCGGCGAACCCCTTCTCGCGAAGCACGCGCGCGTGCCAGGCGGCCGACGGGGTGTCGCCGTCCGCGTGCTCGCCGTAGATCGCGAAACGACGGGCGGTCGGTTCGGCGAGGGCCGGGTCCGCGGCCGCCAGCCGCCACCACTCGGCCCAGTCCGGGGTACCGTCCTGCCTGGCCTGATCCATGCGGGCGTGGCGCTGCGCGCGCTCCGCCGCGTTGATCCGGGGCGTGGTGTCGTCGATCATGTGGTCGGCGTTCATGAGGACGCCGCCGTCGCGGACCAGCTCCGCGACCTGACCGTAGAGGGCCGCGAGAGGTTCACTGTGCAGCCAGTGCAGGGCCGTCGCGGTCAGGACGGCGTCGTAGGAGTCGTACGGCAGCAGCTCCGGCCAGTCGGGGTCCTTCAGGTCGGCGGTGACGAGACAGACGCGGTCGTCGCCCTCGAAGGTGCCCTGCGCGATCGTGAGCAGCGCCGGGTCGAGGTCGACGCCGGTGCTGGTGGCCCGCGGGAACCGCCTGAGCAGCCGCGCGGTGATGCTGCCGGTGCCGCACGCGAGGTCGAGGACGCGCGGGGCCGTGCCGACCAGCGCCTCGACCATGTCCAGCATGATCCGGAAGCGTTCCTCCCGATCGGGCATGTAGCCCTCCTGCTGCCGGTCCCAGCTCTCCTGCCAGGCGGCCCAGTCCGTACCGGTGTCCGTGGTCATGGCACCCCGACTCCCCTCGGTTCGCGTAATACCCTGGAAGCACGACCGGCTATTACCCGACCGCAGACATGACGATAAAGCGCCCTGGTAAGGACTACAAGTGGAACTGGCCTATTACTCGGATTACGCCGTACGCCTCGTCAACAGCGAGGAGCCGGCCCGGGGCAAGGACTCCCTGACCTCGGTCGAGGCCGTCCGCGACCTCTTCGGTGCCAACGCGTCGGCGGCCCGTCGCGCCACCGACGCCGACGTCACCCGCTTCCGCTCGGTCCGGGCCCGGCTCCGCTCGGTCTTCGAGGCCGCCGACACCGGCGACGAGACCCTGGCCGTGGACCTGTTGAACTCGCTGCTGCTGGAGTTCCCGGTCAGCCCCCAGATCTCCGGGCACGACCACCGCGACGAGGACGACCGCCCCCTGTGGCACATGCACCTGGCCGACCACCCCTCCAACGCCACCGCCGGCTACGCGGCGATCGCGACGATGGGCCTGGCCTTCCACCTCACCGAGTACGGCGTGGACCGCCTCGGCCTGTGCCAGGCGGCCCCGTGCCGCAACGCCTACCTCGACACCTCCACCAACCGCTCCCGGCGCTACTGCTCCGACCGCTGCGCCACCCGCGCCAACGTGGCCGCCTACCGGGCCCGCAAGCGCCTGGAGGCCGACCGGTCGGGCAGCAAGGGCCTCGCCGCCGAGAGTGCCCAGCGCAGCAGCGTCAGCGGCGAGCGCTGACCGGCCCGCGGCGGCCGGAACCGCAGCAGGGCCTTCCCCAGCACCAGGTCCTCCGGTACGACCCCGTAGTCGGTGCTGTCGCCGCCCGCGTACGGGTTGTCCCCGAGCACCCACCAGCCGCCCTCACGCCGTTCCACGGCCCGCTTGACGACCAGCAGGTCCTGCTGGAAGGGATGACGCAGGACCACGACGTCCCCCGGCCTGACCGCACCCCCGTACCGCACCAGCAGCCGATCCCCGTGGTGCAGCGTGGGCACCATGGACGGGCCGGTCACCTCGGCCAGCCCGAAGGGCGCCACGGCCCCGCCCCGCTCGGTCTCCCGCGACAGCTCCGGCATCCCCGGCACCTCCCCGGTCCGTTCCTCCACCGGTCCCAGTCTCACCCTGGACTTTCGTCCTAAGCCCTAGGGGGCACTCACGAAAACCGGTTCCTCAGGGAGTAATGTCGCACCTGAGAAGACGATCACGAGGAAGGAATGCTCCATGCTTTCCCGCCTGTTTGCCCCCAAGGTCAAGGTCAGCGCCCACTGCGACCTGCCCTGCGGCGTGTACGACCCGGCCCAGGCCCGCATCGAGGCGGAGTCGGTGAAGGCCGTCCAGGAGAAGATGGCCGGTAACGACGACCCTCACTTCCAGACGCGTGCCACCATCATCAAGGAGCAGCGCGCGGAGCTGGCGAAGCACCACGTCTCCGTACTCTGGAGCGACTACTTCAAGGCCCCGCACTTCGAGAAGTACCCGGAGCTGCACCAGCTGGTCAACGACACCCTGAAGGCCCTCTCGGCCGCCAAGGCGTCCACCGACCCGGCGACGGGTCAGAAGGCGCTCGACTACATCGCGCAGATCGACAAGATCTTCTGGGAGACCAAGAAGGCTTGATCTGTGATCATGCCGTTTGACCTGCGATTTTCTTGGTCGTTTGGTCTTCCGGTCCGCACCCGGTCCGCAGGCCGCCGAGCACGGCGTCCATGACGGGCCGGGTGCGGTCTTCTTCGCCCGGCCAGAGGTGCGCGTAGATCCGCAGCGTGATGACGGCGGACGCGTGGCCGAGGACGACGCCCTGACCGGCGAGAGCGTCACCACGGTCTACGAACGCGGCCTCGCCCGCCTCATCCACCACGAGATCGATCACCTCGATGGCCTGCTGTACACCGCCCGCATGCGCGTCGGCGTCGAACCGATTCCCGTGGAGGAGTACCGGCAGACCGGCCGGGCCTGGGCCTACGACCGTGCCTGACCGCCCGAGACCCGCATCCGACCGAGCGCCGGTCAGGCACGGTCCGCTCGCGCAGCTCCAGTCGATGGCTTCCCCTCGGAGCGGCGGCCGTGTGCTCACCAGATCGAGCGGTTGAGGCGCCAAGCAGGACACCGCGCTTGGGCATGCGGTGGGCATGCTCGAAATGTTCTGCGCTTGCAGACGCAGGCACAGGTGTCAGCGGCACGAGTTTGCGCCCGATGCGGGCTGACCGCTACACATCCAAGGACGGGAGCGGCCCACCAGGGCGCTCCCCCCTCCCTCGGCTTGCCGGTGATCACCGCATGTTGAGCGGGGGCTTTCCGTGCTGACGGATCAGCCGATCCCGTCGGCTTTCGTTGGCAGCGGCAACCGGCGGTTCCTGAAGCAGCGATGACGACCATGGCCGCTGGCCGCCGGCAGGTGGTCGCCGGCAACGGTTACCACTTGTGCATCCGCAGCCTGCAACCCGACATCAAGGTCGAGGTCGCCCTTCGCGTGTGGGACATCGCCCCCGACCCGCCCGCCAAGGCCGAAGGCCACGTCCCTGTCAGCATCGAGTCGGAAACCGGCGTCCTCGTCGTCAACCAACTGGAATACGGCCCCGCAGGGGAGATGACTCTGCCCCGCCCGAGCGTGGGAGAACCGGCAGGCGACGGCCGACTACTACGCAACGACGCTCGACCACCCCACCGACGACACCTACGAAGACCATCTCACCCAGGCGTGGAACACCCCCCCCCGGTCACCGAGCGCTACGTGCTGGACCTCGCCTACATCCGCGAACCAGAACCCGTCGACGACGATGATCTGTAAGCCGGGGCAGTCCGCACACAGTCCGCAGGACAGTCGATCGGGACCGTCGCACCCCATCGCCAGCAAACGGTAAAAGGCCGGGTCAGCCACCTGCAGCGGTCATCGCCGCAGGTCACCGACCCGACCCATTACTAGGAGACCAAGAAGGCCTGATCCTCCGATCACGCCGGCCGGCCCGCGATGTGCCGCTCGCCCGGTCCTCCCGTCCGCACCCGGTCCGCAGCGCGCCGAACCCGGCGTCCGCGACGGACCGGGTGCGGTCTTTTTCCGCCCCGTGGAGGGCGGAGGCGGTGCTGTGGGAGGCTGAGGGGATGACCGCGCTGGAGGACCTCAGACGGCTGCGCCGGGTGCGTGACCGGATGGACCGCGAGTACGCCGAACCGCTCGACATGACCGGGCTGGCCCGCGACGCCGTGATGTCCCCGGGGCACTTCCAGCGCAGCTTCCGCAAGGCGTTCGGGGAGACGCCCTACACCTATCTGATGACCCGTCGCATCGAGCGGGCCAAGACACTGCTGCGCCGGGGCGACCTCACCGTGACCGAGGTGTGCCTCGCCGTCGGCTGTACCTCGCTCGGCTCCTTCAGCTCCCGGTTCACCGAGCTGGTCGGTGAGACCCCGAGCGCCTACCGGGCCCGCGACCACCAGGAGAGCGCGGTGATCCCGTCCTGCGTGGCCCGTCGGCTGACCCGGCCGCGGCGCCGCCTGTACTGAAGGCGCGGCGCGCGCCGCGGTTCTAGGCTGAGCCCATGGACGTGAAACTCGCGCAGTGCTTCATCGCGGTGGACGACCACGACAAGGCCATCGCCTTCTACCGCGATGTGCTGGGCCTGGAGATCCGCAACGACGTGGGCTTCGAGGGGATGCGCTGGGTGACGATGGGCTCCCCGCTCCAGCCCGATGTGGAGATCGTCCTGGAGCCGCCGGACGCCAGCCCCGACGCCTCCCCCGCCGACAAGCAGGCACTGAACGAGCTCCTCGCCAAGGGCCTGCTGCGCGGGGTCATCTTCACCACCCCCGACTGCGACGCGCTGTACGAGAGGGTCCGAGAGTCCGGCGGCGACGTCCTCCAGGAGCCGACGGACCAGCCGTACGGGGTCCGCGACTGCGCGTTCCGCGACCCGGCCGGCAACCAGCTCCGCTTCCTGGAGCGACCTACGCGCTGATCTCCCGCGCGGGACGGCTCCCGGACGGGCGCCACCGGGTCCCCTGCCGTCTCAGCCCCAGGGCTCCACGTCCACCACGGCCGTGACCGGTACCGGCCCGTACACGTGCGGGAACTCCTCCCCGCCCGGTTCGGCGGCCTCGTACCGCACGGGCGCCCCGACCCGGGCGGGGTCCACGACCAGGACGACCACTTCATCCGGTCCGTCGTAGTCGCCGTAGAGGAAGGCGGCGATGCGCGGGAGCTGTGCCCGGGTGGAGAAGTGGATGAAGCCCTCCTCCTGGAGGGTGCGGCCCCGGGTCGACATCTCGTAGGTGCCACTCTCACGCGCCGCCTCCCACAGGGAGCGCTCGGTGACATGCAGGATGTGCGGAAGTTTCGGCATGCGCCCACGCTACGGCGCCCCCGGTCCCCCTCGTGCTCGGACGGCACTGTTCCCCGCGCCGGGCGCCGACGGATTCTATGGACCGCTGCCCCGCGGCCGGGCGGGACGGGCCGGGTCGGGACGGGCCAGGCCGGGACCGGAGGCGCAGTCGGGGCTGTGGCACGGGCCGGGGGTCCACACCGGCACCCAGGCGCCCAGGGTCTTGTGCCGCCTGACGACCATGTCGACGGGCTGTCCGCAGACGGGACAGACGGGTTGTTCGCTGTCCATGCCCTCAGGGTAGGACGGCGGCGGCCGCGGCGCTTCCCGCGCCGTACGGCCGCACGAACGTGCCGTTGCCGGGGGCGCGGAAGACGCGCAGGGCGCTCGGTGTCGACCGGGCATGCGGCGGGCCCCGCGCACAGTGGGAGTGTGCGGGGCCCGCCCGACCGGAGGCCCGGCGACCGTGCGGGATCAGGAGCCGCACGGCCACGGGGGGCTCCGGATTCGGCGGGGCTGCCGGAGGGCAGCCTCAGTTGTTCCGCCGGGTCACGAACTCGGCGAGTGCCAGCAGACCGCCCGCCGCCTCGGGTACGGGGACCGCGCGGGCCAGTTCCTGCATCGCGCGGGCCATCCGGTCCGCCGCCTCGGCCTGCGCCCAGTCCCGGCCGCCGGCCCGTTCCACCGCGAGTGCCGTCCGCGCGATCTCCCCGGCCTCGGCCTCCGCCTCCAGGTGCGGCCTCGCGTACAGGGCGGCGAGTTCGGCCGCCGCGGGGGTGCCGGAGGTCAGCGCCGCCACGACGGGCAGTGATTTCTTACGGGCCGCGAGATCCGCGCCGGCGGGCTTGCCGGTGCGCTGCGGGTCTCCCCATATGCCGATCACGTCGTCGATGAGCTGGAACGCGAGGCCGGCCTGGCGGCCGAAACCGTCCAGCGCGGCCACCTCGCCCTCGTCGGCGCCCGCATACAGCGCGCCGAGCGCGCAGGCGCAGCCCAGCAGGGCTCCGGTCTTGGCCTCGGCCATGACGAGGACCTCGTCCAGGGTCACCGCGTCCGGGGCGCGGCGCTCCAGTTCGCTGTCGGTCTGCTGGCCGGCGCACAGTTCCACGACACAGCCCGCGAGCCGGGCCACGGCCGGAACGGCGGCCGGGTGCGGATCCTCGACGAGCAGCCGCAGCGCCAGCGCCTGGAGCGCGTCCCCGGCGAGGATCGCGTCGGCGTCGCCGAACACGGTCCAGGCGGTGGGGCGGTGCCGCCGGGAGGTGTCCCGGTCCATCACGTCGTCGTGCAGCAGCGTGAAGTTGTGCACGAGTTCGACCGCCACCGCCGCGCGGACGGCCGCCGCCCGGGCCGCCGGTCCACCGAGCGCGGCGGCGGCCGCGAGGACGAGCGCGGGCCGCATCGCCTTCCCCGGGTTGCCCGCCCCCGGCGTGCCGTCCGCCTGCTGCCAGCCGAAGTGGTAGAGCGCGATCCGGCGCAGGGAGCCGGGCAGCGACTCGACGGCCGCGCGCAGCTCCGGGTCGACGAGTGCGCGGGTGCGCTCCAGTAACGCCGTCGCCTCGTGCCCGTCGGGCGGTCCCTCGGGGGCCTCCCCGGTTCTCTCGCGCCGCTCCCCCGGTGCGCCGGGACGCGGCACCCCGGGGGCACGCTTTCCGGTCTCGGTCATGAACTCGGCCATCGTTCCCCCTCGCCAGGTCCGGGCGAGCCGGTGTCGCCGGCCCGCCCGGACGCGTACCCCCAGGGCCTGCCGGCCCGTGCCGGCGGAGACACGGCCGCGACGTGGGCAGACGTCACCCCCACCGGCCGATCTCGACGTTCTCCAGCACACCGAGCGCGTCGGGCACCAGGACGGCGGCCGAGTAGTAGGCCGTCACCAGGTACTTGATGATGGCCTGCTCGTTGATGCCCATGAACCGCACGGACAGGCTCGGTTCGATCTCGTCCGGGATGCCGGACTGACGCAGGCCGATGACGCCCTGATCGGCCTCGCCCGTACGCATCGCGAGGATGGAGGTCGTACGGGCCTCGCTGACCGGGATCTTGTTGCACGGGTAGATCGGCACCCCGCGCCACGTGGGGATGCGGTTGCCGCCGATGTCGATGGTCTCCGGGACCAGTCCGCGCTTGTTCAGCTCGCGCCCGAACGCGGCGATGGCGCGCGGGTGGGCGAGGAACAGCTTGGTGCTGCGGCGGCGGCTGAGCAGTTCGTCCATGTCGTCCGGGGACGGCCCCCCGTCGTGCGGCTGGATCCGCTGGTCGTACTCGCAGTTGCTGAGCAGACCGAACTCCGGGTTGTTGATCAGCTCGTGCTCCTGGCGCTCCTTGAGCGCCTCGACCGTGAGCCGCAGCTGCTGCTCGGTCTGGTTCATCGGCTGGTTGTACAGGTCGGCCACGCGCGAGTGGATGCGCAGCACGGTCTGGGCGATGCTCAGTTCGTACTCGCGCGGCCTGGATTCGTAGTCGACGAAGGTGTGCGGGATGTCGGGCTCGCCGGAGTGGCCGGCCGCCAGCTCGACCTCCTTCTCGCCGTACTTGTTGGTGCGCTGCCGCGGGAGCGAGCGCACCTGGTCGAGGTGTCCCCGCAGGGTGTCCGAGCGTTCGGCGACCTGCTCGAAGTCCTGGCGGCTGAGGGCCAGCACCGTGGTCGCGGTCTCCGCGCGGGCCGTGTACTCCCAGATGGAGTCGGGGTCGACCAGCGCCTGGTCGCCGAAGTAGGCGCCGTCGGCGAGGACACCGAGGACGGCCTCGTCACCGTACGGACCCGTGCCGACCTTCGACACCCTGCCGTGGGCGAGCAGATAGACCTCTTCCGTCGGGTTCCCGAAGTCGGCGATGACCTCACCCGGAGCGAAGTCACGCCGGCGGCAGCGCCGGGCCAGCTCGGTGAGCACCTCCTCGTCCTCGTACGACCGCAGGACCGGCAGCTCACCCAGTTCGGCCGGGATGACCTCCACCTGGTCACCGGTCTTCACGAAGGTGACGCGGCCGTCGCCGACGGCGTAGGTCAGCCGCCTGTTCACCCGGTACGTGCCGCCCTGGACGTCCACCCAGGGAAGCGTGCGCAGCACCCAGCGGGAGCTGATCTCCTGCATCTGCGGAACGGACTTGGTGGTGGTGGCCAGGTTCCGCGCTGCCGCTGTCCCGAGGGACTGCTGCGGCCTGCCCTGATCCGTGCGGACCTCTTCGCCTACCGACATAGAGAAATGCCCTCCCAGGTATGCCCGGTGCCCTGTCGCACGGAGCACCGGTCTCGGGTCCGAGCCTTTCATCACGGTGTGTGGTCTCACCATTACCCGAAAGAGGGGGAATGGATCATCGCACTACTGGGCACAATGAGGGACTTTCCCCAACCCTCCCCGATGCCCCCGGGATACGCCGCCTGTCCGAATCGGCTCGCACAGCGTACGAACCATGTGTCCCCGGACGTCCGGTTTCGGTAGAAGCACGCAGAACGGATCGGCCGCGACCGGCGGCCGGACGGGCACGGCACGAAGGAGTCGGTCATGGCCCCACCCATGTCGGCGAGCGGATTCCTGGACGCGCTGCGGGCGGAGGGCGTCCCGGTCGTCGAGGTCGGCGACTGGCAGCACCACAACCGCAACCACAAGGGACCCTGGGGGCCCGTCCACGGCGTGATGATCCACCACACCGTCACCCGGGGCAGCGCGGGCACGGTGGAGCTGTGCCGCGACGGCTATCCGGCGCTGCCGGGGCCCCTGTGCCACGGCGTGATCACCAAGGACGGCACGGTCCACCTGGTCGGCTACGGCCGCGCCAACCACGCCGGGCTCGGCGACGACGAGGTGCTGCGCGCGGTGATCGCCGAGAGGGGCCTGCCGCCGGACAACGAGGCGAACACCGACGGCAACCGGTACTTCTACGGCTTCGAGTGCGAGAACCTCGGCGACGGGGAGGACCCCTGGCCACAGGCGCAGCTGGACGCGATCGAACGGGTCTCCGCGGCGGTGTGCCGGTACCACGGGTGGACGGAACGGTCGGTCATCGGCCACCTGGAGTGGCAGCCGGGCAAGGTGGATCCGCGGGGGTTCACGATGGCGTGGCTGAGGGAGCGGGTGCGGGAACGGCTGAAGGACTGAAGGGCTGACACGGTGGCGGGGCCGCGGCGCCCCGCCCCGCGGAGCGCGGTCCCGTCCGGCTTCGTCACCCTCGGCCCGCGCCCGGGCCGGGCCGGGCGACAATGGGGCCGTGACCAGCTCCGACCCACTCGCCCCCCGCCTCCCCTCCCCGCTGCACGAGGTGGACGACGACCGTTTCGCCCGGCGCGGGGTGCGGTTGCTGCTCAAGCGGGACGACCTCCTCCACCCGGAGCTGGTCGGCAACAAGTGGCGCAAGCTGGTGCCGAACATCGCGGCGGCGCACGGCCGCCCGCTGGTCACCTTCGGCGGGGCCTACTCCAACCACCTGCGGGCCACCGCCGCGGCAGGCCGGCTGCTCGGCCTGCCGACGACCGGCATGGTCCGCGGCCAGGAGCTGGCCGGCCGTCCCCTCAACCCGTCCCTGGCCCGGTGCGCGGCCGACGGCATGCGCCTGCACTTCTTGGACAGAGCGACGTACCGGCGCAAGACCGAGCCGGACACCCTGGCCGCCATCCTGCGCGCGGCCGGTGCCGAAGGGGCGTACGTCGTCCCCGAAGGCGGCAGCAACGCCGAGGCGGTGCGCGGCTGCCGCGCCCTCGGCGAGGAGCTGCGCGGCCACGCGGACGTCGTCGCGGTCGCCTGCGGCACCGGCGGCACCCTCGCCGGCCTGGCCGCCGGGCTGTCGCCCGCGCAGCGCGCGCTCGGCGTACCGGTTCTCAGGGGCGGCTTCCTGGAGGGCGCCGTGCGGGCCCTCCAGGAGTGTGCGTTCGGCGCCCGCAGCGGCACCTGGTCCCTGGCCGACCGCTTCCACTGCGGGGGTTACGCCCGTACGACACCGGAACTGCTGGCATTCGCACAGGACTTCGAGCAGCGGCACGGACTGCTCGTGGAGCGTCTCTATGTCGCCAAGTTGCTGTACGGACTCCTCACCCTGACGGAGGAGGGCGCCTTCGCGCGCGGGACGACGATCGCCGCGGTGGTGACCGGGCGGCCGGACCCGGAGGGCGGGCGCTAACCGGCCTCGCGGTAGGCCGCCGCCTCCTCCAGGTCCAGGCGCCTGAGCAGGGCGCGCAGCATCTCGTCGTCGATGTGGCGGTGGTCGCGCAGCTTGACGAAGACCTCGCGTTCGGCGCTGATCATCTCGCGGGACAGCCGGCGGTAGGTGTCGTCCACGGACTCGCCGGTGACCGGGTTGACCTGGCCGAGCCGCTCCCAGACGGCGTTGCGGCGGCGCTCCAGGACCGTGCGCAGCCGGTCGGCGAGCGGCGGCGGCAGGGCGTTGCGCTCGTCGGTGAGGAGTTCGTCCAGGCGCCTGTCGGCGGCCCGGGAGGCCTGGGCCTGGGCGTTGGCCTCGGCGAGGGTCTCGGCCTGCCGGTCGCGGGCGGGGAAGCGCAGCAGCCGGATCAGCGGCGGCAGGGTCACGCCCTGGACGACCAGGGTGCCGATGACGGTGGTGAAGGTCAGGAAGAGGACCAGGCTGCGCGGCCCGTCGGCCATGGTCGGCGGGATGGCGAAGGCGATCGCCAGGGAGACGACACCGCGCATGCCGGCCCACGAGGTGACCATCGCGCCCCGCCAGGTGGGGTTCTCCTCGCGTTCCCTGATGCGCGCCGACATCATCCGGGGCAGGAAGGCGGCCGGATAGACCCAGACGAACCGGGTCACGACGACGACCAGGAAGACGGCGAACGCGTACCCCGCCGCGGAGGCGCCCTCGTACTCGCCGAGCCGCTTGAGGACGATCGGCAGCTGGAGACCGATCAGGGCGAAGACCGCGGACTCCAGCACGAAGGCGACCATCTTCCACACCGCCTCCTCCTGGAGCCGGGTGGCGAAGTCGACCTCCCAGGCGCGGTGGCCGAGATAGAGGGCGACGACCACGACCGCGAGCACCCCGGAGGCGTGGGCCTGCTCGGCGACTCCGTAGGCGACGAACGGGATCAGCAGGGAGAGGGTGTTCTGCAGGAGGGGTTCGGTCAGGTGCGTGCGCAGCCAGTGCAGCGGCGCCATGAGGACCAGGCCGATCCCCACGCCGCCGACCGAGGCGAGCAGGAACTCACCGATCCCGCCCGCCCAGGTCACCCCCGCGCCGACCGCCGCGCCGAGCGCCACCTTGTAGGCGGTGATCGCGGTGGCGTCGTTCAGCAGGGACTCGCCCTGGAGGATGGTGGTGACCCGGGAGGGCAGGCCGGCCCGGCGCGCGACCGCCGTGGCGGCCACCGCGTCCGGCGGTGCCACGACCGCGCCCAGCACCAGCGCGGCCGGCAGCGGCAGTCCGGGCACGATCAGGTAGGCGGCCCAGCCGACGACCAGGGTCGCGAAGAGCACGTAGCCGACGGACAGCAGCGCCACCGGCCGCAGCTGGGCGCGCAGGCTGAGGTAGGAGCTGTCACTGGCGGAGGTGTAGAGCAGCGGGGGCAGCAGCAGGGGCAGCACGATGTGCGGATCGAGGGTGTAGGACGGCACCCCGGGGATGCCCGAGACCACCAGCCCCACCGCGACCAGCAGCAGGGGCGCCGGCACCGGGGTGCGCCGGGCCGCCGCGGCCACCGCGGCGCTGCCCGCCACCAGCAACAGCAGGGGCATCACGTCCATGGTCCTCGCCCACCCTCGTATTCCGCGCGGTCACCCGCACGTGCGTCGTAATCTGGCAATCATGAAACAGTGCACGCACGCCGACGCGCTGCCGCACCCGGAACCGGAACCGCTCGGCGAGACCTGCCCGGAGTGCCTGCGCGACGGCACACACCCGGTGCAGCTGAGGCTGTGCCTCAGCTGCGGCCACGTAGGCTGCTGCGACTCCTCGCCCGGACGTCACGCGACGGAGCACCACGAGCGGACCGGCCATCCGGTGATGCGGACGTTCGAGCCCGGCGAGGACTGGCAGTGGTGCTTCGTGGACCACGTCCTCGTGTGAGCGTTTCCCGTCCGGGGGCGTTCTCGTGTGACACTGCATGTGGCGGTCGCCGCGCGACGGTTCGAGCAGGTGACGCCTGGGTACGTCAACCCGGCGCGCGCTCTTTTCATTTGGGCCCGCAGACCCCCTAGACACGGAGCGTATCCACAGCTTTACTGTGAGTGACGTCAGGGGGTTGGGGTCCCGGGGACAGGAATGTTCGGAGCGCGATAGCGTCACCGGTTGAACTCGTACGCGTTACCCCGGGGGGCGACCCTCGGCCCCGTAAAGCTTGTACCACCATGGAGGTGAGGGTGTCCCAGATCGCAGGCGAGCCCGCGGCGAACCAGGACTTCGTGGAAGTCCGGCTGCCGGCGGCGGGTGCCTACCTGTCGGTGCTGCGGACGGCCACGGCCGGTCTGGCGGCCCGCTTGGACTTCACCCTGGACGAGATCGAGGACCTGCGCATCGCCGTGGACGAGGCCTGCGCGATCCTGCTCCAGCAAGCCGTGCCGGGCTCGGTGCTCAGCTGCGTCTTCCGGCTCGTCGACGATTCGCTGGAGGTGACGGTGTCGGCGCCGACCACCGACGGCCACGCGCCCTCGCGGGACACCTTCGCCTGGACCGTGCTGTCCGCCCTTGCGGGGAAGGTCTCGTCCGCCGTCGACGAGGACAAGACGGTGTCGATCAGCCTCTACAAACAGCGCGGCGCGGGTCCCGGGCCGGCGTGAGGAACGGGGACGGGCCGGTGCGGGACGAAGAGCGCGGCACGCGGGAGCGGCCGACCGGGGACGAGGGTGCCCCCTGGTCATGGGAGTCCCCCCGCTCGGGCGCAGTCGAGAGTGACACCGGAGCCGACACCCCGGGGCAGGGCCCCCGGGACGGCTCCCGGCGCATGGCGGACGGCATCGACGGCATCCCCGAGCAGGCCAGACCGCACCCGGAGGACGGCTCCGCACCGGCCGGCGGCGACGGTGCCGTGCCGGCCGCGCCGCCACCGGCACGCGGTGGTGCCGGCGCCGCAGGCCACGCGGGAGCGAGGGCTCGGGGAAGGGCGACGGGCGGGACGATGAGCGAGCACGGGCGACACGCCGATGACGACGCACCGGCCGCGGAGGCCGTGCCTGCCGTACCGCACATCACGCAGCACACCCCGCACGACCGCAGCGGGGCACGGGCGATGTTCGTGGAGCTGCGCAAGCTGAACGCGGGCAGCGCGGAGTACGCGGAACTGCGCAACCAGCTGGTCCGTATGCATCTGCCTCTCGTGGAGCACCTGGCGCGCCGGTTCCGCAACCGCGGCGAGCCGCTGGACGACCTCACCCAGGTCGCCACGATCGGTCTGATCAAGTCCGTCGACCGGTTCGACCCGGAGCGCGGCGTGGAGTTCTCCACGTACGCCACCCCGACGGTGGTCGGCGAGATCAAGCGGCACTTCCGCGACAAGGGCTGGGCGGTGCGGGTGCCGCGCCGGCTGCAGGAGCTGCGGCTGGCGCTGACGACCGCGACGGCCGAGCTGTCCCAGCTGCACGGCCGCTCCCCCACGGTGCACGAGCTGGCCGAGAAGCTCGCCATCTCCGAGGAGGAGGTCCTGGAGGGCCTGGAGTCGGCGAACGCGTACTCCACGCTGTCCCTGGACGTCCCCGACACCGACGACGAGTCCCCGGCGGTCGCCGACACCCTGGGCGCGGAGGACGAGGCGCTCGAGGGCGTGGAGTACCGGGAGTCCCTCAAGCCGCTGCTGGAGGACCTGCCGCCGCGCGAGAAGCGGATCCTGCTGCTGCGCTTCTTCGGGAACATGACGCAGTCGCAGATCGCGCAGGAGGTCGGCATCTCCCAGATGCACGTCTCCCGGCTGCTGGCCCGCACCCTGGCCCAGCTGCGGGAGAAGCTCCTGGTCGAGGAGTGAGCCCCACGGCGTGAGCCCTACTCGGCCCGGCCCGGTCCCTTGATCCCGAGGGCCCGGGTCGTCTCGCTGTTGACCAGGAGCACCAGGGCCGCCACGGCGACCACCGCGAGGACGATGCCGACCGGGATGGCCACGCTGTCGGCCTGGAGCAGGTTGTAGGCCACCGGGAGCGCCATCAGCTGCGTTATCACAGCGGGACCCCGGCTCCAGCCGCGCCGCAGCAGCAGACCGCGCGCGGCGAGCAGCGGCAGCAGTGCGAGGACGACCAGGGTGATGCCGAGGGTCACGGCCTGCTGCCGGCCGTCCGGATCGCCGGTGAGCGCCCGGACGAGCACCCACAGACCGCCGCCCACCAGGGCGGCCCCCTCCAGCGCGGCCAGTGCCGCCGCGTACGTCAGCCGGCGCGGGCGCGGCTCCGTGGCCGCGGCGGCTTCGGTGGTGTCCGGGGCGGGGTTCTGCTGACTGCTCACCCCAGCAGGGTAGCCCGCCCCCTGCCGCCCCCGGCGGGGCCCGCCACCTCCGGGTGTCCAGGCTCACCCCCCGGCTTCTTACCGCTTCCCTACCTCGGTCTGGGATGAATACCCCCCAGTAGGTACGCTGCCATGCATGCGTGCACTTCTCGTGGTCAATCCGGCGGCAACCACCACAAGCGCACGCAGGCGTGACGTCCTGATCCACGCGCTGGCGAGCGAGATGAAGCTGGAGGCGGTCACCACCGAGTACCGCGGCCATGCGCGCGACCTCGGCCGGCAGGCGGCGGAGAGCGACGACATCGACCTGGTGGTGGCGCTCGGCGGTGACGGCACGGTCAACGAGGTCGTCAACGGCCTGCTGCACGCCGGCCCCGCCCCGGAGCGGCTGCCCGGTCTGGCGGTCGTCCCCGGGGGTTCCACGAACGTCTTCGCCCGCGCCCTGGGCCTGCCCAACGACCCGGTCGAGGCCACCGGCGCGCTGCTGGACGCGCTGCGCCAGGGCAGCGAGCGGATCGTCGGCCTCGGTCTGACCTCGGGTCCGCGGGGCACCGAGGACGAGGCGGTGCCGGCCCGCTGGTTCACCTTCAACGCCGGGCTGGGGTTCGACGCGGGCGTGGTGGGGCGGGTCGAGCAGCAGCGCGAGCGCGGGAAGAAGTCGACGCACGCGCTCTACGTCCGCCAGGTGGTCCGGCAGTTCGTCGGTGAGTCGAACCGCCGGCACGGCACGATCACGCTGGAACGACCGGGCGCGGACCCGGTCGAAGATCTCGTGGTCGCCATAGTCTCGAACACGTCCCCGTGGACGTATCTCGGCAATCGCCCCATGTACACGTCCCCCAGGGCGTCGTTCGACGCCGGCATCGACGTGCTCGGTCTCAGCCGCCTGTCGACGGCTGCGGTTGTCCGGTATGGCACCCAGTTGCTCGCTTCGTCCCCCGAGCGCGGACCCCATGGCAAGCACGCCGTCGCGCTGCACGATCTGGACCAGTTCACCTTGCATTCGAAGGCGCCCCTGCCCCTTCAGATGGACGGTGACCATCTGGGGCTGCGTACGAGCGTGACGTTCACAGGCGTACGCCGTGCACTGCGTGTGATTGTGTGAGCGGAACGGGCGAAAGTCCTTTCACTCGAACGTTTAGGCCAGGATCCACCCCATAGAAGTACGGCTGTGACCTAGTCGACACCGAGGAATCAAAAAAAATCTTCAGGAAGGGGTTGTATCCGCCGCCGAGGTTTGCGAGTCTCTACGTGGCGATCGGGACGGCCCGCAACACCGGCCTCCACTGATCATCAGAACCCCTCTTCAATCCACAGGACCACGCCGGGGAGACTCGGCGATCGGCCCTTCACTTGTTGAGGGATTCGTGAAAGCGTTCACATTCACAAGCAATCCGCACGTAATACCAAGGAGAGGTAGCAGCCATGGACTGGCGTCACAACGCCGTTTGCCGCGAGGAAGACCCCGAGCTCTTCTTCCCCATCGGCAACACCGGTCCTGCGCTGCTGCAGATCGAGGAAGCCAAGGCCGTCTGCCGCCGCTGCCCGGTGATCGAGCAGTGTCTGCAGTGGGCGCTCGAGTCCGGTCAGGACTCCGGCGTCTGGGGTGGTCTCAGCGAGGACGAGCGCCGTGCCATGAAGCGCCGCGCCGCCCGCAACCGGGCCCGTCAGGCCTCTGCCTGACATCCCACCCCTCTTGACGGCCTGAGCTTGGCGGCGCGTGCAGCACGCACGCTTCTCCCGCCCCCGAGCCGCAGCGCGCAGTATCCCCCGATGCGCTTAGCGACACAGCGGAGCAGCAACGAGCATCAGCCTCGGACCAATGGCGGTCCGGGGCTTTTTGCTGTCCCCGGTCCCCCGCGCGGCCGGGGCGCGCCAGCCGGCGAGGCGACCGGGCTCACTTGTCCGCGCGCACCGGGACATCCAGGATCACCCGTGTCCCCCGCCCCGGCGCCGGCACCATGTCGAAGGTCCCACCCAACTCGCCCTCGACGAGCGTCCGTACGATCTGGAGCCCGAGGTTGCCCGACTTGTGCGGGTCGAAGCCCGCGGGCAGACCGACACCGTCGTCCTGGACCGTGACCAGGAGGCGGGCCTCCTTGGTGGTACCCCCGCGCACCGCGGAGACCTCGACCGTGCCCGTGTCGCCCTCGCGGAAGCCGTGCTCCAGCGCGTTCTGGAGCACCTCGGTGAGCACCATCGACAACGGGGTGGCCACCTCGGCGTCGAGTATGCCGAACCGTCCCGTGCGCCGGCCGGCCACCTTGCCCGGGGAGATCTCGGCGACCATCGCGAGCACCCGGTCGGCGATGTCGTCGAACTCCACCCGCTCATCCAGATTCTGAGACAGCGTCTCATGGACGATGGCGATGGAGCCGACTCGGCGGACCGCCTCCTCCAGCGCCTCCCGGCCGCTCTCGGAGTCGATGCGCCGGGCCTGGAGCCGGAGCAGGGCGGCGACCGTCTGGAGGTTGTTCTTCACCCGGTGGTGGATCTCCCGGATGGTGGCGTCCTTGGTGATCAGTTCACGCTCGCGACGGCGGAGTTCGGTGACGTCCCGGCACAGCACCAGTGAACCGATGCGGGTCCCCTTGGGCTTGAGCGGGATGGCCCGGAACTGGATGACCCCGTCGTGGGCCTCGATCTCGAACTCGCGCGGCGCCCAGCCGCTGGCCGCCTTCGCCAGCGCCTCGTCCACCGGCCCCCGGGTGGGGGCGAGTTCGGCGGTGGTGCGGCCGAGGTGGTGACCGACCAGGTCGGCGGCGAGACCGAGGCGGTGGTAGGCGGACAGGGCGTTCGGGGAGGCGTACTGGACGATGCCGTCCGCGTCCAGCCGGATCAGGCCGTCACCGGCACGCGGGGAGGCGTCCATGTCGACCTGCTGGTCGGGGAACGGGAAGGAACCGGCGGCGATCATCTGCGCGAGGTCGGAGGCGCTCTGGAGGTAGGTCAGCTCCAGCCGGCTCGGCGTGCGGACGGTGAGCAGGTTGGTGTTGCGGGCGATCACACCGAGGACGCGGCCCTCCCGGCGTACGGGGATGGACTCGACCCGTACGGGGACCTCTTCGCGCCACTCCGGGTCGCCCTCGCGCACGATCCGGCCCTCGTCGAGCGCCGCGTCCAGCATGGGCCGCCGGCCGCGGGGGACCAGGTGGCCGACCATGTCGTCCTGGTAGGAGGTGGGGCCGGTGTTGGGGCGCATCTGGGCGACCGACACGTACCGGGTGCCGTCACTGGTGGGGACCCACAGGACGAGGTCGGCGAAGGAGAGGTCGGAGAGCAGCTGCCACTCCGAGACCAGCAGGTGGAGCCACTCGAGATCGGAGTCGTCGAGGGCGGTGTGCTGGCGTACGAGTTCGTTCATGGAGGGCACGTGTGCGAGCGTACCCGGGGCCTCACGGGTGGCCGAAAAACACCCGCGGGCCGCGGCGCCTGGAAGGGACCCTCAACCCTCCCGGCACCGCAGCCCGGAGCATCATCGGCCGTGGGGTGTGCGGTCCCGGTCGGCCGAAGGTCGAGGAGCCGGGACAGTCAGGGCAGAGAGCCCGGTTCCTCGGTCCGCCTTCCTGTGCGGGGAAGACGGAGACCTGTTCTCTTGGATTGTGGACTAGACCATGAGGGCGTGTCCATGGTGGGGGCGAACGCCGCGGACCACTGGCACGCGATGCCAGAGAGCCTAGCCCGCCCGGGTCACTCGTGGGGCCGGATGGCGACGGCAATTTCCAGGAGGACCTCCGGCTCCCCCCGGCTCGCGGCGTCACGGCCCTGCCGGGACGCGGCCGCACACCCCCGTCCCCCCTCGGCCCCGTCCCTTTCCCCCCGCGCCCGGGAACACCGATTCTGCTAGATTGGTCTAAACCACATGGAGACGGATACAGCCCCCTTCAGAACGGCAGGCCCAGCGTGGAAGTTGTCATCGTCCCGGACTCCGCGGCGGGCGGCGAGCTGATCGCCGAGGCCATGGCGCAGCTGCTGCGACGCAAGCCCGCCGCGCTGCTCGGCGTGGCCACCGGCTCGACCCCGGTGCCCGTCTACCAGGCGCTGACCGCCAAGGTGCGCTCCGGTGCCGTGGACGCCTCCCACGCGCGGATAGCGCAGCTCGACGAGTACGTGGGCCTGCCCGCCGACCACCCGGAGTCCTACCGCTCGGTGCTGCGCCGCGAGGTGCTGGAGCCGCTCGGCATAGGCATGGACGCGTTCGTGGGACCGGACGGCACGGCGGAGGACGTCCAGGCGGCGTGCGAGGCGTACGACCGTGCGCTCGTCGAGGCCGGCGGGGTGGACCTGCAACTGCTCGGCATCGGCACCGACGGGCACATCGGGTTCAACGAGCCGTGCTCCTCGCTCGCCTCCCGCACCCGGATCAAGACGCTGACCGAGCAGACCCGCATCGACAACGCCCGCTTCTTCGGCGGCGACATCGAGCAGGTTCCGCACCACGTCATCACCCAGGGCATCGGGACCATCCTGGAGGCCCGGCACCTGGTGCTGCTGGCCACGGGCGAGGGCAAGGCGGACGCGGTCGCCGCGACGGTCGAGGGTCCGGTCGCGGCGGTCTGCCCGGCCTCCGCGCTCCAGCTCCACCCGCACGCCACGGTCGTCGTCGACGAGGCCGCCGCGTCCAAGCTGAAGCTGGCCGGCTATTTCCGGCACGCGTACGCCGGCAAGCCGGAGTGGCAGGGGATCTAGCCGGGGAAGAGGGGTACGGGAGGCGGGGAGGCGTGCGAGGGGGAGACGGGCACGCCGCCACCCGCGGTCTCCGGCGCCCGCGATGGACTAGACCAACGGGGGGCGCGACGGTATACAGAGGGGATCACGGAGCGTGCGGGGGGAGTCCCGACACGGCAACCCGTGCCACGATGTGTGCCGTGGCCGATGGGACGTCGGTCGCTTTCGGCACTCGGAGCCGGGAAGGCAGAGCATGAGCACCGACGTCAGCAGTGCGGAGAACGAAACCGGCACGACCGTCCGTACCGCGCGCGTGCCCAAGTACTACCGCTTGAAGAAGCATCTGCTCGACATGACGGAGACGCAGGCACCGGGCACGCCGGTCCCGCCCGAGCGCACCCTGGCCGCCGAGTTCGACACCTCCCGCACCACGGTCCGCCAGGCACTCCAGGAACTGGTCGTGGAGGGCCGGCTCGAACGCATCCAGGGCAAGGGCACCTTCGTGGCCAAGCCCAAGGTCTCCCAGGCGCTCCAGCTCACCTCCTACACCGAGGACATGCGGGCCCAGGGCCTGGAGCCGACCTCGCAGCTGCTGGACATCGGGTACGTCACGGCCGACGACCGGCTCGCCGGGCTGCTCGACATCACCGCCGGCGGCCGTGTGCTGCGCATCGAGCGGCTGCGCATGGCCAACGCCGAGCCGATGGCGATCGAGACCACCCATCTGTCGGCCAAGCGCTTCCCGGCCCTGCGGCGGTCGCTGGCGAAGTACACCTCGCTGTACACCGCGCTCGCGGAGGTCTACGACGTCCACCTCGCCGAGGCCGAGGAGACCATCGAGACCTCCCTGGCCACCCCGCGCGAGGCCGGGCTGCTCGGCACCGACGTGGGCCTGCCGATGCTGATGCTCTCCCGGCACTCCCTGGACCGCAGCGGCCATCCGGTGGAGTGGGTGCGCTCGGTGTACCGCGGGGACAGGTACAAGTTCGTGGCACGGCTGAAGCGGCCCGTGGAGTAGGACGGGGTGCCGCGTTCGCCGAATCGATATACCGACATGCGGACGAGGGCTTCCACTGGTACGACGCCGTCACCTAGATTGCCTGCGCATTACACAGGTGATCAGCGAGGGGACGGAGCCGTGGCATGTCCGAAACGCCTGAAGTGAGGCCACCGGTGGTGACACCGGCCAGGGTGGTGATCGCCCTGTGTCTCGTCGCGCCCTTCGTGGCGATGCTGTGGGTCGGCTCCTACGCCGATACGGACCCCACGTTCGTCGGGATCCCGTTCTTCTACTGGTACCAGATGCTCTGGGTGCTGATCTCCACCGCGCTCACGATGCTCGCGTACCAGCTGTGGCAGCGCGACCAGCGTGCCCGCGGCAGGTCCGCCGCCGGCCGGGACGAGGAGGCGGCGAAGTGAAGGACGGCGTCAACGGCGTCGCGCTCGGCGTCTTCATCTTCTTCTTCCTGGCCGTCACGGTCATGGGCTTCCTGGCCGCGCGCTGGCGCAGGACCGACAACGAGCAGACCCTGGACGAGTGGGGCCTGGGCGGCCGGTCCTTCGGCACCTGGGTCACCTGGTTCCTGCTCGGCGGCGACCTGTACACGGCGTACACCTTCGTGGCCGTCCCGGCAGCGATCTACGCGGCGGGCGCGTCCGGCTTCTTCGCGGTGCCGTACACGATCCTGGTGTACCCGCTGATCTTCACCTTCCTGCCCCGGCTGTGGTCGGTCTCGCACCGCCACGGGTACGTCACGACCTCCGACTTCGTGCGCGGACGGTTCGGGTCCAAGGGGCTGTCGCTGGCGGTGGCCGTCACCGGCATCCTGGCGACGATGCCGTACATCGCGCTCCAGCTCGTCGGCATCCAGGCCGTGCTGGACGTGATGGGCGTCGGCGGCGGCGAGAACACCAACTGGTTCGTGAAGGACCTGCCGCTGCTGATCGCCTTCGGTGTGCTGGCGGCCTACACCTACTCCTCGGGTCTGCGCGCCCCGGCCCTGATCGCGTTCGTGAAGGACACGCTGATCTACATCGTCATCGCGGTGGCGATCATCTACATCCCGGTCAAGCTGGGCGGGTTCGACGACATCTTCGCCAAGGCCGGCGAGAAGTTCTCGGCCACGGGCGTGGGCGGGGTCGTGCCGGCTCCCGGGGGCCAGTGGACGTACGCCACGCTGGCCCTCGGCTCCGCGCTGGCCCTGTTCATGTACCCCCACTCGATCACCGCGACCCTGTCGTCCAGGAGCCGTGAGGTGATCCGCCGCAACACCACGATCCTGCCGCTGTACTCCCTCATGCTGGGCCTGCTGGCGCTGCTGGGCTTCATGGCGATCGCGGCCGGGGTCAAGGTCACCAACGGGCAGCTGGCGATCCCGCAGCTGTTCGAGGACATGTTCCCGGACTGGTTCGCGGGCGTGGCCTTCGCGGCGATCGGCATCGGCGCGCTCGTGCCCGCGGCCATCATGTCCATCGCGGCGGCGAACCTCTTCACCCGCAACATCTACAAGGACTTCATCAAGCCGGACGCCACGCCGCAGCAGGAGACCCGGGTCTCCAAGATCGTGTCGCTGCTGGTGAAGGTGGGCGCCCTGGCCTTCGTCCTCACCATGGACAAGACGGTCGCCATCAACTTCCAGCTCCTCGGCGGCATCTGGATCCTCCAGACGTTCCCGGCCCTGGTCGGCGGCCTGTTCACCCGCTGGTTCCACCGCTGGGCACTGCTCGCCGGCTGGGCGGTCGGCATGGTCTACGGCACGCTGGCCGCCTACGGGATCGCCTCGCCGACGCAGAAGCACTTCGGCGGCAACGCCAAGGAGATCCCCGGCATCGGTGAGATCGGCTACATCGGCCTCACGGCGTTCGTCCTCAACGTCCTGGTGACCGTGGTCGCGACCTTCGTCCTGAAGGCCGTCAAGGCCCCCGAGGGCGTCGACGAGACCAGGCCGGAGGACTACACGGCCGACGCGGGTGACCCGGGCGTCCAGGTGGAGCTGCCGCCGGCCACCGCGGGCGCCGCCCACTGAGGTTCCCGCAGAGAGCACCCACACCCCGCCGGGCCGCCGGAGGTCACCCTCCGGCGGCCCGCTGCCGTACCCGCGCCCGCGCACCGGCGCACCGCCGCCACGCGCCCTCCCCGGTGGCCCGCACCCCTCGAGGACCGCCGCCCCGCGCCCTCCCCGGTGCCCCGGCGCCGTGCGCGCCCGCCCCCGCCGACCGGTCCCGGCAGGCCCGGGTTCCACCCCGCGAGTCACCCCTCCGGCACCGGACCGACACAACATCTGGGGGTGACACGGCAGCCCGGCACCAGATGTATGCTCATGCTCGCTGTCGCCGCAGGGGAATCCGGTGCGAGTCCGGAACTGTCCCGCAACGGTGTACTCGCGTGTTTCCGCACGCCTGTTCCAGTCCGAGGTCCTGCCGACAGCGCGCCCGGCCGTCCGGTCCGGGTGCCTGTGACGTCCGGGCCTCGTGGAGTGGGCCGGTGGACGCGACGCCGTGTGCGCTCGTGGCTGCCCCTGCCCTCCGCCAGGCCCCGTGCCGAGCGAGGGAGAGCCCCACGTGACCATCGCGCCAGCCGACCCGGCTTCAGTCACCGAACTGAAGACCGACGGCCCCGGTACCGCGCTGCTGCGGACCCTGACCGAGCTGACCGCCGACCTGCCCGACGCCGACCCCGGCCGGGTCGCCGCCGCCGCGCTGCGCGGCCGGTCCGCGCGGGCCGACGAGACGGAGCTGCGGGAGCTGGCCACGGAAGCCGCCGCCGGCCTGATCTCCGAGGACCCCGCGTACTCGAAGCTGGCCGCCCGGCTGCTGACCCTCGCGATCCGGGACGAGGCCGCCTCGCAGGGCGTGACGTCGTTCACCGGGTCCGTCGCGGTCGGACACCGGGAAGGCCTCATCGCCGACCGCACCGCCGCGTTCGTCCGGCTGCACGCCGAGCGGCTCGACGCGCTGGTCGACGGCACGGCCGACGACCGGTTCGGCTACTTCGGCCTGCGCACCCTGCACAGCCGCTACCTGCTGCGGCACCCGATGACCCGCAAGGTCATCGAGACTCCCCAGCACTTCATGCTGCGGGTGGCGAGCGGCCTCGCCGAGGACGACACGAGCCGGGCCGTGGACGAGGTCGCGGCGCTGTACCGGCTGATGAGCCGCCTGGACTATCTGCCCTCCTCCCCCACCCTGTTCAACTCCGGCACCCGGCACCCGCAGATGTCGTCGTGCTATCTGCTCGACTCCCCGCTGGACGAGCTGGACTCCATCTACGACCGCTACCACCAGGTCGCCCGCCTCTCCAAGCACGCCGGCGGCATCGGTCTGTCGTACTCCCGCATCCGTTCGCGCGGTTCGCTGATCCGGGGCACGAACGGCCACTCCAACGGCATCGTGCCGTTCCTGAAGACGCTGGACGCCTCGGTGGCCGCGGTGAACCAGGGCGGCCGGCGCAAGGGCGCGGCGGCGGTCTACCTGGAGACCTGGCACTCGGACATCGAGGAGTTCCTGGAGCTGCGGGACAACACCGGCGAGGACGCCCGGCGCACCCACAACCTCAACCTGGCGCACTGGGTGCCGGACGAGTTCATGCGCCGGGTCAGCGCCGACCAGCAGTGGTCGCTGTTCTCGCCTGCCGACGTACCCGAGCTGGTCGACCTGTGGGGCGAGGAGTTCGACGCCGCCTACCGCCGGGCCGAGGCGGCCGGGCTGGCCAGGAAGACGATCCCGGCGCGCGACCTGTACGGCCGGATGATGCGCACCCTCGCCCAGACCGGCAACGGCTGGATGACGTTCAAGGACGCCGCCAACCGCACCGCCAACCAGACCGCCGAACCGGGCAGCGTCATCCACTCCTCGAACCTCTGCACGGAGATCCTGGAGGTCACCGACGACGGCGAGACGGCCGTCTGCAACCTCGGCTCGGTCAACCTCGGCGCCTTCGTACGCGACGGGGACATCGACTGGGAGCGGCTGGACGAGACGGTCCGGACGGCTGTCACCTTCCTCGACCGCGTGGTGGACATCAACTTCTACCCGACCGAGCAGGCGGGCCGCTCCAACGCCAGGTGGCGCCCGGTCGGCCTGGGCGCGATGGGCCTCCAGGACGTCTTCTTCAAGCTGCGCCTGCCCTTCGACTCCGCCGGGGCCAGGGCCCTGTCGACGCGGATCGCCGAGCGCATCATGCTCGCGGCGTACGAGGCCTCCGCCGAGCTCGCCGAGCGCAACGGCCCGCTGCCCGCCTGGGAGCGGACCCGCACCGCCCGCGGGGTGCTCCACCCCGACCACTACGACGTCGGCCTCACCTGGCCGGAGCGGTGGGACGCGCTGCGCGAGCGCATCGCGCGGACGGGCATGCGCAACTCGCTGCTCCTGGCCATCGCTCCGACGGCCACGATCGCCTCGATCGCGGGGGTGTACGAGTGCATCGAGCCGCAGGTGTCGAACCTGTTCAAGCGCGAGACGCTGTCCGGGGAGTTCCTCCAGGTCAACTCCTACCTGGTGCGGGAGCTGAAGGACCTCGGCGTGTGGGACGCGCGCACCCGCGAGGCGCTGCGCGACGCCAACGGCTCGGTGCAGGACTTCTCCTGGATCCCCGAGGAGGTGCGCCGGCTGTACCGCACGGCCTGGGAGATCCCGCAGCGCGGCCTCATCGACATGGCCGCCGCCCGCACCCCGTTCCTCGACCAGGCGCAGTCGCTGAACCTGTTCCTGGAGACGCCGACCATCGGCAAGCTCTCCTCGATGTACGCGTACGCCTGGAAGTCCGGGCTGAAGACGACGTACTACCTGCGCTCGCGCCCCGCGACGCGCATCGCCCGCGCCGCCCAGGCGCAGCCCGCCATCCCCGTGCAGCAGGCCGCCGACCCCGACGCGGTCGCCTGCTCCCTGGAGAACCCCGAGTCCTGCGAGGCCTGCCAGTAATGACCACCCGTACCACCCGGCTCCTCGACCCGGGCTTCGAGCTGACGCTGCGCCCCATGCGCTACCCCGACTTCTACGAGCGCTACCGGGACGCCATCAAGAACACCTGGACCGTGGAGGAGGTCGACCTCCACTCCGACGTCGCCGACCTGGCCCGGCTGACGCCGGAGGAGCAGCACCTCATCGGCCGGCTGGTCGCCTTCTTCGCGACGGGTGACTCGATCGTCGCCAACAACCTGGTGCTGACGCTCTACAAGCACATCAACTCCCCCGAGGCGCGGCTCTACTTGAGCCGGCAGCTCTTCGAGGAGGCCGTCCATGTCCAGTTCTATCTGACCCTCCTGGACACCTATCTCCCCGACCCGGACGACCGCACCGCCGCGTTCGCCGCCGTGGAGAACATCCCCTCCATCCGGGAGAAGGCCGGGTTCTGCTTCAAGTGGATCAACGAGGTGGAGAAGATCGACCGGCTGGAGACGGGGGCCGACCGCCGCCGCTTCCTGCTGAACCTGATCTGCTTCGCGGCCTGCATCGAGGGCCTGTTCTTCTACGGCGCCTTCGCCTACGTCTACTGGTTCCGCAGCCGCGGCCTGCTCCACGGCCTGGCCACGGGCACCAACTGGGTGTTCCGTGACGAGACGATGCACATGTCCTTCGCGTTCGACGTCGTCGACACCGTCCGCAAGGAGGAGCCGGAGCTGTTCGACGACGCGCTGCGGCAGGAGGTCACCGACATGCTCGGGGAGGCCGTCGAGGCCGAGCTCCAGTTCGCCCGCGACCTGTGCGGTGACGGCCTTCCCGGCATGAACACCGACTCCATGCGCCAGTACCTCCAGTGCGTCGCCGATCAGCGCCTCACGCGCCTCGGTTTCGCCCCGGTGTACGGCTCGCAGAACCCCTTCTCCTTCATGGAGCTGCAGGGCGTTCAGGAGCTGACGAACTTCTTCGAGCGCCGTCCGTCGGCGTACCAGGTGGCGGTGGAGGGCACGGTCGACCTGGACGAGGACTTCTGATCCCTCCCGTCTCCCCGGTCCTCCTGGACCTCCCTGAGCTGCCGGTCGATGCGCCGGTCGCGCACGACGCCGAGCGCGGACGGGAGGACCAGGAGGACCAGGATCACGAGGGTGGTGAGCAGTCCGATGAGACCTTCGATCTGGTTTGCGTTCATGGACACCACTGTCGCGCCGGACGCCCCTGACCGGGAGTGGCAGGACTGCCGTAGACCCTCGAATTACTGCCACCGCTGGGGCACACTGGCCGCATGCTGAAGAACGTGGCCGCCGTGCTGCTGGACGGGGTGCAGCCCTTCGAGCTGGGTGTCGTGTGCGAGGTGTTCGGCATCGACCGCAGCGACGACGGACTGCCGGTGTACGACTTCGCCGTGGTCTCCGCGGCGGGGCCCTCGCTCGCCACCCACTGCGGGTTCACCGTGTCCACCCCGTACGGGCTGGAGCGGCTGGAGGAGGCCGACCTGATCGCCGTCCCCGCCGGGCAGGGCTACGCGGAGCGCGCGTTCCCGGAGGAACTGCTGACGGCGCTGCGACGGGCCGTCGACCGGGGCACCCGGGTGCTCAGCGTCTGCTCCGGCGTGTTCGTCCTCGCCGCGGCGGGACTGCTGGACGGACGGCGGTGCGCGGTGCACTGGCACCACGCCGAGCAGCTCGCCCGGGCCTATCCCCGGCTCCGGGCCGAGCCGGACGTGCTCTATGTGGACGAGGACCCGGTCATCACCTCCGCCGGCACCGCCGCGGGCATCGACGCCTGTCTGCACATCGTGCGCAAGGAACAGGGCCCGGAGGTGGCCAACAAGATCGCCCGCCGGATGGTGGTGCCGCCGCACCGGGACGGCGGGCAGGCGCAGTTCATCGAGCGCCCCCTGCCGAAGGCTCCCTGCGACACGGTCGGGGAGGTGCTGGCGTGGATGGAGGCGCACCTCGACCGGGAGGTGACCGTCGAACAGCTCGCCGCCCGTGCCCACATGGCGCCGCGCACCTTCGCCCGGCGTTTCCAGCAGGAGACGGGGACCACTCCGTACCGGTGGATCCTGCGCCAGCGGGTGCTGCTGGCGCAGGAGCTGCTGGAGGGCACGGACGAGACCATGGACGCCATCGCCTGGCGGACGGGATTCGGGACGGCCGCGGCGCTGCGTCACCAGTTCGTGCGGGCGCTGGGCACGACGCCCCAGGCCTACCGGCGGCCTACCAGGGCATCGGCCGCAGCAGCAGGTTCTGCGGGCGCAGCGTGATACCCACACGGGTGCTCTCGTCGGATCCGGCGGCCCGCTCGAAGCGGTACTTGGCCGAGATCGCCGCAGTGATCAGGCTCAGCTGGGTCATGGAGAAGTGGTCGCTGGGGCACTTGCGATTGCCCACGCTGAACGGGCTCATGGCGTACTTCGGCACCTCACCGGCCCGCTCGGGCAGCCAGCGGTCGGGGTCGAAGTCGAGGTGGCGGGCGTAGGAACGGGCGTCGCGCTGGATGGCGTACGGGCTGTGGACGATGTCCGCCCCGGCCGGAATGCGATAGCCGCCGAGTGCGGCGTCCGTGACCGCGCGGCGCGTCAATATCCATACGGCGGGCCTGAGCCGCATGGCCTCGACGACGACATTGTTGGTGTGCCTCAGCGCACGTACGTGCTCGAATCCGACCGGCCGGCCACCGGTCACGGATTCGACCTCGGTCCGTACCCTCTCGGCGTGTTCCGGATGCGCGGCGAGGACCTGGAGCAGCCACATGACCGTGGACGCGACTGTTTCGCTGCCGGGAGTGAGGATCGCGACGACCTGGTCGTGGATCTCCTGTTCCCCGATGGGCTCGCCATTGTCGTCCTTCGCCTCCAGCAATGCCGTCAGCAAATCGTCCGGCTTTTGACCAGATGCCCTCCTCTCGGCGACGATCTCGTCCACCAGCAGATGCAGATCGGCCAGCGCCCGGTTGAATTCCCGGTTGGCCGGAAACGGCAGCCGGTAGAGCGGTCCCAGCGGGATCACCATCCTGCGGTACATACCGCGGAAGACGGTGGCGAGATCGGTGCTGAGCCGTTCCGCGCGCTCGTCCATGTAGTCGCCGCGCAACAGACAGCGGGCGGCGATACGGACGGCGACCCGGAAGGACTCGGAGGTGCAGTCGATGGTCTCGCCCGGTTTCCAGCGTTCGGTGAGCCCGTGCGCCTCCTCCTCCATGACCGGGCCGTACCGCGGTATCGCGTCGAGCCGGAACGCGGGCTGGATGGTGCGCCGCTGGCGGCGGTGCCGGGAGCCGTTGGCGGTGGCCACGCCCTCCTTGCCGAGCAGGCCCTCGAGGGACTCCCACAGGGGGCCGGCGATGCTGAAGCCGGGGCTGAGGGCCAGGGCGCCGGTGAGCGCGGGCGTGGTGACGGCGTACACCGTCTTGGGGCCGAGCCGCAGGCGCACGATGTCACCGTGGTCGCGCAGCCCGGACATGAAGGCGAGCGGGTCGCGCACCAGTTTCAGGCCGTGCCCGAGGACCGGTACGGCACCCGGGGCCAGGGGCGGTTCGCGCAGCGCGGCCGTTGCGGGGGGCGCGGGCTGCACCGACTCGACGGTCATTTCTCACCTGCCGCTTCGTTCGTGACGTACGGGGGCGTGGACCGGTCGTCCCAGTTGTCGACCATGTACCGGCCGGACTCGTGGTGGAACCAGTAGACGGAGCTGAACCAGTTGCGCATGGCGCCGACGCAACTGCGGACGGCGGCGCCGAGTTCTGTGCCGCGGGCGGTTCCGTCGTCGATGTCCTGGGCGAGCCGCAGGGCGTCCCGTTCGGCGTCGAGGAATTCCACGACGCATTCCTCGACGCGCCGCCTGACGTCGTCCACCGCTTCCTCGAGAGTCAGCCCCTCATGGGTGATGAGGCTGATCCCGAGATTGTGGACCTCGTCGCCCGCTATTTCCTTCGGCAGCGAGCAGAGATCGTTGTACCAGGCGGCGAATTCCTGACTGAGGAGGGCTGCCCGACGATAGGCCGGGTCTTTCCGCACGGCGTCCGGGAGTTCGCACCCGGCACTGGTCTCGAGCAGGTCCGTCCATATCCAGTGGGCGAAGGTCAGGCGGCGCAGGGCCAGATATTCCTCGACGCCGGGTACGTATCCTTCGACGCGGTTGCGGAATTCACGGTCGTAGGCCTCGACCACCGCGTGGAAGTGCCGGGCGAACCGCAGGTTCCAGGTGCGCGGCAGGAAGGCGTACAGCCGCAGCACGCTGTCGGCGAAGCCCGCGACCAGTGGGTCGGGATGGTGCACATGGTGCCTGGGCGCGTCCAGAGCCGCGTGCAGACGGTGTCTCAGCCGCCGCCAGTCGCCGGCCCGGCCGTGCACGATGTCGCGGTCGTGGCGGTCGTCCCAGACGAAGAACCACGCGCTGTAGTCGGCTATGGCCTGGAGGACCTCGTCGGCGGCCTCGGTGTAGTAGCCGGCCATGAGGTCCGTGTAGCACAGGCCGTCGGCATATTCACGCACCTTGTCCGCGGGCATGAGCCGCTTTTCCAGCAACCAGAGCCGCGTGTTCTCCTGGAGGCGCGGCCAATACGGATGCAGTCGCCGGGGAAAGGACGATTCGATCACCGGGAGCGCCAGTGAGGGCGGGACCGCGACCGCCGTCCGGGTCACTGTGGTGCTGTGTGGGAAAGCCTGCACGTACAAACCCCTTCCAGCCGCCAGGAGCGCACGCCCCGCTGTTGCGCCGGGCGTGCGCCATGCGTATCCCCGTACTTCTATTCAGCACCACAACTGACCGTCATGGGAACGGATTTGCCTCATTCACTACCCAAGGTGCCGAGAATCCCCCTTGTGTGACTGATTAAGGATCACCAGGAACCCGCAGGGGAGCGGGTGTACGACGCACGCACGAGCGAGGAGCGGCAACGCGAAGGCGCCCGGGCGGGAAGGATCCCGGCCGGGCGCCCATGTGCCCTGCGCTGGTCAGTCGTTGGCGACCACGGGGTAGCGCGGCTCGTTCTCGGCCATCTGCCGCAGCGCGTCCTTGCGGTCCCGCTTCGACAGCCGGTCGATGTACAGGTAGCCGTAGAGGTGGTCGGTCTCGTGCTGCAGACAACGTGCGAAGTAGCCGGTGCCGCGGACCTTGACAGGGTTGCCCTGCTCGTCCTGGCCGGTCACCTCGGCGTAGTCGGGGCGCGCGAGGGACGCGTAGGCCGTCGGCACGGACAGGCAGCCCTCGTTGCTGTCGTCCAGCCGGCGCCGCTCGGCGGGCAGGTCGACGAGCCTGGGGTTGCAGATCACGCCGACGTGGCGGACACCCTCGTCGTCCTGGCAGTCGTAGACGAAGACCTTCAGGTCGACACCGATCTGGTTGGCGGCCAGGCCCACGCCCTCGGCGGTGCGCTGGCTGGCGAACATGTCGGCGACCAGCTGCTGGAGCTCCTCGCCGAACTCGGTGACGTCCCGGCACTCCTTGTGCAGCACCGGGTTGCCGACGACCGTGATCGGCCGCGAGGTGCCGCGCCCGCGCCAGGCCTGCTCGCGCTCCTCGCAGTCCTCCGTGTCGACGACGTACCCCTCGTCGTCGACGGGGAGCACGCCCGCGTGCTGCTGATCGGTGTCCTGGTGCGCCATGACCGACGTACGCCTTCCTCAAAGAACAGGGGGAGATGTTGCTGATACAGGGTACGGCGACCGGTCAGCAGACCTCTTCCAGATCCCGCCAGTCCCGCGAGTCCGGGCTGTCCGCGACCCAGCCGTCCAGCAGCCCGCGCACGAGCGAGACCGGCGCCGCGACCCCGCACTCCCGCTCGGGCACCCACAACTGCCCGTCCGTCCGGTGCCCCAGCGGCCCGGGATGCCCCGGCTCGCTGTGGTCGTGCGGGTCCAGGTGCACCCCGTCGCCCTCGTCGGACGGCATCCGCGACTCCGAGCACGTCCGGCACAGCAGCCGCACCGACGACGACCAGTCCTCCGCGGCGAACCCGGCGTCGGAGGCCAGCTGCTCCAGCGCGTCCCGGTCCGCCTCGGTGGCCGCCTCCAGCAGGACCACCCAGGTGGGGACGGGGGACGGCGCCCACAGTTCGATCTCGTCGAAGACCGGGTAGGTGTGCCCGGCGGACGTCGTGCGCTCGCCGTGCGGGACGCCGTCGTGCAGCACGACCTCGCCCCAGCGCCGCCCGGACGAGGGCAGCGGGATGGACAGCACCTCCATCCGCGCCGGGTCCAGCCTGCGGCCCCACACGACCTCGGCCTCGCCCTCCGGGGACAGCCGTACGGCCGCGCTGCCCAGCTCCATGCCGAGCGGCTCACCGGAGACGGCGGCCCCGCCGGGCACCTTCAGCCCGTACGCCTGCCAGGCGCGGCGGGCCAGCGGCCAGTCCTGGAGGGCGGTCGCGGCGATACCGACGTTCCACCAGTCGGGAGCGCCGGCCTCCCGGTCGAGCAGGGCGACGGCGCGCAGACCGGCGGCGCGAGCCTGTTCCCAGTCGTGCCGGAACTTGTGCAGCAGGGCGAGGTTGAACCAGGACTCCGCCAGCCAGGGCTCCAGGTCGGCGGCGCGGGTCAGCAGCTCGCCCGCGTCCTCGTACCGGCCGTCGCCGATGAGTGTGAACGCGCGGTCGGTGGCCTGCCGCCAGGAGGCGGAGGGCCGGTGCCGTGCCTTGCCGAAGATCCTCACGATTCCCGCCTGCCAGTTCCATTTCCCGCTGTGGGCTGGCTTGTGCCCCCGGACGCCCTCTCCCTCGCATCCAACCACGTACGGCGGGAGAGTCGCTCATTACCCATGGGTTACCCAGCCGGGAGCGGGGTCAGACAGTCCCGTTCGTCTCGGCCCGCCGCGGGCCGGGACGGTCGCGCGCCAGCCGCGGGGCCGGGCCAGGACCCGGGCGAGCGACTCCACGACCTCGGGAGCGTAGTCACCGGCGGTGCCCAGCCGCAGCTCCTCCAGCGCGCGCAGCGGGCCCTCGGGGCCGGCGTCCCGGGCCTTCTCCTCGTAGGCGTTCACGGCCCGCACGATGCGGGCCGCCAGCGGTTGCTCGGGGCAGGGGTCGGCCTGCCGCTCCACGACGACGGCGACGGCCGCGTCCACGCCGGTCTGCCGGACGACGGCCCCGCCGAGCAGGGCGATGCGCCGCTGCTCGGCGGCGGGCAGGGCGGCGGTGGCGCCCGCCGGGACGGGGTCGACCAGGCTGAGCTGGCCGATGTCGTGCATGAGGGCCGCGTACTCCAGGACGGTCAGCTCGGGCCCGGTCAGGCCGAGCTCGCGGCCGACGTCGACGCTGAGCGCGGCGACCCGGTGGGCGTGCCCGGCGGGGGTGCAGCCGGCGATCTCGGTGGCGCGGGCGAGGGAGGCGATGGTCTGCCGGTAGGTGGCGCGCACGGCCGCGTACCGGCGGACGGTCAGCTGGACGAGGAGCAGCGGCAGGCAGAAGACGGGCAGCGCCCACAGCCCGGCGACGGCGACCCCCAGCGCCATCACCGCGCCGGTGGCACAGACCGCGGAGCCGATGCCGAGCAGGCCGCGCAGTTCCTGGCGCAGCAGCGGGCCGAACGGCCAGCGGGTGCGGCAGTGGGCGAGCGTGGCGGCCAGGACGGCCCCGCACAGGGAGGTGAGGGCGAGCAGGACGAGGAGGAGCAGGGGGTAGGCGGGACCGGTCCAGGAGGCGAACACCCGGTTGCCGTAAGGGGGCTGGAAGCAGACGGCGGCGAAACCGACGGTGAGGACGCGGCGGGCCAGATGGTCGGCGGTCGGGGTGCCGCCGGACCAGATGTGCGGGACGGCACCGAGCAGGGCGGCGACGAGGACCACGGTGACGACCTGGGCCGCGCCGTGCTGGGCGGGCCGCCCGGCGTCGGCACCCAGCAGGGCGTACGACAGGGAGCCGGCGGCGCCCAGGGGCGCGGCCTGCCGGGCCTGGGCGTCGCTCCACCGGGTCAGCTCGCCGACGGTGACGAGCGTCCCGAAGGCGAGCGCGACGCCCCGGTCCTCCAGGCCGGTCCACAGGGTGACGGCGAGGGAGCCGGCCGCGACGAGGGCGGCCGCGCCGTGGATGAGCCGCAGGGGGCTCATCGGGCCGCCCCGGTGCTCGGGGCCCGCTCGGCGGGCGCGTTGCCGTGCGCGGTTTCGTCGGCGGTGACCGTGGGCCGCCAGCCGCAGCGGCGCACGGCGCGGACCAGGGCGCCGACCATCCGGGGGTCGAAGTGGGCGCCCGCGCAGCGCTCCAGCTCGGTGACGGCCGCCTCGACCGGCCGGGCCCTGCTGTAGGAGCGGGTCGAGGTCATGGCGTCGAAGGCGTCGGCGACGGCGACGATCCGGGCGCACTCGGGGATCTGGTCGCCGGCCAGGCCGTAGGGGTAGCCGCTGCCGTCGAGCCGTTCGTGGTGGTGGAGGATCGCCCCGCGGGCCTCGCCGAGGAAGGAGATCCCGCGGACCATCTCGTGGCCGTACTCGGGATGCAGCTCGATGATCCGCCGTTCCTCGGGGGTGAGCGGTCCGTCCTTGCGCAGGAGCCGGGTGGGCACGCCGAGCTTGCCGACGTCGTGCAGGATGCCGGCGAAGCGCAGCGTCTCGACGCGGTCGTCGTCCATGCCGAGTTCGCGGGCGATCAGCACGGAGGCCTGGCCGACGCGTTCGCTGTGGCCGCGGGTGTAGCCGTCCTTGATGTCGACGGCCTGGACGAGGGCGCGGATGGTGGCCTGGTGGGCCGCGCGTTCGCGGTGGTACTGGGCGAACACCCAGCACGAGACGCACATCGGGAGCAGGACGAGCAGGGCTGCGGCCGGGCCGTACGGGCTGCGCCAGAGCACGGCCATCATGAGTCCGGCGAGGCCGTGCACGGCGACGGGTGCGAGGGAGCGGGCCAGCAGCCCGCGCCAGGCGCGCCGCGCCGGCACGAGGCCGGCCGCCGCGCGCAGACCGCCGTCGAGCACGGTCAGCACCAGGCAGAAGGCGAGGACGGCGGCACCGGCGGGCAGCAGGGCGTAGGGGAAGTCGGAGCCGGCGACGGCGTCGGGGCCGCCGAGCCCCCGGTGCACCTGCGCGGCGCTCCACACGGCGAGCGCGGGCCGCGCGGCCCGCCACACGCGCCGGGTCAGGGCGGCCCCGTGCCCGGCCGGGGGGAGCAGGAGGGCGGGCAGGGGCACGAGCGCGGCGGCCGGCGGTGGCAGCAGGAAGGCACCGGCGAGCAGGACGGGGTAGAAGGTGCCGCCGAGGCGCCGGCGCACGACGTGCTCGCAGGCCGCGTAGAGCGCGGCGAGGAGGACCGGCATCCACCAGGGGATGTGCGTGGCCGGCAGGTTCAGCGGGGTGAGGGCGGCGAGGAGGGCGACGCCGGCCACATAGCCGCGTGCTCTCGCCGGTACCGCGTCCATCCCGCCCCTCCCGACCCTGCCCGTCCCGGCTGGGAGCCTAGGGCGGGGATCGGGGGTTACGGGGCCTATGACCTGAGGATTAGCACGTTCGGGTGATACGACCCGACGTGTCAGGATTCCTGGGGCGCCGTCGGGGTCCGGGTCACGTCGTGGCCGGGCACGGCCTGGCCGGAGCGGATCAGGTCGATCCGCCCCATGACCTTGGCGCGCAGGTCGGCGGGCACGTCGTCATGGCCGCAGCACCGCTTGACCAGCTTCTTCACGGCCTGCTCCAGGCCGTACTTCTCCAGGCACGGCGAGCATTCCTCGAAGTGGTGCTGGAACTTGTCGCGGTCCATGTCCGGCATCTCGCTGTCGAGGAACTCGTACAGGTGGTCCAGGACCTCACTGCAGTCCGTCTCGTGCGGCTCTCCGCAGCTCATGAGCCCGAGCCTTTCGCTTCGTTCGACTCTCCGGCACCGGCCGGGACCAGACCCCGCTCACGGGCGTAGTCCTCCAGCATGCCGCGCAGTTGACGGCGGCCCCGGTGCAGCCGGGACATCACCGTTCCGATGGGTGTCCCCATGATGTCCGCGATCTCCTTGTACGCAAAGCCCTCGACGTCCGCGAGATAGACGGCGATGCGGAACTCCTCGGGGATCGCCTGGAGCGCCGACTTCACGTCCGAGTCGGGCAGGTGGTCGAGCGCCTGCGACTCGGCGGAGCGCAGTCCCGTCGACATGTGCGACTCGGCGCGGGCGAGCTGCCAGTCCTCGATCTCCTCCGCGGCGGAGCGCTGCGGCTCGCGCTGCTTCTTGCGGTAGGAGTTGATGAAGGTGTTGGTGAGGATCCGGTACAGCCACGCCTTGAGGTTGGTGCCCTCGCGGAACTGGTGGAAGGACGCGTACGCCTTCGCGTACGTCTCCTGCACCAGGTCCTCGGCGTCGGCCGGGTTGCGCGTCATGCGCAGCGCGGCCGAGTACATCTGGTCGAGGAACTCGAGCGCGTCCCGCTCGAAGCGCGCGCTGCGCTCCACGGTCGTCTCACCGGACGCCTCCGCGCTGACGCCCTCGGGCGGCTCCGCCTGACCGTTGTCGGTCCCTGCGTCGGTCCCAGTGACCTGACCCACCTCCTCGAAGTTTCGGGCGGGACCAGAACCGGTCCCACTCGTTTCGGAGGATAGAACACGACCCGTGCCTGCCGCCGCTCGAATAGGAGCGGTCCTGGCCGCGTGCAGCACCGTCCAGTCCAGGTCGGCGCGGCTGCTGCGGCCCGGGCAGATGGTCGAACCCATGCGGCGGACTTCCTTTCCCACGACATCGGTGCCGAGGCGTCAGCACTTCTGTCCGGCACAACAGCGGGCCGTCGCGCCGCATTCCCCGGCGTCACCCGAGTGACAGGGCCCACCCGGCGACACGGCCGGCGATGAGGTCCAGGGCCTGGTCCTGGGTGAGGTCCGCGCGCCGGGGTACCGCGAGACCGTGATCGGCGTGAGGCACCTCGACCAGGTCGAAATCGCCCTCCGGGAACTCCTCCGGCCTGCCGAAGGGGTCGTTCCCGCCCTGCACGACCAGCGTCGGCACCCCGGCGCCCAGCAGCTCCCCGGCGCGGGAGCGCTCCGGCCGGCCCGGCGGATGCAGCGGGAAGCTCAGCGCGAGCACGGCGCGCGCGCCCAGTTCCGCGGCCGTACGGCAGGCGACGCGGGCGCCGGCGCTGCGCCCGCCGGAGATCACCGGCAGGCCGGGCCGGGCGAGCGCGGGCCACACCCCGCGCCATCCGGTGTCCAGGGTCTTCGGCGCGGGCGCGACCTTCTTGCCCGCGACCCGCCAGGGCTGCTCGACGAGGGCGACCGTGACGCCCCGCGCGGGGAGTGTCCGGGCGAGTACGTGCAGGTCCCGGGCCTCGATGCCGCCGCCCGCGCCATGGCCGGCGGCCAGCACCAGACGGGCCTCGCGTGCCGGGTGCCAGGTGATCCGGGCCGGTCCGGCGTCCGTGTCGACGGTCTCTGTGCTCACGTCAGAAGAGTGTGCCCTCTTCCGGTGCCTCCAGCTCCTTCAGCAGCTCCGGGCCGTTGTTGCGGACGTTGCTGACGGCGGTGGGGACCGGGTAGGCGCGCATCAGGCCGGGCGGGGGCGGGGCCAGCAGGGCGCGCAGCTCGTCGGGGTCGGTGCGGGAGGGGTCGAGCCAGGCGTCCCAGCGGTCCGGGGTGAGCATCAGCGGCATCCGGGGGTGGATGTCGGCGAGAGAGCGGGGCCCCTCGGCGGGGGCGGCGGCCAGCGGGGTGCGCTCGGCATCCGTGGTGATCACCGAGCAGGTGACCCACCAGGCCCCCGGGTGGTCGTCGGGCAGCGTCCGGTCGCGCCAGAACTCGTACAGGCCGGCCATCGCGAACACCGAGCCGTCGGCGGGGAGCACGAAGTACGGCTGCTTGCGCGGGCGCTTCTTCCTGCCCTCCACCTCCAGCTCGCGCTCCTGGCCGCCGGTGACCCACTCGTAGTAGCCGTCGGCGGGCAGGATGCAGCGGCGGGCGGCGAAGGCGCGCCGGTAGGCGGGCTTCTCGTGCACGGTCTCCGCGCGGGCGTTGATCATCCTGGCGCCGCCCTCGGGTGTCTTCGCCCAGGACGGGACCAGACCCCACTTCAGCCGGCGCAGCTGACGAACCGGGCGCGGGGAGTCAGCGTCCTTCAGGGGGCGGTCCAGGACGGCGTGCACCTCCTTGGTGGGGGCCACGTTGTAGTCCGGCTCCAGGGTCTCCTCGGGATCCCACCGCTCGGCCCCGAAGACTCCCGCGAGATCCTCGGGCCCACGACTTGCCGCATACCGTCCGCACATACGTGCCACACTGCCAGGCCGACCCGTCGCCCGACCACCACCCCGCCACGACGGCGCCCCGCGCCGACCCCTATCGATCACCAGGACTGGAGCCACTCGGACACATGGACAGCCTCGCCGCCATCGCGCTGCCCGGCCTCTGGGACCGGCTCACCGGCACCCAGCCCGATCCCCACCTGTGGGTGGTGCTGGCCACCCTGGCCGCGGCGCTCGCCGTCGTCGTCCCGCACCCGGTGTGGCGGATATCCCGCAACGCGATCACCATCGCGCACGAGGGCGGCCACGGCCTGGTCGCCCTGCTCACCGGCCGGCAGCTCACCGGCATCCGGCTGCACTCCGACACCAGCGGGCTCACCCTCAGCCGGGGCAAGCCGTACGGGCTGGGCATGATCCTCACGGCGGCGGCCGGGTACACGGCACCCTCCCTGCTGGGGCTGGGCGGGGCCGCGCTGCTGGCGACGGGCCGGATCACCCTCCTGCTGTGGGCGGCCACGGCCCTGCTGCTGGCGATGCTGGTGATGATCCGCAACGCCTACGGCGTGCTCACCGTGGTGCTGGCCGGGGGCGCGTTCCTGCTGGTGTCCTGGCTGGCGGGGCCTCAGGTGCAGGCGGCGTTCGCGTAC
The DNA here is from genome assembly GCF_043195475.1 of Streptomyces sp. Y20. Taxonomy (NCBI): domain Bacteria; kingdom Bacillati; phylum Actinomycetota; class Actinomycetes; order Kitasatosporales; family Streptomycetaceae; genus Streptomyces; species Streptomyces sp. Y20. The sequence continues at coordinate 379,213 of NZ_JBIDDP010000007.1, forward strand.
GCGGTGGTCTGGTTCCTGCTGGCCGGCGGGGTACGGCCGCCGTTCGAGCTCCAGGCCAAGCGGTCACGGGCGGGCGCGGGTGACTCGGACGCGGACCAGCTGTCCCGGCTGGCACACGTGCCGGCGGGGCTGTGGCTGTTCCTGTTCCACGCGGTGTCCCTGTCCTCGCTGATCGGCGGGGGCCGCTGGCTGCTGGAAGGTTGACGCCGGGCCCTGCTTATAAAGTGGCCCCATGGCCCCGAACTCCGCTCCCACCGCCCTCTGGCCCGCCCCGCACGCGAGCGGGGCCGTCGACGCCACGGTCCACGTGCCGGGTTCCAAGTCGGTCACCAACCGCGCCCTGGTCCTCGCCTCCCTGGCCTCCGAGCCGGGCTGGCTGCGCCGCCCGCTGCGTTCGCGGGACACCCTGCTGATGGCCGGCGCGCTGCGCGCGATGGGCGTGCAGATCGAGGAGGGGGTGGGCCCCGACGGCACCGGTGAGGCCTGGCGGGTGCTGCCCACGGGCCTGCGCGGGCCGGCCACGGTCGACGTCGGCAACGCGGGCACGGTGATGCGGTTCCTGCCGCCGGTGGCCGCGCTGGCCGACGGTCCGATCCGGTTCGACGGGGACCCGCGGTCGTACGAGCGTCCCCTCGACGGGGTGATCGAGGCGCTGCGGGCGCTCGGCGCCCGGATCGACGACGACGGCCGGGGCGCGCTGCCGCTGACCGTGCACGGCGGCGGCGCCCTGGACGGCGGCCCGGTGTCGGTCGACGCCTCCTCGTCCTCCCAGTTCGTCTCGGCGCTGCTGCTGTCCGGCCCGCGCTTCAACCAGGGCGTCGAGGTCCGGCACACCGGTGCCACCCTGCCGTCCATGCCGCACATCCGGATGACGGTCGACATGCTGCGCGCGGTGGGCGCCCAGGTGGACACCCCGGAGTCGGGCGGGGAGCCCAACGTGTGGCGGGTGACGCCGGGGGCGCTGCTCGGCCGGGACCTGACCGTCGAGCCGGACCTGTCCAACGCGCAGCCGTTCCTGGCGGCGGCCCTGGTCACCGGCGGCAAGGTGCTGATCCCGGACTGGCCGGCCCGCACCGACCAGCCGGGTGACCGGCTGCGGGAGATCTTCACCGAGATGGGGGGTTCCTGCGAACTCACCGACTACGGGCTGGTGTTCACCGGTTCGGGTGCGATCCACGGCATCGACGTCGACCTGGGCGACGTGGGCGAGCTGACCCCGGGTATCGCGGCGGTCGCGGCGCTCGCCGACTCGCCGTCCACCCTGCGGGGCGTGGCCCATCTGCGGCTGCACGAGACGGACCGGCTGGCCGCGCTCACCAAGGAGATCAACGAACTCGGCGGTGACGTCACGGAGACGGCCGACGGCCTGCACATCCGCCCGCGCCCGCTGCACGGCGGGGTGTTCCACACCTACGAGGACCACCGGATGGCGACGGCCGGCGCGGTCATCGGCCTGGCCGTACAGGGGGTGCGGATCGAGAACGTGGCGACGACCGCGAAGACCCTGCCGGACTTCCCCGGCCTGTGGACCGGGATGCTCGGGCAGTAGGGACACGTACAGCATGCGCCGCTACGGCAAGCACACCGACGAGGACGACATCCGCAGCCGCCCCAACCGCAAGGGCAACCGGCCGCGGACGAGTATCCGGCCCAAGCACGAGGACGCGGCCGAGGGCATGGTCCTCACCGTGGACCGGGGACGGCTGACCTGCCTGGTGGACGACCGGATCGTCCTGGCGATGAAGGCCCGCGAGCTGGGCCGCAAGGCCGCCGTCGTCGGCGACCAGGTGGCCCTGGTGGGTGACCTGTCGGGGAAGAAGGACACGCTCGCGCGGATCGTGCGGATCGCGGGGCGCACGTCGGTGCTGCGCCGCACGGCCGACGACGACGACCCCTACGAGCGGGTGGTCGTCGCCAACGCCGACCAGCTGGCGATCGTGACGGCGCTGGCCGACCCCGAGCCCCGCCCCCGGCTGATCGACCGCTGTCTGGTCGCGGCCTTCGACGGCGGTCTGACACCGCTGCTGGTGATGACCAAGTCGGACCTGGCCCCGCCGGACACGCTGCTGGAGCTGTACGGCGCCCTGGACATCCCCTACGTCGTCACCAGCCGTGCGGAGCTGGAGAGCGGGGACGCGGCGGACCGGGTGCGCGCCCACCTGGACGGCAAGATCACCGCGTTCGTGGGGCACTCGGGCGTCGGCAAGACGACGCTGGTCAACGCGCTGGTACCCGAGGACCGCCGGCGCACGACGGGACACGTCAACGCGGTGACGGGACGCGGCCGGCACACCACGACGTCCGCCCTCGCGCTGCCGCTGAGCGGGGTGGACGGCTGGGCCGTCGACACCCCGGGCATCCGGTCCTTCGGGCTCGCGCACGTCGACCCCTCGCGGGTGATCCTGGCCTTCCCGGACCTCGTGCCCGGCACGGAGGGCTGCCCGCGGGCGTGCAGCCACGACGAGCCGGACTGCGCGCTGGACAAGTGGGTCGAGGACGGCCACGCGGACCCGGCACGGCTGTACTCGTTGCGCAGGCTGCTGGCCACGCGGGAGGCCACGGAAGGCGACTGAGCACCGCGTTGTGCGCCGGGCGGGCGGCCGGTAAGTGCATAATCGCACCGAGCCGGAGATCCGGACCAACGGGAGGACCGTTCATGGCGTGGCTGCTGGTCATAGTGGCCGGTTTTCTGGAGACCGGCTTCGCCGTGTGCCTGAAACTCTCCCACGGGTTCACCCGGCTGTGGCCGACCATCGCCTTCGCCTCGTTCGCCCTGGGCAGCTTCGGCCTGCTGACCCTGTCCCTGCGGAAGCTGGACGTCGGTCCCGCGTACGCGGTGTGGACCGGCATCGGCGCGGCGGGCACCGCCATCTACGGCATGGTCTTCCTCGGCGACCTGGTGTCCACCCTGAAGATCGTCTCGATCAGTCTGGTCATCCTCGGGGTGATCGGACTCCAGCTGTCGGGGTCGGCGCACTAGCGCGGGGGCCACGGCATGCACGCCGAAGGACATCCCGGCCCGGTGCGGCACCACGATCCGGGGGACGTACTGACCCGGTTCACGGACCGCGTGCTGGTGGTCTGCCCCCGCTGCGGTGGCCGCGCGCAGGTGGTTCCCCGGCCCGGTCTGCCCGCGCCCGCCCACTCCGGCGAACTGCTCTTCCAGCCCCGCCGGCTGACCTGCGCGGCGTGCGGCGCCGTGGCCGACCGCGCGGCGGACACGCGCGGCGGCGCACTGGTCGCGGCGCAGCCGGGCGGCACCGAGGACCCCTTCTTCGGACGGCCGCTGTGGCTACAGACCCGGTGCGCCGGCCACGTCCTGTGGGCGTACGACGACCGGCACCTCGACGCGCTGGCCGCCTACGTGGGCGCCGCGTTGCGCGAGCGCGGAAGCGCGCGCCCGACGCGGGCGATGTTCGCGCGGCTGCCCCGCTGGATGAAGGCGTCCGGCCACCGTGCCGAGGTGCTGGCGGGCCTGGAGCGCCTCCGCGAGCTGTCCCGGCGCTCGGCTCCCGCCGACCGGTCCGACGCCGCCCGCGAACGCGGTGACCGCCCCCGGCCGTACCGTGCCCTGTACTTCCGGGGCGGTCCGTACGAGGGCGGCCGCTGACGCGCCGGACGGCGCGACCACGGCTTCGGTCAGGGGCGGGCGCGGGCGATCGCCAGGCCGGCCGCGCCGGCCGCCGCGGCCACCGCCAGGCCGAGCACGGTCGCGCCGAAGCCGACACTGGTGGCGTCGGCGAGGTATCCGGTGGCCACCGGCAGTACTCCGGCGAACAGGTATCCCCAGGCGCTCAGCGCCGCGTTCGACTCGGCCAGGCGGGCGGTCGGCACCCGGGCGTTGAGCAGCGAGAACCCACCGAGCTGCGCCATGCCCTGCCCGGTGCCGGCGCACACGGCGGCGGCGAGCAGGGTGGTGACCGACTCGGCGCGCACGGCCAGGACCACCAGCACCATGCCGGCGGCGGTGGCCGCGGTCGCGGTGGTCAGCAGCCGGCGGGTGGGCCAGCGGCTGACGGCGAACTGCACGGCGGTGGAGGCGCCGAACATCACGAAGGCCGAACCGCCCGCCACGATCCGGTTACCGGTGCCCAGCAGGGTCGCCAGCAGGGTCGGGCCGAGGGCCAGCAGGAACGAGGTGCCGGTCATGCCCGGCATGTAGGCGGCCAGGCCGACCAGCAGGTCGCGCCGGTTGCCGCGGGGCACGGAGGGCGGGCGCAGCCAGGTGCCGGCGCCGGCTCTGCGCACGTTGGGCAGGGAGCGGACGACGGGCAGCACGGACAGCAGCAGTAGCGCCTCGACGACGAAGACCGTGTGGGTGGGCGCGGGCAGGAGCTGGGCGAAGCAGCCGGACAGCAGCGGGCCGATGGCCAGGCCGGCGCCCATGGCGACCGAGCCGGCGAGCGAGGCCTGACGGCGGCGGTCCGGTCCGCCGATGTCCGCGACGGCCGCCATGCCGGCGGCGACGGTGCCGCCCACCGCGAGGCCGGTGAGCAGCCGGGCGACGAGGAGGGCGGCGACGCTTTCGGCGGTCGCGTAGAGCAGGCAGGCGAGCAGGGCCGACAGCACGGCAGGGAACAGGACGGTGCGCCGCCCGTAGCGGTCGGAGACGGCGCCCGCCACGGGCAGCGCGAGGAGCAGGCCGCCGATGTACAGGGCGAAGACGACGGTCAGGGTGCCGGTGCCGAAGCCGATGCGGTGCTGCCAGACCACGAACAGCGGGGTGGGCACGTTGGAGAGCATGAAGACGGCGGTCAGGGGCCAGGCGGCGCGCCAGAGGTCGCTCTGGCGCGCCGGCCGCCGGGTCGCTGCCGCCATCGGGTCGGCCGTCGCCATCACGCGAGGCCGCGCAGCAGCGGCAGCAGTTCCTGCGCCGTGCGTTCGAGCGCCGCGCGGTAGCGGGGTTCGTGCAGGTCGGCGGTGGGCAGGCGCAGAACCAGGTGGCGGGCGCCGGCGTCGATGTAGCCGCCGAGCCATTCGGCGACCTGCTCGGCGGTGCCGCCGAAGATGCCCTGGGTGGTACGCATGGTCGGCAGGTCCAGGCGGTAGTAGGCGCGGAAGTAGGCCTGGAGGGTGTCCTCGGCCTTCTCGAAGCTGTCGTCGACGGCGACGGACAGGTAGACGGCGGCGGTGACGTCGTCCTCGGGCCGGCCGGCGGCCTCGCGTGCCTCCTGGACGCGCAGCCAGCCCTTGGCATAGCCGCCGGAGGTGGTGCTGGTGGGCATCCAGCCGTCGTACTGGCGGCCGGTGCGTTCCAGCATCTTCTCGCCGCCGTGGGCGATCCACACCGGCGGGCCGGCGGGCTGTTCGGTCACGGGCAGCAGTGCCACGTCCTCGAGGCTGTGGTACCGGCCTTCGTAGGAGACGGGGTCTCCTTGGGCGCGCCACAGGGCCTGGCAGATCTCCAGGGTCTCGCGCATCCGGCCGACGCGTTCGGTGAACGGGATGCCATAGGCCTGGAACTCGGCCTCGGCGGCGGGTGAGTTGAAGCCGGAACCGATGCCGGTGATCAGGCGTCCGCCGGACATGCGGTCCAGGCAGGCGAGTTCGTGGGCGAGGTGCACCGGCGGGCGCAGGGGCAGCAGGACGGCGGTGCCGAGTTCGACGCGTTCGGTGGTGGTCGCCGCGGCGGTCAGCGCGAGCAGGGGGTTCATGCGGGAGCGGGCCAGCGGTGACTCGCCGGCCCAGATCGAGTCGTAGCCCAGCTGCTCGACCTGCTGGGCGAGCTGTCCGAGGTGGCGGGGGTAGTCGCCGCGTTCGACGACGGATTCGCGGCCGGGCATGACGACGCCGACGCGCAGGGCGGCGGGTGACTGGGGCATGGGGTTCCTCTGGAAGGGGGTGTGTCTGCGGGGGCGGGTGCGGTTCAGCCGAAGACGGCGTCGACCAGTTCGCGGGCCTGGCGCGGGTTGAGCCGCGGGTCGCAGAGGGTCTCGTAGCGTTCGGGGACCAGGTGTTCGCCGGTGACGGGGCCGCCGACGCACTCGGTGATGTCGGCGGCGGCGGTCTCCAGGTGCAGGCCGCCGACGTGCAGCCCTTCCTCCTCCAGGGCGTGGCGGACGGTGGCCGCCTCGCAGATGGCGTCGGCGAGGTGGCGGGTCTTGAGGCCGGAGGCGGTGCGGACGGTGTTGCCGTGCAGCGGGTCGCTGAGCCAGACCACGGGGTGGCCGGCGCGGCGTACGGCGCGGACGACGGCGGGGGTGGCCGTCTCGGCGGCGCGTACGCCCATGCGCAGGATCAGGGTGAGGCGGCCGGGCAGCCGGAGCGGATCGAGGACCTCGCACAGCCGTACCACGTCCTCGGGCGCGGCGGAAGGACCGATCTTGCAGCCGACGGGGTTGGCCATCGCGGCGAGCAGCTCGACGTGGCCGAGACCCGGTTGGCGGGTACGTTCACCGATCCAGGGGAAGTGGGTGGAGGCCAGGTAGGGGGCGCCGGTCTGGTCGTCGCGGCGGACCAGGGAGCTCTCGTAGTCCATGACGAGTGCCTCGTGGCTGGCCCAGGGGCCCAGTGGGCCGGAGCGGCGCAGGTCGAGTTCGTGCAGGACACGGGCGCTGGCCCGGTAGGCGGTGAGCATGCGGTGCGGGTCGTGGCGGCGGGCGGCCGGGGTCGGCTCGGGTGCGTTGACGAGGTGGCCGCGGAAGACGGGCAGGTCCTGCCCTTCGTGCAGCTCCGTGGGGCTGCTGCGCGGTTTGGCGAACTGTCCGCCCATCCGGCCCACCCGCACCACCGGCCGCCCGGTGTGCAGGGCGAGCCGGTCGGCGAGTTCGTCCAGGACCTCGACCTTGGGCGCGGTGTGCTCGGGGGTGCATTCGCGCAGGTCCTCGGCGCAGTCGCCGGTCTGGAGCAGCCGGGCGTGGCCGAGGGCGACCTGGGCGAGCTGGTGGCGCAGGACCCTGACGTCGGACGCGGTGGTGAGGGCGGGGGTGCCGCGCAGTTCGCGGAGGATGTCGCTGAGGTCGGGGTGGGCGCCCCAGTCGGGCTGCTGCTCGGCGGGCAGCAGTTCCCACACCGCGGGCGGGCGGTCCTCGTGCAGGAGCGGCGAGGGCTCGCTCATCGGGTCCACTCCGGGCCGGGGACGAGTCCTTCTATCTCGACGAGGAGGTCGTCGCGGCACACGGCGACGTTGAGGTAGGTGGGTTCGGCGTCCGGGCCGAGGGCTTCGCGGCAGTGGGCGCGGACGACGGGCAGGTCGCGTTCATGGCGGACGTAGACCTTGACCAGGCGCAGGTCCTTGAGTTCGTGGCCGCCGTCGAGTCCTGCCGCGCTCAGGTTGGGGCCGCTGATGAGTTCGGCGATGTTCTCCAGGACGACGTCGGTCTGGGCGCCGACGTCCCCCCGGTGGACGGTCTCGTGGCCGAGGATGCTGGCCGTACCGGAGACGTAGAGGGTGCCGCCGGGGTCGAGCAGGGTGGCGCGGGCGAAGCTCGGCGGCTTCGGGCCGTACTGCTCGGGGTAGTGGTAGGCGGGCGTCTGGCGCTGGTTCTCCACGTGCCGGGGGGTGGAGGTGCGGGCGGCGAGCAGGACGAAGGAGATGCCTTCGCCGCGGGTGCCGATGCCGGTGGCGGCGGGCATGTGCGCGGTGCCGTCGCCGTGGTGGGCGGCGAAGGCCTCGGCGCGGCCGGCCACGAAGTCCTGGTAGATCTCCAGTCCTTCGGCGTTGGGGCCGATGATGTCGCCGACGAAGTTCCACATCCGGAAGATGTGCGGGTACCCGAGTTCGGTGACGAGGGAGAACGCCGCCTCGTAGGTGGTGCGGACGGTGGGCGCGTACACGGGGCGCGGGGTGATGGTGCCGCTGACGAAGAGGTGTTCGCCGTCGTGGGCGAAGTGCAGGCCGTCGCGGGTGCCGGAGACGGGCCGGGTGGTGGTGGTCCACACCTCGCGGAAGGCGTCGAAGCCGGGCGAGGTCATGGGGACGGAGAGTTCGGGGTGTCCGTCGGCGTCGAGGGCGAGACCGAAGCGGTCACCGAAGGCGACGGTGCCCAGGACGTGCCGTCCCAGGGCGGGCTGCGGGGTGCCGGCCAGGGGGGCGAAGTAGGCCTGTAAGGAGGGGCGCTGCCGAGTCACAGGTGTGCCTTTCGGGAGTGGGAGGACGTGTCCGTGCCGCGCACGGGGGTGTCGTTCTCCAGGGAGTGGGCGTAGCGGCGGAAGCCGGGGACGTGTTCGGCCCGGCGCAGCGCTCCCCGGTACAGGACCATGCCGTGGACGGTGGTGCCGTCGTCACGCCAGCACACGAGGGGAAGGCTGTGGGCGTCTCCGTCGTCGGTGACGAAGAGGGAGACGTGGCCGTCGGCGGGCAGCAGGCTCATGACCGGCCGCCGGCCGGCTCGGCGGTGAACAGGCGGCCGTAGCCGGTGATGGAGCGGGCGGCTTCGGCTGCCCCGGCCAGGTGCAGGGCGTGCCAGAACAGGACCTGGTTGGCGGTCAGGACCGCGAAGCCGAGTTCCTGCTCGAGGGCGTCGATGACGCCGACGGCGCGGATGCCGTTGCCGGCGACCAGGACGGCGTCGGGGCGGTGTTCGGCGACGGTGGAGCGGATCCACTGCGACAGCGCGTCGGGGGTGATCAGCTTCTGGTTGCTGGGCAGCCCGCAGGGGCCGTGGTGGACGACCTCAAGGCCCTGCTCGGTGAAGTAGTCGGCGCCGAGTGTGGAGAGGCGGTCGTCGAACCACGGGGGGTTGACGAGGGCGATGCGCCGGGTGCCGAGGGCGGTGAAGCCGGCCACGGCCGCGGTGGTGGTGCCGGTGAGCGGCAGTCCGCGGGTGTACCGGGCGAGCCGGTCGAACAGCTTCTTCTCGCCGTCGGCACCCAGCACGTAGGCGGAGCTGGTGAAGCCGAGCGCGATCACGTCGAGGGGGGAGGCGGCGAGCAGTTCGACGGCGTGGTCGATGTGCGGGGGTTCCACGAAGGCGCGGACCGGGTCGTGCGGGATCTTGGGGTCCATCTCGCCGCCGGCGCGCATGGCGCCGAAGTGGACGCGCGAGCCGTGGACGAACACGTCGTCGGGGGCGATGGCCTGGAACTCCGATTCGGGGCCGACGTCCGCGTGCGGGACCACCACGCCGATGCGTGCCCGGGCCTCCCAGCCGTCCTTCTGGGCTCGGATGCTGCTCATCTGGGTGTCTCCTTCGTCTGGGTCGGGCGGGGCGGTGGCCGCCGGGTCAGGTGGTGGCTTCGGCGGCCAGGGAGCCGCCGCGGACGGTGCCGGTGCCCTGGGCGTCGAGGAAGGCGGGGTGCTTGCGGCGCATGTTCGTCATGACGAAGTCGTAGGGGACGTCGTCGAAGCCGCCGTGGTCGGTGAGGAACTCCATGTTCTGGCGGCCCTCGTCGTCGAAGGGGTGGTGCAGGCTGTCGGCGGTGCCGTCGAACTCCAGCGGCTTCATCCCGTACAGCCGGCACAGGATCTTGTTGAAGACGGGGGTGGCCTTGACCCAGGTGCCGTCGAGGTACACGGAGTTGAGGCCGTGGAAGAAGATGTCGCCGCCGATGTGGGCGCGCAGCCGGTCGGAGGCGAGGTGGTTGCGCACGTCGCCGTAGTGGACGCGGGCGGGAATGCCCACCGCGCGGCAGACCGCCGCGTACAAGGCGGACTTGTGCAGGCAGAAGCCCTTGCGGGTGGCGGCGGTGTGGCTGGCCCTGAGTCCCTGGGGGGACAGGTCGGCGCCGTACACCTCGTAGAAGACCTCGTCGCGGACGGCGTAGTACAGCTCCACGGCCAGCCGGCGCTTGTCGGCGGCGCGGTCGGTGACGGCCTCGTCGATGAAGTTCTGGACGGCGTCACTGTCGTAGTCGAGGAAATCGGTGGGCGCGGTGAGCCGCCGCAGGTCCTCGGGGCTGAGTGCGTTCATGGTGACTCTTTCGTCGGTGTTCGGCTCACAGGCCCAGGAGGGAGGCGATGCGGTTGCGCTGGATCTCGCTGGTGCCGGAGTAGATGGTTCCGGCGACGGCGTTGCGGACGTCCCGCTCCAGGCCGGTCGCGGTGAGGTAGCCCTGGCCGCCGAAGATCTGTACGGCGTCGAGCGCGGTCTGCTTGTTGGCCTCGCTGACCACGGTCTTGGTCGCGGCGATGTCGATCGCGGCGTCCTGGCCGGCCTCCACCTTCACGCCGGTGTCGGTCAGCCACTTGCGGGCGCTCTCCACGGCGATCTTCATGTCGGCGATCTTGTGGGAGACGCCCTGGAAGGAGCCGATGGGTGCGCCGAACTGGCGGCGGGACTTGGCGTAGGCGAGGACGCGCTCGAAGCGGTGCTCCATCTCGCCGAGCGTGAGGGAGAAGGAGAAGAGGATCTCCCGTTTCATCACGTGGTCGAGGATCAGGAAGCCGGCGCCCTCCTGGCCGATGCGGCGGGAGGCGGGCACGCGCAGCCCGTCGAAGGTGACCGCGCTGAGCGGGGACGTGCGCAGTCCCATCTTGGACAGCGGTTCGCCGACGGTCAGACCGGGGGTGTCGCGTTCGACCAGGAAGACGCTCAGGGCGAACGGACCGGGCTTGCCGGTGCGGACGTAGAGCAGGAAGAGGTCGGCGATGGGCGCGTTGGTGATGAACATCTTGCCGCCGTCGATGACGTAGTCGTCGCCGTCGCGGGTGGCGGTGGTGGAGATGTTCAGGGCGTCGGAGCCGTTGTCGGGTTCGGTGATGGCGTGCGCGGTGATCAGCTCGCCGTTGATGATGGGGGGAAGGAAGCGGGACTTCAGTTCCTCGGAGCCGAACGCCTGGAGCGGGACGCCGACGCTGACGATCTGGGTGGAGGCGGAGAAGCCGAGGCCGGCGTCACGGCAGGTGTGTCCGAGGCCCTGGAGGGCGCGCATCGTGTCGGTCAGGGTGCCGCCGTGGCCGCCGTACCGCGCCTCGAAGGGCACGGCGAGCAGGCCCGAGCGCTGGATCGTCTTCCACTTCTCCCAGGGGAACTCCGCGCGGGCGTCCCACTCTTCGACGTCCAGGTTGAGTTCCTCGGCCCAGGCGGCGGTGAGGGTGTAGGGGTCCGGTGCGGTGCCGGCGGTCCGCGGTGCGGGGGTCATGTGTGTGCTGCCTTCCGGTACGTCGCTGGTCGGGGCCGGGGCCCGTGCCGCGGAGGGCGGGACGGGCCCCGGTGCGCGTAACTCAGTACTGGGAGAAGCCGTCGGAGGACAGCGTGTGCTTCTCGTCGCCGCGCAGGGCCGGGCTGAAGACGGAGATCAGTCTCAGATCCTCGTAGTCGGAGGCTATGAGGTAGTGCGCGTCGTTCTTGTCGAGGGCGTAGATGGTGCCCTCGGTGATCTTGTGGCGCTCGCCGGAGGCGGTGACGACCTCGCCGGAGCCGCCGATGCAGAAGCAGGCCTCGAGGTGGCGGCGGTACTGGAGGGCGCTGGAGGTGCCCTTGCGGACCAGCGTCTCGCAGACGGTGAAGCCCATGCCGTCGGCCTCGGTGAGCAGGCGGTAGCTGGTGCCGTTGCCCCACTGGACGGGGGCGACGTCGCCGGTGCTGCGAACGATCATGACTATCTCCTTGTGTGATAGGGTCCTGCGGGGAAACTGTGCGCAACGTACGGATTACGGCGTCCAGTTCGCTGCGGAGCACGAGCCCGTGCTGATTCCGGGTCGCGGCCTCCCGCCGGTTCTCCGGACTCCGCGGTTCCTCGCGCGGTGCCTCAGACGGCCGCCTTCGTCGCGTCCTCGACGAAGGCCGAGATGGCGCCGATGCTGCGGAAGTTGTCCGGGTTCAGCGGGATGTCGTCGATCGGTATGGCGTAGGCCCGCGACAGGTGCGAGACGACGCGGACCACGCCCAGGCTGTCGACGACGCCGTTGTCGATGAGGTCGTAGTCAGGGGTCAGGTCGGCGCTGTCCTCGCCGTCGAGGAACTCGGTGACGACGTAGCCGCGGATCTCTTCCACCAGGGAGGTCATGCGGGAATTCCCTTCTGTCGTGCTGCCTTGATGAGGTTGCGGTCGGGCTTTCCGGTGGACGTGCGCGGCAGCGGGGTGTCGCCCACGTGCACGGAGGAGGGGATGGCGTGGCGGGGCAGGCGCGCGGCGCTGTGCGAGCGCAGCCGCAGGGAGGTCAGCGAGGTGCCGGGCCGGCGGGTCACCTGGGCGTGCAGCCGGTAGCCGGCCTCGGTGTCGGGGATCGCCACGACGGCGGCCTCGGCGACCTCGGGGTGGGCCGCCAGGACGTTCTCGACCTCCTGGACGTTGGTGCGCACGCCGCGGACCTTGACCTGGAAGTCGGTGCGGCCCTGGAGCCAGTACAGGCCGTCGGGGTCGCGGGTGACGAGGTCGCCCGTGCGGTAGAAGACTTCGCCGCCGCCGTCGGGGGCGGGCACGAACACGCCCTCGTTGCGGGAGCGTTGCAGGTATCCGTGCGTCTGGAACGGTGTCGTCACGAGAAGTTCACCGCTGCCGGGACCGGTGAGGATCTCCCCGTCGGCGTCCAGCAGCAGGGCCCGCACCCCGGGCAGCGGCCGGCCGATGGGGGTCTGCTCGCCGGCCCGGGCCGGGTCGGCGTCGTGGATGAAGCTGTCGTTGGTCTCGGTGCAGCCGAAGACGTTGTGGAAGCCGGCGGCGGGGAAGGCCGTGCCGAGCTGGTGCAGCAGCGTCCGGGGCATCGCGTCCCCGGTGAAGATCACCGTGCGGACATGCGGGTGGACGGCGCCGTCCTGGGTGAGCAGCCGGTGCAGCATGGGCACGCCCTGGACGAAGGTCACCTCGTGGCGGGCGAGCAGGTCCTGCAGGTGGCGGGCGTCGGTGCTCAGTTCCGTCTCGACGAGGACGGTGCGGGCACCCAGGTGCAGGGCGGTCCACACGTCGAGCAGGGAGAGGTCGAAGTTCAGCGGCGCGTAGCTGAACAGGGTGTCCCGCTCGGTGAGGCGGAACCGGTCGGCCGCCCAGCGGGCGAAGCGGAGGAAACCCTCGGCCGGGATGGGCACGATCTTCGGAGTGCCGGTGGAGCCGGAGGTGGTGAGCATCAGGGGCGCGGTCGCGGGGTCCGCGGCGTCGAAGCCCTCGGCGGCCCGCGGGTCGGCGGCGACGGGGGCGATGTCGAGCACTGCCTGGTCGTCGACGGTGAGCACGGCCGAGCAGCGGGCTTGCGCGGCGATGGTGGCCCGGGCGTCGGCGCCCAGTGCGGGCGAGGGCGCCAGGACCGCGTAGCCGGCGCTGAAGGCGCCGATGAGCAGGGCGATCGTGGCGGGCGTCTTGTGGGCCGGTATGCACAGCGGCTGTCGGCGGTCGAGCCCGCCGGCCTCCAGGGCGCCGGAGAGTTCTTCGGCGAGCGCGGCCAGCCGGCGGTAGGTCACCCGCTGCTCGCCGTGGACCAGGGCCACCTGATCGGGTCGGAGCCGGACGTGCGCGGTCAGCACGTCAAGAAAGCTTGGAAGCGGCACAATTCCCCCTGTTCATGCACATGACAAAGTGATCATGCTGGGGGAGGGTGATGGCGCCTGAGCGGCGCCGACGAAACCGCGGAGCCCGGCATGTGACTGCCCGGCCGGCCCCGCATCACTCCCCCGTGATCGAGCCGTGACCAACCGTACCGGCGATGCATGCAGAGTCAAGCATATATCTAGCTCCGTACCCGTGATGCACATCACTCGCCGGGAGCGGTCCGGCGGGGCGCCGCTTGCTTGATGAACTATGCGTTTCGAGTTCCTGTCACGCCTTGCGCGCATGCGTCGCGGAGCTTGAGGAAAGGCGGCCCGCACGACGGCGGCTGTTCACCCGCGCCCGCCCGGCCGGTACCCGCGAACACGGAAGGAGCCGCCCCTCTCGGGGGGCGGCTCCTTCTGCCCGCCCCCCGGGAGGGGCGGCCGGACGTGCGATCCGGCAGCGCTCAGAGACCGCTGCGCAGCGACTGGACCGTACCGGCCAGTTCGGGGTCGGCGCCGGCGGTGTTCAGCGCCGCGCTGAGGACCTCGGCATAGGTGGCGCGCGCGTCGGCGTAACGCTGCCTGCCGTCGTCGGTGATGACGGCGTAGACACCGCGTTTGTCGTCGGGACACAGGTCACGGAAGGCGAACCCGGCCGAGAAGAGCCGGCCCACCAGCCGGGTCACCGAGCTCTGCCCGAGCCCGACCTTCTCGGCGAGCTCCTGCATGCGCAGCTCGCTGTCCTTCGCCTGGACGAGAGACTCCAGGGCGCGGTATTCGGAGAGTCCTATTCCGTGCTTGCGCTGCAGGGCCTGGGTGAGCTGGCGTTCCACATGCGCGTGCAGGGTGAGGACCCTGCCCCACATGGCCTGGTCGGACGAGGCGGCCGGCGTATAGGAGATCGTGGTCATGAGGCAGCTCCCTTTCAGGCGGCGCGTTGACAACAAGATACATGTTCATGCAAGCTTTCACCGCCCACCCGACTCTTGCATCGGATCGCCTGAAGTCCAAAAAGATGCACGTACAAACAAGTATTGGGGACATCATGCCCGATACCACCGCGCTTGCCGCCGACGGCTCCCCTCCGGGGGGCCGCGCCCGGCCGCCGGGACCGCCGCCGCCAAGGACCGCCCCGGTTCCCACCGCCGGCGGGGACGCCGGCCCGCCTCGCCGCATGGCGGCTCCGCTCGTCGCGGCGGGCACGCCCGTGGCCGCCGCGACGAGCGGAGCCGCCGAGCGGAACATGCGGAAGGGGATCAGCGTTTTCCGGCCGATCTCCGCCACCTCGGTCATCGGCGGCGCCGCGGGGCGCCGCCGGGGCACGGTCTGAGTCGGGAGAGCGACGATGTCCCATTACGAGATCTCACAGAGCGAGCTGACCGAGTACGCCCGTGAGGCGGTCCGCATCAGCCGCGAGCACGTCGCCAAGGGCGGCATCCCGTTCTCCGGCGTGGTGGTCAATGACGGCCGCGTCCTGGGCACCGGCTTCAACCGGGTGCGCGAGGACAACGACCCCACCGCGCACGCCGAGGTGGTGGCATTGCGGGAGGCCGCCGCCAAGTACGGGCTGCACGCCACCGCCGGGGCCACGCTGTTCGCCTCCGGCGAGCCCTGCGCCCTGTGCTACATGGCCTCGCTGTACTTCAACGTCAGCCACATCGTCCACGTGGTGGACCGCAAGACGGCCGCGCGCTACGGCTTCGACTACTCGGGGTCGTACTCGATCTTCGCCCAGGACCCGGCCCAGTGGCCGATCAAGGTCACCTCGCTGCCGGTCCCGGAGGGGACGGAGCCCTTCGAAGAATTCCTCGCCCTGAACCGGAGGCGGATGTGAACGACAACGAGACGCGAACCAGCACGGTCGCCATCAAGGTCTGGTCGGACTACGTCTGTCCGTTCTGCATGCTCGCCGAGGGCCCGCTGCACGAGGCCACCCGCGACCTGGACGTCGAGATCGAGTGGATGCCCTTCGAACTGCGGCCCCACCCCACCCCGACCCTGCGGCCGGAGGACGAGTACCTGCCGGCGATCTGGGCCCGCTCGGTCTACCCGATGGCCCGCCGGATGGGCGTGGACATCACCCTGCCCACCGTCTCGCCGCAGCCCTACACCCGGCTGGCGTTCGAGGGCTACCAGTACGCCGCCGAGCACGGCCGTGCCGCCGAGTACACCCCGCGCATGCTCCGCGCGTTCTTCCAGGAGGACCGGGACATCGGCCGGCTGGACGTCCTCACCGACATCGCCCGTGAACTGGGCCTGGACGGGGACGCATTCGCCCAGGCGCTGACCGACGGCACCTACACAGCCGCCCACCAGGAGGCGCTGCGCACCGCCGCCGCCTACCGCGTCTCGGTCGCCCCCACCCTCGTCATCGGCGAACGCCACCGCATCGAGGGCGTCCCCTCCACGGCGCAGATCCGCAAGGCCGTGCTCGACGTCCAGGCCGAACAGGCCGTCGCCCGCGGTGCCGCCTGCGGCATCGACGGATGCTGAGCGCACCGCCCCGCCCCGCCTCTCCGCCCACGGGCCGGCACGTGCCCTGACATCCCGGCCCACCCCCGCTTCCCCGTGCCCGCGACCGCTCACCCGGTACGGCGCACCCCACGGCGCGCCGTCTCCGCCGCGCCGGTCCGCACCCGAACGAAGGGACCCGCCATGCAGTGGCTCTACCTGGCCATCGCCGACATCTTCGAGATCGCCGTCGCCATCGCGGCCGGCAAGGCCGAGGGCTTCAAGAACCGCAAGTGGACCATCGCGACCCTGGTCAGCGGTGCCATCGGAACCTACTTCCTCAGCAAGGCGCTGCTGACCTTCAACGTCGGTGTCGGCTACGCCATCTGGACCTCCGTCGCCGGTATCGGCATCACCCTGCTGGGCGCGCTGCTCTTCGGCCAGCGTCTGACCTGGCGCAAGGCGCTGGGCATCCTCGCCATCATCGTCGGCGTGGTCGGCCTCCAGCTCAGTGGCGCCGCCTGAGCCTGCCGCCGCCGTCCGCCCCCTCCACTTCCCGAAAGGACCCACGCAATGTCCGACACCAGCCCCTCCTCCGCCAACTCCTGGCTGATGCTCCTCCTCGCCGGCGGGTTCGAGGTCGGCTACGCCCTCTCCGTCGGAGGCAGCCACGGCTTCACCCGCCTGACGTGGTCGCTGGTCGCCGTCGTGTTCTTCCTCCTGACGCTGTGGGCACTGAGCGCCGCGCTGCGCACCATCGACGTCGCTCTCGGCTACGCCGTCTGGGCGGGCATCGGTTCGGCGGGCGCGGCGCTGCTCGGCCCGGTCTTCTTCGACGAGACCCTCACCGCCACCCAGGCGATGTGGCTGGGCCTGATCATCGTCGGCGTGGTCTGGCTCAAGCTCGCCGACCGGCCGGAGGCCGGTGCCGAGCCCACCGCCGTGCCGCAGGGCGCCCAGGAGGTCCCCGCCGGCCCGCGCGAGACCCAGGGCGCCTGAACGCCCACCCCGCGCAGACCCGCACAACCCGCACAACCCGCGCCGGCGCCGCCGGCCCGCGGCCCCGTGGACCCGGGCCGGGGGCCGGCGGCGTCGGCGACCGTCCCCTGCCGCGGGCGCCGGGACGCTCGCAGGGGCCGGCGCTGTCCGGCGAGGGGATGCCTCCACGTCTCGGCGCGGCGGACCTTAAGGTTTGTGGGTCACCCAGAGCAGTTCCGCCGGCCAGCGGTGTGCCCAGTCGGGTGGGTCGGTTTCGTTGTAGCCGTTGGGTGTTCCGGGTTCGGGCCGCGGCTCGATGAGGTCGTCGATGATGAGACCCGCGCCGCGCAGGACCTTGACCCAGTCGCCGTAGGTGAGCTGGTAGCTGGTCGCGCCGTCGTCCTCGGCGATGGTGTTCAGCCCGAAGTAGTCCTGCTGCAGCGTCGTGGTCACGCGGCTGGCGGCTTCGTCGTAGCAAGCTTCGAACCATGGGCTGGCGACGTTGAACACCAGGCGCCCGCCTCGGCCCAAGACGCGTGCGGCCTGCGGGACGGCCAGGTGCGGGGGCGCCCAGCTGAGCCCGCCGAAGTCGCAGAACACCAGGTCGAAGCTGCCGGCGGCGAAGGGGAGCTGTTCGGCGGCGCCTTGCACCAGCGGGTAGCGGGCCGCTCCCATCGCGCGGGCCGCCGCGGCGAGTTGGGCTTCGGACAGGTCGAGCCCGACCACGGTGGCGCCCTCGGCGGCGAGTGTCCTGGACCACTGGCCGGCGCCGCAGCCGAGTTCGAGGACGCGCTTGCCGGTGACGTCGCCCAGGGCGTGCAGGTGCGCGTCGGGGATGGAGTACATGCCCCACAACCGGGGTGTGGCGCCGATTCGCGGGTCGTGCTTGTCCTGGTAGTCGCTGCTGATCTGGTTCCAGAGCCGCCGGTTGGCCGGGATGCTGTCCACGTGCCGACTCCAGCACTGCCTGCCGGGGGCGGTCAACACGATAAAGGGCACTGGCCGGCCCTCGCCTCGGTCCGGTCCTGGCTCGGCCCGTGATCCGCCGGACGAGCCCTGGCCGGGTGGGCATCGCGCCCCCTCCCCCGGCAGGCGACCGGAGGCGCGGCGTCACGCCGGGGCCCGTTCCGGCACGGGGCGCGGCGTCGAGCCGGGGAACCACTCCGGCACGGGGCGCGGCGTCGAGCCGGGGAACCACTCCGGCACGAGCCCCGGCGTCACACCCGGAACCCCCCTCCGGCGCCGGCCCCTCCCTCGCACCCGAAGCCCACCCCGACGTCACACCCCCGAAGGCCACTCCGGCACCGGCCCCGACGACACGCCCGAGGAGCCGCCCGGCACGGCGGGGACCAGCCGGGCTCACACCAGATGCCGGGGCAGGACCGCGCGGACCAGCCCCGCGATACCGCCCTCCCCGGGTGGGGCCGCCACGCAGGACAGGGCGAGGCGCACCACGAGTTCGCAGCAGCGGAGCAGTTCGGCGGTGTCGGCCGGGGAGGCGCCGGGACCGGCCAGTACGGTCACCGCGCGGTCCCGGACCATCCGCACGAAATCGGCGGGCGCCGGCAGCGGCCCGTCCGCCCGGCGCTGCGCCGGCACCGCGCTGGAGGAGGGGACGGGGGCGAGCGGCGGGCCGGGCAGCCGCTCCGTCCAGCAGCCGGTGAGCATGGCCCGCACCAGGACGTTCTCCCGTGCCGCGACGGTCGTCCACTCGGCGGTGGCGGTGAGCCGGTCCCGCGGCTCGGCCGCACTGCCGAGCGCCCGCTCCACCCCGGCCAGATATCCGTCGGCCTCCCGCCGCACCAGCGCCCTGGCCAGCCCTTCCTTGCTGCCGAACTCGTTGTAAAGGGTCTGCCGGGACACTCCGGCCGACACGGCGACGTCGACCATCCGCACCGCGGACCACGGCCGGCGCGTGAGCGCCGCGTAGGCGGCGTCCAGCAGGGACTCCCGGGCAGCAGGCATCCTCGCCTCCCTGGGCACAGCGACTCTGCGCCCAGAGTTGACGCGCCGGTACGCACTGTCAAGGGTTCCGCGACGTCAGGGGGCGGGCTTCGGCCGTCGGAGCGCGCGGACGGCCGGGCGGACAGCCGGACGGACAGCCGGCCGACCGGTCGCGCGGGCGCGGGGGCGCGGGCGGGCGCTCAGCCGGCTGTCACCCGTGCGCCGCACCGGGTCACCCGAGTCCTGGTAGCCGCTGTGCCCACCTGGCGGATACCGTTCCTCACATGCCGGACTACCTCGACGACCTCGGACTCGCCCACGTCCTCGCGGACGCGGCCGACGCCGCCACCACGTCCCGTTTCAAGGCTCTCGACCTCAAGGTGGAGACGAAGCCGGACATGACCCCGGTGAGCGAAGCCGACAAGGAGGCGGAGGAAGTGATCCGCAGCCGGCTCCAGCGCGCCCGTCCGAGGGACGCCGTTCTCGGCGAGGAGTACGGCGTCGAGGGCACCGGCCCCCGCCGCTGGGTGGTGGACCCGATCGACGGGACCAAGAACTACATCCGGGGTGTCCCGGTGTGGGCGACGCTCATCGCCCTGATGGAAGCGGGCGAGGGCGGCTACGAGCCGGTCGTCGGCCTCGTCTCCGCCCCCGCCCTCGGCCGCCGCTGGTGGGCCGCGAAGGGCCACGGCGCCTTCACCGGCCGCAGCCTCACCTCCGCGTCCCGTATCCACGTCTCCCGGGTCGGCGGACTCGCGGACGCCTCGTTCGCCTACTCCTCGCTCACCGGCTGGGAGGAGCGGGGCCGCCTGGACGGCTTCCTGGACCTCAGCCGTCAGGTGTGGCGCACGCGCGCGTACGGCGATTTCTGGCCGTACATGATGGTCGCCGAGGGCTCCGTCGACATCTGCGCCGAGCCGGAGCTGTCCCTGTGGGACATGGCCGCCACCGCGATCATCGTGACGGAGGCGGGCGGCACCTTCACCGGCCTCGACGGCCGTCCGGGCCCGCACAGCGGCAACGCGGCGGCGTCCAACGGACTGCTCCACGACGAGCTGCTGGGGTATCTCGCCGAGCGCACCTGACACACGGGTAAAGCGCGCGCACGCCGTCGAGGGGCGTCGCGCGCCCCCTTGTTGACCCTCCCTTTGCCTGGCACTCTGGGTCCACCCCCGCTTGTGAACTTGTGCAGTGACGCACAGGCGCCACCGGCGCCGGACGTGCACACAGGCGGGACATCCTCAGGAGGTGGCCCCTTCATGCTCGTCCGTGACGCCATGAGCACGGTGGTACTCACCCTCGGCCCCGCCCACACCCTCCGCCAGGCAGCAGCCCTGATGTCGGCGCGCCGCATAGGCGCCGCCGTGGTCCTCGACCCGGACGCCGGCGGCGTCGGCATCCTCACCGAGCGCGACATCCTCAACTCCGTCGGCCTCGGCCAGGACCCGGACACCGAACGCATCCACGCCCACACCACCACCGACGTCGTCTTCGCCGCTCCGACCTGGACCCTGGAGGAGGCGGCCAGCGCCATGGCCCACGGCGGCTTCCGGCACCTGGTCGTCCTGGATCGCGGCGAGGTGGCCGGGATCGTCTCGGTCCGCGACATCATCCGCCGCTGGGCGCCGGCCCGCGAGCCCGCACCCGCCGTCTGAGCACGCGAAGCGGGCCGGACCCCGAGCACCGCGGGGTCCGGCCCGCCCGGCCGCGAAGGCGGCCGGCTCAGCCGCGCAGCGCCTGCACCGCGGCTTCCAGCCGCTTGCCGAAGTCGGCGTCGGCGTTGCGGAAGTTGCCGATCGCACGGTCGGCGATGTCCTGGCGCGAGACCTGGGAGATCGCGCCGGCGAGGTTGGCGATCAGACGCTCCTTCTCCTCCTCCGTCATCAGCCGGTAGAGGTTGCCGGCCTGCACGAAGTCGTTGTCCTCGGCGTGCACCGGCGCCGGGTGGTCGCCGGTGCCGCCGGTGAAGCCGCCGTACGGCTGCCACAGCGCCCGGCCGGTCTGCTGCGGCCCGCCGAAGCTGTTCGGCTCGTAGTTCTTCGCACCGCCGTGCCGGCCGTCGTACAGGTGGCCGTCGCGGGAGTTGGTACGTGCCTCGGTGGCGTGCGGACGGTTCACCGGCAGGTGGTCGGCGTTGATGCCGACGCGGTAGCGGTGGGCGTCGCCGTACGCGAACAGCCGGCCCTGGAGCATCTTGTCGGGCGAGGGGCCGATGCCCGGCACGAAGTGCGCCGGGGAGAAGACGGACTGCTCGACCTCGGCGAAGACGTTCCGCGGGTTGCGGTTCAGCTCCAGCTTGCCGATCTCGATGACCGGGTAGTCCGCGTGCGGCCACACCTTGGTCAGGTCGAACGGGTTGAAGCGGTAGGCCGCCGCGTCCGCCGCCGGCATGATCTGCACGCCCACGGTCCAGCTCGGGTACTCCCCGCGCTCGATCGCCTCACGCAGGTCGCGCTGGTGGGAGTCGGGGTCCTTGCCGGCCAGGACGTCCGCCTCCTCGGCGGTCAGGCACTTGATGCCCTGGTCGGTCTTGAAGTGGTACTTGACCCAGAAGACCTCGCCGGCCTCGTTGTTCCACTGGAAGGTGTGCGAGCCGAAGCCGTCCATGTGGCGGTACGACGCCGGGATGCCGCGGTCACCGAACAGCCAGGTCACCTGGTGCGTGGACTCCGGCGAGAGGCTCCAGAAGTCCCAGACGTTGTCCGGTTCCGTGGAGCCGGTGTACGGGTCGCGCTTCTGGGTGTGGATGAAGTCGGGGAACTTGATCGCGTCCCGGATGAAGAACACCGGGGTGTTGTTGCCGACGAGGTCGTAGTTGCCCTCCTCGGTGTAGAACTTCAGCGAGAAGCCGCGCGGGTCACGGACGGCGTCCGCCGCGCCGAGGTTGCCGGCCACGGTCGAGAAGCGCAGGAAGACCTCGGTCTGCTTGCCGGCCTCGGAGAGGAACGCGGCGCGGGTGTACGGCGTGACGTCGGCGGTCACCGTGAAGGTGCCGTAGGCGCCGGCGCCCCGGGCGTGCACCACACGCTCCGGGATGCGCTCCCGGTTGAAGTGCGCCAGCTTTTCCAGCAGCAGCTGGTCCTGGACGAGGACCGGCCCGCCGACGCCCGCCGTCTCGCTGTTCTGGTTGTCGGCGACCGGGGCACCGGCCTCCGTGGTGAGCGGTCCCTGCGTCACGTGCGCCTCCTGCGTCATCACTGACTCGTCCTGTCCTGTAGGCAAAGCCAGGCTCGATCCTACAATAGACTTTGTCTAAGTCAAAGGTCGTTCCAAAGTCACACCTATTCCCGACCTGGTCCTGCTTCCTGTTAGGCTGGTAGCTATGAGCGACCTACTGGAACGGCTGCGTGGACGCGGATGGCGGATGACCGCGCAGCGGCGCGTGGTGGCCGAGGTCCTGAACGGCGAGCACGTCCATCTGACGGCCGACGAGGTCCATGCGCGGGCCGTCGCGAAGCTGCCCGAGATCTCCCGGGCGACCGTGTACAACACGCTGGGCGAGCTGGTCACCCTCGGTGAGGTGCTGGAAGTCACGACGGACAAGCGCGCCAAGCGGTACGACCCGAACGCGCACCAGCCGCACCATCACCTGGTCTGCGCCCGGTGCGGCTCGATCCGTGACGTCCACCCGACGGGCAACCCCCTCGCCGACCTCCCCGACTCCGAGCGCTTCGGCTTCACGGTGTCGGACGTAGAGGTGACGTACCGGGGCCTGTGCCCCAACTGCGTGAGCGTCTGACGAGACGCAGGCCGAGAGCCCCGATGCCCTGACCCGGCACCGGGGCTCTTTCCATTGCCCGGGAAAACACCGAAGGCCGGAACCCATCTCTGGATTCCGGCCCTCGGCCTTCAGTAGCGGGGACAGGATTTGAACCTGCGACCTCTGGGTTATGAGCCCAGCGAGCTACCGAGCTGCTCCACCCCGCGTCGGTGAACACGACACTACGCGACCCCACCCGCACGATGCAAATCCCTTCCCCGGCCCATCCACACCCCCGCTCACCAGCCACTCCTCCGGCGACGGTCCCCGGCATCCCCGCGGCGCTGATCGCGTGCGGCGCCATGGGGTAGGCATGCCGGTCCTCCGCCCTGAGCCGTGGCCCGCGCCTGCCGGGCCCCGACTCCCTCGGCCCCGCCCGCTTCGGCATGACCGGGGCCGGCACCGCAGGCGACTCCCGGCACCGCGGGCGACTCACGCAAGGCACGCGGCGGCGCGCCGCCGCGCCGGCACCCGCGAGGCGATGCGGTCGGCACTCCGTAGGGGGGTGGACGGGGCGGCCCCACCCCGTAGGGGACGTGCCCGGCGGCCCGCGTCATCACCCCGGCACTTCCGCACCCGCCCGGGTGGAAACATACGGTCGGCAGCCCGTACGGGACGCGCTTGGCGGCCCACGCCATCACCCCGGCGCCCCACCGCCGGGCACCCGACACAGGCGACACCGGATACCCGGAACCCTGCGCCCGGCACCCGGCACTCCGCACCCATCCCGCTGACAGCCCCGTCCAGCCGCAGAGGGCACAGCCCGCGCCGCCGGTCAGGCGGAGAGTTCTTCCCGTAGCGCGTCCCGCAGTCGGCCCGCTCGTTCGGCGACCTCCGCCGGGCCCAGGGCGACGGCCCTGTCGGCCCACTTCTGGCCCTCCGCCAGCTCACCGCGACGCGCGTAGACAAGGGCCAGCCGAAGAGCCGCCCGTCCGTGCCCGGCGTTCGCGGCGCGGGTCCACCAGACGGCGGCCTCCGGCTCGCTGCCCTCCCGTGCCAGCAGCAGCCCCAGGTTGAACGCGCCGTTGCGCGACCCGGCCTCGGCCGCCGCCCGATACCACCGCGCCGCCTCCACCACGTCGCCCCGCGCCGCGGCGAGCATGCCGACCCGTACCTGCGCCCGCCGGTGCCCCTGGGACGCGGCGCGCTCGTACCACTCCTCGCACTCGGTCTTCTCGTGCACGATCTCCCCCAGCTCGTGCGCGGGCTCCAGCGGCCGGCGCGCGTCGAGCAGGGCGGCCAGCCGGTACGCGCCCTCCGCGCTGCCGCCACCCGCCGCGCAGCGCAGGTGCCGCTCGGCCTCCTGCTCGTCCCCCTCGCGCAACCGGGCGATCCCGACCTGGAGCGCGGCCTCGGCGTGCCCGGCGGCGGCCGCCCGCTCGTACCAGCGCAGCGCCATCACTTCCTCACCGCGCCCGGCGTAGAGGATGCCGAGGTTGAACGCGGCGTCGACGCTGCCGGCCTCGGCGGCCTTGGAGAACCACGGCTCGGCACCGGTCGTGTCGCCGCCCCGCAGCAGCAGGATGGCGAGGGCGTTCGCGGCCTCCCGGTGCCCGGCGTAGGCGGCACGCCGGTACCACTCCTCGGCCTGCGCGGTGCGCCCCTGCTCGGCGCAGAGCAGCCCCAGGTTGTACGCGCCGTTGTCGTCGCCTGCGTCCAGCGCGGCCCGGTACCAGCGCTCAGCGGTCTGGGTCTCGCCGCGCTCGGCGTGCAGCGCGCCGAGCGCGTTGGCGGCGTTGCCGTCGCCGTCCTGGGCGGCGCGCAGCCACCACACGGCCGCGCTCTCGGTGTCCCCGGCGTCGCGCAGCAGGAATCCGAGCGCGCAGGCGGCCTGCGGCTCACCGTCCTTCGCGGAGGTCAGGTACCAGCGCCCGGCCTCCCTCAGTTCCCCGCGCTTCTCCAGGATGGCCCCGAGGTGCAGCGCGGCCCGCCGGTGGCCGCGCGCGGCGGCCTGCCGGTACCACTGCTCGGCCTCCGCGACAGCGTTGTCGGCGGGGGCCTCCTCACCGTGCCCGGCCGTACGGTCCAGCGCGCGCGCCAGCCGGTAGGCGGCCTCCCGGTGCCCGCGTTCCGCGGCGGCGCGCATCCAGTGCTCGGCGCCGACGTCCCCGCGGTGCTCCAGCAGGTCGGCGAGCGCGTAGGCGCCGAGGACGTGGCCCTGCTCGGCGGACTGGCGCAGCCAGTACTCGGCGGCCGGTTCGTCGCCGCGCTCGCGGTGGTGGCGGCCGAGGGCGTGCGCGGCGGCCGCGGAGCCGGCGACGGCTGCGATCCGCCACCAGCCGGCCGCCTCGTCGGCGTAACCGCGCTGGTGCAGCAGGACGCCCAGGTTGTTGGCGGCGGCACGGTCACCGGCCGCGGTCGCCGCACGCAGGTGGGGTTCGGCCGCGTCGAGGTCGCCGCGCCGCAGCAGCATGGCTCCGAGGACGCTCGACGCCTCGGCGTCGCCGCTCTGCGCGGCGAGCGCGAGGCGGGTCTCCTCGGCGGCTTCCCCCATGTCACCCAACTCGTCGCGGGCCGGCTCCGCACCGGAAGGCTGCACAAATCGCCCTGTCTCGAACAGAGTTCCCTTGTCCCCCATAACGTCCATCGTCGCACCACCCGCAACCTGGGTACACCCGGTATACCGCAACCCGTAAGGTCACTTCAGCGTTTTGTCGACATGCCCACAGGGAGACAAGTCAAACACATACCGCCCAACTCCCCACGGCGGCGCGGCGGTTTCTCTGCCCCCGTATCTGCGTTCGCACACCACGAAGGCCCGGATCCCTGATGGGATCCGGGCCTTCGATGCAGTAGCGGGGACAGGATTTGAACCTGCGACCTCTGGGTTATGAGCCCAGCGAGCTACCGAGCTGCTCCACCCCGCGCCGTTGCAGGTCAACCGTACCACGGCGCGGGGGGTGCCCGATCAGCCGTTCTTGCCGCTGGTCCCGGCGGCCTTGGACTGGGCGTCCTCGGCCCGCTTCAGGGCGTCCTTCAGGTCCTTCTGCGCCGTGGCGTACGCGCCCCAGTCGGGGCCGTCCTTCAGCGCCCGCTGTCCGGCGTCGAAGGCCTTCTGGGCGTCCTGGAGCGCCTGCTTCACCGTCGGGTTGCCGGTGTCGGGCGGGTTGGCGGTGCCGGTGCCCGGTGGCCTGGTCGCTGAACTCTTCGCACCGAAGACCTTGTCGAGCGCCCCTTCGAGCGTGTTCTCGAACGCGGTCCTGCCCTCGTAGGTGACCAACACCTTGCGCAGCAGCGGGTACTTCAGCCCACCGCCGCGTACGTAGACGGGCTCCACATAGAGCAGGCCACCGTCCAGCGGCACGGTCAGCAGGTTGCCGTACTCGATGTCGGAGTCGCCGCCCTTGAGGAGTTTGATCGCGGCGGCGATGTCCTGCTCGGAGTTGAACTGGCTCTGTACCTGTTTGGGGCCGTCCACGGTCGTACTGGTCGGCAGTTTCAGGAGTCTGATCTTGCCGTACTCGCTGCTGCCCGCCTCCGCGTCGACCGACATGAACGCGCTCAGGTTGTACCGGCCGTTGGGCGTGAACGTCGTGGACAGCGAGAACGCCTGCTTGGTCTGGTCGGGCATCTTCATGCTCAGGTAGTACGGCGGCACCGCGTTGCCCGACTTGTTGGTCGGATCGTCCGGTACCTGCCACACCTCGCTGCCGGTGAGGAAGGTCTGCGCGTCCGTCACGTGGTAGCGGGTGAGCAGCTCGCGCTGGACCTTGAAGAGGTCCTGCGGGTAGCGCAGATGGTCCAGCAGGTCCGGGGAGATGGCGTTCTTCGGTTTCACCGTGCCGGGGAAGGCCTTCATCCAGGTCTTCAGCACGGGGTCCTTGGTGTCCCACTCATACAGCTTGACGTCGCCGGTGTACGCGTCGACGGTGGCCTTCACCGAGTTCCGGATGTAGTTGACCTGGTTCTGCTGGGCCACCACCGCCCGTGAGTTGTTCGTCGCCGTCAGCGAGTCTGCCGTGGTGTCACCGAGGGTCGTACGGGAGGCGTACGGGTAGCCGTTCGTGGTGGTGTACGCGTCGACGATCCACTGGATGCGGTGGTTGACGACCGCCGGGTAGGCGTCGCCATCGATGGTCAGCCAGGGGGCGACCGCCTCCACGCGCTCCTTGGGGGTGCGGTTGTACAGGATCCGCGAGCCCTTGCCGATCGCGCCCGAGTAGAGGATCTGCGGCTCGTTGAACGCCACCGCGTACGCGGCCCGGTTGACCGGGTTGTCCAGGTTGACGCCGCTGCCGCCCCGATAACTGGTGGTCTTCTCACCGCCGTTGTCGGAGTAGTCGATCTCCTTCTGGGGACCGCCGACGATGGAGTAGGTGGTGGTCTTCTCGCCGTAGTAGACCCGCTGCTCGTACGCGCCGAGGCCGCCCCGGGACGGCAGGTCGTACTCGGTGAACACCGGTTCGCCGTTCGGGTTCGCCTCGGTGCCCTTGGCGGCGACCACGCCGAAACCGTGCGTGTAGCGGAAGTGGTCGTTGATCCAGTTGTTCTTCGGGATGCCGCTGAGGTTCAGCTCGCGCAGACCGAGGACGGTGTCTTGGTCCTTGCCGTTCTTGCCGTCGTCGGCGGGATACCGGTCGACGTCCAGGTTGGTCGGGAACCCGTAGTAGTTCTTCATCTGCTGGAGGACCTGGAACGTCGGCGAGACGATGTTCGGGTCCACGATGCGGATGCTGGCCGCGTCGTTGGCGTCGTCGCGCAGCTTGGTCCGGTCCTGCGTGGTGGACTTGCCCGGGTACTCGGTGACCTGGGTGTCGTCGATGTCGTACGCCTCGCGCGTCGCCTTCAGGTTCTTCTGGACGTACGGCGCCTCCTTGGCCTGCTCGTTCGGCTGGACCTGGAACTTCTGCACGATCGCCGGGTACAGCCCGCCGATCAGGATCGCCGACAGGACCATCAGGCCGAAGCCGATGACCGGCAGCTGCCAGGTGCGGCGCCACAGGGTGGCGAAGAACAGCAGCGCGCAGATGACGGCGATGCAGAACAGGATCGTCTTGGCCGGCAGGTAGGCGTTGGCGTCGACGTAGCGCAGGCCCGTCCAGTTGTCCGTCGCCTTGAAGTCGCTGGACTTCACGGCCAAGCCGTACCTGTCGAGCCAGTAGGCGACCGCCTTCAGCGCCACGAAGATGCCGAGCAGCACCGACAGGTGCCCGGTCGCGGCGGCGGTGGCCCGCGCGCCGGGGCTGGTGACCCGCAGCCCGCCGTACAGGTAGTGGGTCAGCGCGGCGGCGATCAGGCACAGGACGGCCGCGGCGAAGCCGAAGCCCAGCAGGAAGCGGAACCAGGGCAGGTCGAAGGCGTAGAAGGAGACGTCGAGATGGAACTGCGGGTCCTTCTGGTGGAAGGGCACGCCGTTGACCCACATCAGCCAGGTCCGCCACTGGCCCGCCGCCGACGCGCCGGCGATCAGCCCGACGAGCGCGGTGACCGCGAGCAGCAGCCACTTCTTGTACGGCGCGACGCCCATCCGGTAGCGGTCCAGGCTCTGCTGCTCCATGGACATGGCGCTCAGCGGGGGCCGCAGCCGGTGCGCGAGCCAGATGTTGACCCCGACCGCGACCGCCATCAGCAGGCCGAAGACGAAGAACAGCCCTATCTTGGTCCACAGGGTGGTGGTGAACACGGACGAGTAGTGCACCGACCGGTACCACAGCCAGTCCGTCCAGAAGCCGGCGAACATGGTGAACGCCATGCCGAGGACGGCAAGGACGCCCAGGGTCATGAGCAGGGTCCGGACACGCCGGGACGGGCGGCCCGCTCTCATCCGCGGCCCCATCGGGCCTCCGCCGCGGTCCGGCATCTGGAAAGCCAAGGTGCGCACCTCGAAGTCGCTGTCGATACGTCAGGCCCCCGTGTTCGCGGGCCCGCCGTGGCCCCCCGTGATCGTGGGCCCACACCTATGCAACTTACTCACGGCTTACTCGGTTCCCGATTCCGGCCGGGAACGAGGCAGGATTGTGACCATGTCCAACACTCCCATGGCAGCGAGCCCGCTCACCCGGGCCGTACTCGAGATCGACGAGTACGCCTCCGGCCTCGGCTGGGACCAGCCCGCCCGCCTCTTCGCCCTCGTCGACACCGCACGGCTGCGGGTTCAGGAACCCTCGCTCGCGGCCCAGCTGGGCCTCCAGGACGAGCCCGAGACCACCGGTCTCACCCCGATCGAGCAGGACGAGATCCCGTCCGGCAAGCCGCTGGACGAGTTCCTCGGCACCATCGCCTGGCCCGACGCCGTGGTCGGCTGCGCGCTCACGGTGGAGCGTCTGATGCTGCCGCCGTCCGCCGAGGCCCAGGTCCCCTCCGGCCTGGACGAGGCCGGGCTGACCAGGTGGGTGGCCCAGCACCCGGAGCGCCAGGAGGTGCGGATGACGGTGGCGGTGCTGCGCGACGGCAGCCGCGAGTCCGCGCTCCGGCTGCGCGAGAAGGACACCCCGACGGAGGTCCTCACCGGCCCCGCCCTGGTGCCGGGCCTGGCGGAGGCTCTGGCGGCGACGTTCGCGGACTGACGTCCCGTACGGCGAGGGGGGCACCCGTGCGCGCACGGGGTGCCCCCTTCCGCGTGCCGGGCCCGCTCAGCCCTTGGCGGTGCACGTGGGCAGCGCGGCGGTGTCCTTGCCGCGGATGTCCTTCAGCGCCTCCAGCGCGTCCCCGATCGTCCTGACCTTGACCAGGGTGAGTCCGCTCGGGGTGTCCTTGGCGGCTGCCGCGCAGTTGTCGGCGGGCGTCAGGAAGTACCGCGCGCCCCTGCTGCGCGCGCCGACGGTCTTCATCTCGACGCCGCCGATCGGGCCGACCGTGCCGCTGTCGTCGATGGTGCCGGTGCCGGCGACGAACGTGCCGCCGGTGAGGCTGCCCGGGGTGAGCTTGTCGTAGATCCCGAGGGCGAACATCAGGCCGGCGCTCGGGCCGCCCACGTCGGCGAGCTTGATGTCGATGGTGAACGGGAAGGTGTGGTCGGTCCCGGCGGAGATCCCGACGACGGCCCGCTTGGCGCCGCCGTCGGCGGACGTCGTGGTCGTGAGGGTGACGTCCCGCGTCCCGCTCGCCGTCCTGTGCGCCTTCTCCGCGGCGGCCTGCTCCTTGGCCGGGACGACGGTGAAGACGACGTCCTGGCCGGGCTTGTGCTTGGTCACGAGCTTGGCGACGTCGGCCGGCTGCTTCACCTTCGTACCGTCGACGGCCTTGATCACGTCACCGGCGTGCAGCCTGCCCTGCGCCGGGGAGTCCTTGACGACGGTGGAGACGATCACCCAGGACCTCACCGGGATGCCCAGCTTCTTCAGGGCGGCCACCTTGGCGCTCTCCTGGGACTGGCTGAACTCCTCGGCGTTCTCCTGGGTCGACTGCTCCTCCGTCTTGCCGTCCGGGTAGAGCGTGTCGTGCGGGACGATCTTGCTGTCGCGCGACAGCCAGCCGTGGACGGCCTCCACCAGGTTCATCCGGAAGTCGGCGCTGGTGACCCGGACGGTGGTCATGTTCAGGTGGCCGTCCGTCGGATAGGTCGTGTGCCCGACGATCTGCAGCACCGGCTCGCCGTCGTGCTCTCCGAGCGTGTTCACGGTCGGGCCGGGGGACATCTCCGCGTACGGCACGGGGATGAGCACTCCCGCGCACAGGAGCGCGATCAGCATCAGGGTGGAGGCGAGCATCGTCGCGGTGCGGCGTGGCATGTCACGACAGTACGGGACGGCTCTGTCAGCGCACTGTCAGGGCACCCCCGTCACGCCTTGCCCGCGCCCGTGTGGGAGCGCTCCATCGCCTCGCGGAACCGGGCGTATCCGTCCAGCTCAGGCCCGTCGCTGCGGGCCTTGCGCGTCCGATTGGCCCAACTGCCCCACAGGCCGCCGCCGACCGCGGCCACCAGCGGGATCAGCAGCCAGACAAGGACCGCCATGCCGACCTCCCGTACCCATGAGCGACCGCAACTGACTGATGAGCAGATTAACCGTCCGCAGGGACAACGCTCGCGCGAGGGTGCCGGTTACGCAACCGAATGCGCCGGACGGGACGGCGATCGGGGGAACGGCCCCGCCGAACGGGGGTCAGCAGGCGCCGACCCACTCCTCGGTGCCGTCCGAGAAACTCTGGTGCTTCCAGATCGGCACCTCGTGCTTGAGGTCGTCGATCAGTTGCCGGCAGGCGTCGAAGGCCTCCGCGCGGTGCGGGCAGGCCACGGCGACGACGACGGCGAGGTCCCCGACCCTGAGATCGCCCACCCGGTGGACGGCGGCCAGCGCCCGCACGGGGTGACCGGCGGCGACCTTCTCGGCGATCCGCCGCATCTCGGCCTCGGCGCTGGGATGGCACGAGTAGCCGAGGGCGTCCACGTCGGCGCCCCCGTCGTGGTTGCGCACGGTGCCCACGAACAACGCGATGCCCCCCGCCGCGTCGTCCCCGACGGCCCGGAGCACCTCGTCCACGGAGAGCGCCGTCTCCCGGATGCCGATCAGCCTGATGGGATCCGGGGCGGCCTGCTCACCGGGATGGTCGTTCGTGTGCGCCATGGCCCCATCGTGCCGCACCCACCCGGCATCGGGGAATACGAGGTTCACCCGTCACACGCGCGTGCCACCTTGGATGCTCCTACAGCCACGCCGGCGTGGCTGTAGGAGCGGGTCCGGGGGCGGGGGCGGAAGCAGCCCGGCACAGATCGGCGTCCAGGGGGGAACCGGGCCGGCACGCGGGAAGCCCTGGAAGGCGGCGGCCCGGCCGGCACCGGCCGGCCCGGAGGAGACGAGCGCCGGGCGGGCAGCGACCGGGCCCAGGCAGCGGCAGCGGGCGCCGGGCGGGCAGGACCAGGCCCGGGCGGCGGGTGCGGGCGGGCACGCGGAGCACGCGCTGCGGAGGCCGGGGTCCCAGGCCCGGCGGCCCGGGGCGCACACCCGGCGCCGGGCCTTCCAGGGGCCGCCGTACGACGGCAGCCACCACGGCCCGGCATGGACCGGGCCCGGAACGCGGGAACCGGCTGGCACCGGCCGGGCCCGGAACGCGGGAACCGGCTGGCACCGGCCGGGCCCGGAACGCGGGCGCCAGGCTGGCACGCCGGGCTGGGAGGGTGGAGTCCGCCGGGCGGGGGCCGACGGCCGGGGTCCCGGCGCTCAGACCCGGCGGCGTGCCTTCCGGGCCCGCCGTACGACAGCCGCCGCGCCGAGCAGGGCCACCGTCGCCCCCGCGGCGCCCGCGGCCGTCGCGTCCTTGCGTCCCAGCCGCCGTCCGGCCACCGTGTGCCGCCCGGACACCTCTTCCAGGAGCTGCGCGAGCACCTCCTCGTTGGTCCACTTCGGCCGCCACCCGGCGTCGTGCAGGCGGCTCCCGCTGACGACCCAGGGGTACATCGTGTACGCCAGGTCCCCCGCCGGGGACGGGGTGAGGCCGATCCGGTGCAGCCGTGCCGCCGCGCCGAGCGCGACCGCCGACGGCAGCTCCATCCGCCGGATCCCGCTCAGCTCCTCGACCTCCTCCTGCTCCAGCCACCCGTCGCAGCCGACGGCCAGCTCCCCGTCGACCTTCTCCAGTACGGCGTATTCCAGAGCGCTGCACAGGTCCTCGACATGGCAGAACTGCCACGCGGGCCGCGACCCGGCGACGACGAGCAGCCGCGGCGACTCGAAATACCTGGTCAGCGCGGTGTCGGTCCCGCCGACGAGGATGGCCGGCCGCACCACGGTGACGTTCAGTCCCGGGTGCGCGCGCGGAGCCCGCCGGGCCAGCCGTTCGATCTCCAGCAGGTCCCCGACCCCGGTCGCCTCCGCGGTGGCCCGCAGCTCGGCGTCCTCCGACAGCGGCAGCTCGTTGTCCGGCAGCGCGCCGTAGACCATCGCCGAGGTGCACAGCACCACCCGGTGCACCCCGGCCGCCGCGGCGGCGGTCAGGACGGTCTGCGTCCCCCGGACGTTGTAAGCCGTGCGCGCCGCCGGATCGGTCTCCAGATCGATGTCGAGGGCGAGGTGGACGACCGCGTCGGCGCCCCGCAGCTTGTCCGCGATGGCGGGATCGCGCACGTCGAGGATGTGCCACTGCGCGTCGGCGCACCCGCCGCGCCGCTCGTCGATGGCGAGGACCTGTCTGACCTCGTCCGACGCGGCGAGCCGCTCGGTGAGCAGGGCGCCGACCCCGCGGGCGGCGCCGGTCACCGCGACGACGGGCCCGCGCGCGGCGGGAGGGGTTGAGGGGTTTCGCGCTGCGCGAACCTGCGGATCTGGGGAACTCACCGGGCGTCTCCAGCGGTTGTCTTCAGTACGGGCGCGACTGACGCGTACGTACCAGGTGCATCCATCCTGCCGCAGGCCTTCCGTGGGCCAAGCACCGAGGCCCGATCGGGTTCGGGTGTCTACGCTGGGTGGTGTTGTCGGGCAGCCGCGCCGCCGGAGCGAAACCGGTGGCCTTACCAGCCGAGGAATCCTGTGAGTGACACCCCATTCGGTTTCGGCCTTCCGCCGGAGGAGCCGGAGGACGGCGACGAGGGCAAGAAGAAGGACCAGCAGAGCGGTGGTGGGCAGGGGCCGGGCAGTCCGTTCGGTTTCGGCGACCTGCCCGGAGCCGGGGGCTTCGGCGGCCCCGGCGCCGACAATCCGCTCGCGGCCATGTTCGGTTCCCTGAACCCCACCGACCTGGGCGCGGCCTTCCAGCAGCTGGGCCAGATGCTCTCGTACGAGGGCGGTCCGGTGAACTGGGACATGGCCAAGCAGATCGCCCGCCAGACGGTCTCCCAGGGCACGCCGGACGGCACGAAGGACGCCAGCGTCGGCCCGGCCGAGCGCAGGGCGGTCGAGGAGGCCGTCCGCCTGGCCGACCTGTGGCTGGACGACGCCACGTCCCTGCCGTCGGGTTCCGCCTCGGCGGTGGCCTGGTCGCGCGCGGAGTGGGTCGAGGCGACCCTGCCCGCATGGAAGGAGCTGGTGGACCCGGTCGCCGAGCGCGTCGGCGCGGCCATGGGCGACGTCCTGCCGGAGGAGATGCAGGCCATGGCGGGCCCGCTGATCGGCATGATGCGCTCGATGGGCGGCGCCATGTTCGGCACACAGATCGGGCAGGCCGTCGGCGTGCTCGCGGGCGAGGTCGTCGGTTCGACCGACATCGGCCTGCCGCTGGGTCCGTCCGGGCGGGCCGCCCTGCTCCCGGCGAACGTGGAGGCGTTCGGCAAGGACCTGGGCGTGCCGCAGGAGGAGGTGCGGCTGTATCTGGCCCTGAGGGAGGCCGCCCACCAGCGCCTCTTCGCGCACGTGCCGTGGCTGCGCTCGCATCTGTTCGGCGCGGTCGACGGCTACGCGCGCGGCATCAAGGTCGACACGGCGAAGCTGGAGGACGTGGTCGGCCAGTTCGACCCGCAGAACCCCGAGCAGTTGCAGGACGCGCTCCAGCAGGGCATGTTCCAGCCCGAGGACACGCCCGAGCAGAAGGCCGCGCTGGCCCGTCTGGAGACCGCTCTGGCGCTCGTGGAGGGCTGGGTGGACGCGGTGGTCCACGCGGCCGCGAAGCCGCGTCTGTCGTCCGCCGACGCCCTGCGCGAGACGCTGCGCCGCCGCCGTGCCACCGGTGGGCCGGCGGAGCAGACGTTCGCGACGCTGATCGGCCTGGAGCTGCGCCCGCGACGGCTGCGTGACGCCTCGCGCCTGTGGGCCTCGCTCACGGACGCGCGCGGGGTCGACGGCCGGGACGGCCTGTGGGCCCACCCGGACATGCTGCCGACCGCGACCGACCTGGACGACCCGGACGGCTTCGTCCACCGCGAGCAGCTGGACTTCTCCGAGCTGGACAAGATGCTCGGCGAGGCCGCGCACGGCTCGGCGGGCGGCCCCGACCTGCGCAAGAAGGACGACGACGCGAAGGACGACGAGGGCAAGGGCGACGAGGCCGAGTGAGCCTGTACGACGACGCGGTCCTCGTCCTGAAGGGGTACGAGGGCCAGTCCGAGCTGCGCCAGGCCTACCTGGACCACCTGGCGGCGCATCCGGACGGCATGTGGAAGGCCTGCCACGCGGGCCACATCACGGCCAGCGCCCTGGTGATCGATCCCGAGCACGGCCGGGTGCTGCTCACCCTGCACCGCAAACTGCGGATGTGGCTCCAGATGGGCGGCCACTGCGAACCGGGCGACGCCACGCTGCGGGAGGCCGCCCTGCGGGAGGCGGCCGAGGAGTCCGGCATCGCCGGACTGACGCCGCTGCCCGGCGGCCCGGTGCGCCTGGACCGGCACCCGATCCCCGCGCCGTGCCACTGGCACTTCGACGTCCAGTACGCGGTGCTGGCCCCGCCCGGCGCGGTGCATGAAATCAGCGACGAGTCGCTCGACCTGCGCTGGTACGCCTACGACGAGGTGGCGGGCGTGGCGGACGAGTCGGTCGTGCGCCTGCTGGACGCCGCCCGCGCCAGGCTCTGACGCTGCCGGGGGGGACCGTCGTGGCGGTCACCCCCCGCACCAGCCGTGACTCAGCTCCAGACGTTCCCCTGGTTCTGGCCGCGCGCCCCCTGCTGCCCCATGCCGAACTGGGCGGCGAGGCCCTGTCCGATCTGGGCGTTCTGCGGCGGCAGCAGCTCACTGGGCTGGACGAGCGCGAACCCGGACCCCATGAAGCTCAGCTCCCAGCCCTCGCCCGTGCTGCCGCGCCGGCGCCACACCCCGGAGGAGTGCGTCTGGGCCTGCATCTGCACGCGCAGCCCGGTCGACCAGGCCACGATCGCGTCGGCGTCACAGTTGACGTACGTGTCGGGTGTGACCCGCATCAGCAGCGGCGCCCCCGACGTCATGAGGGCCACCTTGCCGCGCCCGGTGATGTTGAGCTGGTACTTCCCGGAGCCGGAGATGCCGTAGAGGCTGTCGACGGCGATGACCTCGTGGTGCAGCGAGGAATCCATGGCGAGGACGTAGGAGCTGTCGACGGTCAGTCCGTCCTGCTCCACGTCCATGATGTGCACGTGCTGGGCGAGGTTGGCCAGGTAGACGGTGCCCTGCCCGTGGCAGCGCATCAGGTCCAGGCCCTCGCCGGTGTACGCACGCGCGCGTGCCTGCCCGTTGGCGCGGTACTCGGCGTCGAACTCGACCAGGCCCTGGTAGGCGACCATGGTGCCCTTGCGGGCGAGGAGGTCGTCGTGGCCCTCCAGGGTGATGCGGAGCATCTGTGTGTTCTGGAGACTCCAGCGTTCCCGCGTCTGGGAATCGTTGTATGCGAAAAGCGGACTCTGCATTGCTCTGACTCCCCCTCAGCCCCGGAACCGAAGCCGGTCGGTGCTGTCCTCGCTGGGCTGGACGACGACGATGCCCTGGCCGGAGAAGGCCATCTGGTAGGCCTCACCGCTGCCCCGGCCGATCAGCGACTGCGCCTTGAAGCTGCGCTTGCCCTTCACCTTCAGGTTCGGTGACCAGGCGACGAGCGCGTCCGGGTCGACGTACGTCTCGTCCTCGCCGCCACCGCAGTCGACGACGATCGGCTTGCCCCGGGAGGTCAGCGCGACCCAGCCCTGCCCGGAGATCCTGGTGTTCCACAGGCCCTGTCCGGCGAACTTGGCGAGCCCCTTCACACGCTCGACACCCCAGGTGAGGTGCGCGTCGAAGGCGAGGAGGTTGGTGGCGTTGACGGAGATGCCGTCGCCGTCGAGGTTGATCACGACGACGTCGGCGCCGTAGTCGGCGAGATAGAGCAGGCCGTCACCGGAGCACTTCATCAGCGGCGCCCCCTCGCCGGTGACCCAGTCGCGGGCGATCTGGCGGACGGCCGGCGGGTTGGGCTCGTACTGGACGAAGCCCTCGTAGGCGACCATCGACCCCACGCGCGCGAGGAGGTCGTTCCCGGTCTGCAGGGCGACCTTCAGCATGTGACTGCCGTGGTTCTCCATGCGGGCGGTGACGGGTGCGGGGGCGAAGCCCGCGAGCGGCTGGTTCATGACGGGCTCCCTCAGACCTCGTACGGCTGGACGACGATGAAGTTGCCGGGCGCGCCCCGGAACTGGAGGTTGACGCTCTCGCCGGTGTCGCCCGGGTAGGCGTTGCGGCGCATCCGGACCTGGCTGGAGACGATCACCTGGGAGGCGGCCGACCAGGCGACCACAGCGTTGCAGTCGGCGAAGGTGGTCGGCGTGACCGGCAGCACCACGGGCGTGCCGTGCGTCTTGACGACGATCGTGCCGGTGCCCTGGAACTGCATCGTGAAGAGCGCACCGCCCGGGATGCCGTGACCCTCGACGCGGCGGACCTCGTACTGGAGGCTCTCGTCGAAGGCGAGGACGTTCTCGGCCGACACGCAGATGGCGTCGCCCTGCAGTTCGACGGGGTGCAGATGGGTGGCGTTGTCGGCGAGGAACACCTGGCCCTGGCCGGTGCAGCGCATCAGCTGCATCTCCTGGCCGGTGGCGTTGCCGACGAGCCGCCCCGCGAAACCGGCGCCCTTGTAGCTGAAGTCGACCTTGCCCTGGTAGAGCACCATGCTGCCCTGCCGGGCCAGCACGGGCTGGCCACCGATGCCGAGGTCGACGCGCATCAGCTTCTTGTTCTGCTGCGTCCAGCGCTGCCCGGTCGGCGTCTCCTTGAACGCCTGGAGCGCGGCCGTCACCCCGGCGCCGCCCTGGGGCGCGCCCTGCGGCACTCCGTAGGGCGCGGCCTGCCGGCCGGGGACCTGGCCGTAGCCGGGCGGCACGGGCGGGGCCGGCTGGCCGCCGTAGCCCGGGGGCAGCGGCGCGCCGGGCCCGCCGCCGTACGACGGCTGCTGGGGCGGCCGGCCGTAGGGCGCGGGGGCGGGCGGCGGGACGGTGCCGGTCGCGGGTGGGGTCATCGGGGCGATGACCGTCGGCGCACCGTGCATGGTCGGGGCCGGGGCCGGCGCGGGGGGCGGGGTGTGGCCGGGCGGTGGGGCGAAGCCCTGCGGGGCGGGTGCCGGGGCGGGCTCGAAGACCGGTGCGGGCGCCTGGGCGGACGCGGGTGCGGCGGGGGCACCGAACGCGGGCGGGGCCGTGGCCTGGGCGGGCGGCGCGAAGCCGGGGGTCGCGCCGGGCTGCGGCTGCTGCGGGACGGCGGGGGTCTCGGTCTCCTCCGCCACCTCGCCGCCGAAGTTCTTCAGCAGCGCCTCCAGACCGCCGTCGAAGCCCTGCCCGACGGCGGCGAAGCGCCATCCGTCCTTGAAGTAGAAGTCACCGAGCATCACGGCCCGCTCGGTGGAGAACTCCGCGCCGCTGAAGGAGTACCGCGCGACCTCCTCGCCGCCCGCCACGATCCGCAGGTAGCCGGGTGCGACCTGTGACATCTGCCCGGCACCGTCGATGGTCGCCGTGAAGGACAGCCTCCGGATGTGCGCGGGGACACGGTCGAGGGTGATCCGGAACGACTCCGTGTCGCCCGCCTGGGCGCCCAGCAGCTGGACGGACTCCTCCGGGGACTTCGGCTGGTTGAAGAAGACGAAGTACCGGTCGTCCGAGAGACGCTCGTCGGCGTCCAGGCCGAAGCAGCTGATGTCGAAGGTCAGTCCGGGGGCGGAGATCTGCACGCCTACGTACAGATCCGTGCCCGCCGTGAGGTCACTGATCCTGGCCTTGTGGCCGCGTTGGAATTCCCTGGCCATGCGTTACGACCGTCCCCCATCCCGAATGCGAGTGCGTCGCGCCAGGCTAACGGCAAAGACCGACAACGGCTCCGGGCGGCCGTCGTCGGTACGAACCCGGTACACAACCGCGTCCGGTCGCCCGGACGACCGGGCTCAGGCCTCCCGCTCGTCCCGCGCGCCGGGCCCGTGCGGCAACCGTCCGGCGGCGACGACCCCCTCCAGGTAGCCGCGGGCCCGCTCGGTGCGCGGATAGGCCTCCAGCAGCCGCCAGAAGTCGGGCCCGTGACCGGGAACCAGCAGGTGCGCCAGCTCGTGGCAGAGCACGTAGTCGACGACGTAGTCCGGCATCCCCTGCAAGCGGTGCGAGAGCCGGATGCTGCCCTCGGCCGGGGTGCACGAGCCCCAGCGCGTGTTCTGGTTGGTGACCCAGCGCACGGAGGCCGGCCGGGCGCGGCCGGCGAGGTACTGGGCCGACAGCCGCTCCGCGCGCTCGCCCAGCTCGGCGTCGCCCAGCACCCGCCTGCTCTCCTGAGCAGCGAGTTTGTTCAGCATGACGGTCACCCAGCGCTGTTCCTCCGCCTTGGACATCCGGGCGGGGATCAGCACGATGGTGCGATCGCCCTCGCGGTACGCGGAGACGGTCCGGCGGCGCCGGGCACTTCTGCGGACCTCGATCGCGTTCGCCCCCGTGCCACCGGGCGGCGGGCTCGTCGTGCTGCGCGGTGGCGTTCCGGCGCTGTGCAGGGGGTCGGCGGACACGCCCCGACGTTACCCGGTGCGCACGGGCAAAGTCCCGGCTCCGGGACGGTTCGCCGCCGATCCCCCGCCATGTGCTTGATTCGTACGACCGGTCCGCCGGTCAGGCTCGCACGGGTCTGGCATGTCCCCGTCCTTTCGGCATGCTCCTGACTTGTACGACGAACTCCCCAGCCTGTGGACAACCCCCGGCGCCGGGCGCCCGGGGCCGGGCATGCTGGCAGGCGTCGGCGGAGCGCGACCGGTTCCGCCGGCAGGACGGACGTCCCGGAGGCCCGGGGGGTCACAACGGGAACGGGGGCCGGTATGCATCCGGTGATGAAGCCCGCGCTGCGGCGCGGCTGGCGTGATCTCAACACGGTGCAGTTCGGGATGACCCCGGCGCACGCGCTGACGCTGGGCCCGGTGGCCACGGCGACGGGCAGCTTCCTGGAACTGCTCGACGGGACCCGCGGCTTGCCCCTGCTGCGCGAGGAGGGCCGCCGCATGGACGTGCCGGACGGCCATGTCGACGCGCTGGTGGAGCGGCTGACCCGCGCGGGCCTCGTCGACGACGCGCGGGGCGGCGGGCCGGACGCGGACGCCCTGCGGGAGAGGACGGAGGTCCTGGAGCGCCTACGGCCCGACCTCGCCTCGTTGTCGCTGACCACGCCCGAACCGGGCGGTGCACTGGCCCGTCTCGCCGCCCGGCGGGCCCGGCGGGTGCAGGTGCGGGGCGCCGGCCGGGTCGGCGCGCTGCTGGCGTCGGTGCTGTCGGGTGCCGGCGTCGGTGAGGTCGACGTACGGGACGTGGGGCGCGTGGAGCCGTGGGACGTGGCACCGGGCGGGCTGCCCGCCGAGGCGCTCGGCACCCGCCGGGACGCTGCGGCGCGCGCCGCCGTCCGCCGAGCGGCACCGGACCGTCCACCGCGCCGCACCCCCTCCCCCGGGCCCGGCACCGAGGAGCCCGCTCTCTCCCTGGTGATCCTCGCGCCCCGGGACGACGTCGCCGTGCACGCACCGGACCCGTTCACCGCCGAACCCCTCATGGCCTCCGGCACCCCTCATCTGTACGCCGGTGTCGTGGAGGGCACAGGCGTCGTCGGCCCGCTCGTGCTCCCCGGCGAGTCGGGCTGCGCCCGCTGTCTGCACGAGGACCGCACGGACCGGGACCCGGTCTGGCCCCGGCTCATCGCCCAGTGGCGCTCCGGCAGGGCCCGCCGGATCGGGGCCTGCGATCTGGCCCTGGCCACGACCGTCGCCGGTCTCGCCGCGGCGCACGCCCTGGCCTTCCTCGACGGGGAGTCGCCGTCCAGCGCGGGAGCCCGCTGGGAGGTCTCCGTACCCGGCCTGACCTGGCACGCCCGGCCGGTACGGCCGCATCCGGCATGCGGTTGCGGAGCCGCGGAGAGGGCAAAAAGGGAGGACTCCTCAACCATGGAGGGGTCACGCGCGACAATGGCGGTGCAACGGCCGTCGACGGAGCGCCGACGCGTGGCAGGCGCGGCGCGGCCGACTGGGACCTGGAGGGCGCATGTCTGATCTTCCCCGCAAGGCGGTCACCCGGACCGCCAAGCTCGCCGCGCTCCCGCTCGGCTTCGCCGGCCGGGCGACCTGGGGGCTGGGCAAGCGGATCGTGGGCGAGTCCGCGGAGATCGTCGGCCGTGAGCTGCAGCAGCGGACGGCGGACCAGCTCTTCAAGGTCCTCGGCGAGCTGAAGGGCGGCGCCATGAAGTTCGGGCAGGCCATGTCCGTCTTCGAGTCGGCGCTGCCCGAGGAGATCGCCGGCCCCTACCGCGCGGCTCTCACCAAGCTCCAGGAGGCCGCGCCGCCGATGCCGGTCCGCACGGTGCACGCGGTGCTCCAGGAGCGGCTGGGTCCGGACTGGCGCGACCTCTTCGAGGAGTTCGAGGACAAGCCGGCCGCCGCGGCCTCCATCGGGCAGGTGCACCGGGCGGTGTGGCACGACGGCCGCGAGGTCGCGGTCAAGGTGCAGTATCCCGGCGCCGGCGAGGCCCTGCTGTCCGATCTGGGGCAACTGAGCCGCTTCGCCCGGCTGCTGGGCCCGCTCATCCCCGGCATGGACATCAAACCGCTGATCGCGGAGCTGAAGGACCGCGTCTCCGAGGAGCTGGACTACGGGCTGGAGGCCCAGGCGCAGACCGCGCACGCCGAGGAGTTCGCGGACGACCCGGACGTGGTGGTCCCGGCGGTCGTGCACCAGTGCGAGCAGGTCCTGGTGACCGAGTGGATCGACGGCATCCCGCTGTCGGAGATCATCACGGACGGCACCCCGGAGCAGCGCGACCGGGCCGGCCAGCTCCTGGCCCGCTTCCTGTTCTCCGGTCCGGCCCGCACCGGCCTGCTGCACGCCGACCCGCACCCCGGGAACTTCCGGCTGCTGCCCGGCGGCCCCGCCGGTGAGGACGACTGGCGCCTCGGGGTCCTGGACTTCGGCACGGTCGACCGGCTCTCCGGCGGTCTGCCGCTGCCGATCGGCGTCTCGTTGCGGTTCACGCTGGACGGCGACGCCGAGTCGGTCTACGAACTCCTGCGTTCGGAAGGGTTCGTGAAGGAGACCATAGAGCTGGACCCCGACGCCGTCCTCGACTACCTGCTGCCGATCATCGAACCGGCCCGGGTCGATGCGTTCACCTTCACCCGCTCGTGGATGCGCAGCCAGGCCGCGCGCATCGCCGACCCGCGCTCCCCGGCCTACCAGCTCGGCAAGCAGCTGAACCTGCCGCCGGCCTATCTGCTGATACACCGGGTGACGCTGAGCACGATCGGTGTGCTGTGTCAGCTGGGTGCCACGGTCCGGCTGCGGCAGGAGCTGGAGGAGTGGCTTCCTGGCTTCGTGGCCGACGACCCGGCCGGGGAGGAGGAGCCGGCAGCGGGTGCGTGAGCCCTGACCTCACCGGCGCGGCACGAACGGTCCCCTGCCCCCTGACCCCGCGCCGGACGCCTCGCGGCACGCAACGGCGGGACCGGGACCGGGGTGTTGGACGACGGGTGCGGTCGGTCTCGTCGGCGCCCGCGTGCTCGCCGCCTTACGGCTGCCGCACGGCTCCCGCACGCCCGGTCACCACCAGGCCGAGTCCAGCCGTCCCTCGATGGCCCGCAGGTTCTCGCGGGAGCAGGCGTCGCAGAAGTACTGCCGGTCGCCGTTCTCCACGGAGCAGGTCCAGGTGGCCGGCTGGGGGCCGTCGGACGGGATGCCGCAGCGGGCGCACACGAGGAGAGCGTGCTCCGCGATGGAGCCGCCCTGATCACTTGCTCCGGGAAGACTCGTCACCCGGCGACGATAACCCCGCGCCCGGGGGGACGCCGAGCGGAGCGCACCGCGGGGGCCGGTCCGTTCGGCCGGACCGGCCCCCGCGGGAAGGCTTCGCCTCCCCGGTCCGGGAGGCCACCGCTTGTGGAGGTGTGGTCGTTACTGCATGACGGCCATGGCGAGCGCGCGGCGGGCGCGCATCGAGGCGCGCTCGGCCCGGCGCTGCATCCGCCGGGCGGTGGCCAGGCGCACGGCCCGGCGTTCTTGTGCGGCGTCATGGAGCCGCTCGTGCATATGCGCACGAGCCAGGGCTTCTTGCATGAGTTGCATCTCACGGTTCCTGTTCTGGCGCGCTTCGGTCGCGCCGGTGGTGGTGAAGTCTGGGGTCGCGGAGCCTGTGCGCTCGCTGGTGGACGGCTTCATCGGGGCCTGCTTCTTGGGGTCGTGCGTGAGGGGACGGTCGATCGTTCCTGCGATGTTCATGCTGTGACCGGGTTCTTCCGCGGGCGGCCACGCGGCCGCTTCCGGGCGACGACCACGCCCTGGACGAACAGCTCCCCACCCCAGACGCCCCAGGGCTCGCGCCGCTCCTTGGCGCCGGCGAGGCAGGCCTCCATCAGCGGGCACGTGCGGCAGAGGGACTTGGCGTACTCGACGTCGGCCGGCGACTCGGCGAAGAAGACCTCCGGGTCGTAGGAACGGCAGGGAACGGGTACGCCGAGGTTCTCGATGGCGTCGTCGAGCGCGGTGAGCGCGGTGAGCGGGATCAAGGTGGGGTCCTCCGTGAGGCCGGGCGGGGGGATCGTTTGCGAAGGCGGTACTGACGGGGCGTGCGCTTCGAGTTGCACGGTGGGTTTTCCTCGTCTGGTCGGTCCGGCCTGTTGACCGGGTGTCGGCTGGGTACCGGGTTCTTCCTTGTCCCGAGGCCCCTTCGCTCCGTCCTCCCCGTTCGGGGCAAACAGAAGGGCCGCGGATCCCGGATGGGGTTCCGCGGCCCTGAAGGCGCCGGCCTGATCGATGATCAGGCTGGATCACTCCAGGGTTCTGGCCCACGGAAGGCCCACATCAGGTAGTACTGCTTCGTCTGCTTCCGGAATCCGGCACCGGCCGCCGCAAAGGCATAGGCATGCGCCTGTGCCGTTACCGCTTCCAGTGCCTGGGTCGGTCGCTCATTGCCCTCACGGACGGGAAGCCGCGTGAGAGCAGAGGAGGAGGACGCCGGGCGCGCGGCACGGATGCCGGACAGACCGGTGCCCT
Source organism: Streptomyces sp. Y20 (assembly GCF_043195475.1). Taxonomy (NCBI): domain Bacteria; kingdom Bacillati; phylum Actinomycetota; class Actinomycetes; order Kitasatosporales; family Streptomycetaceae; genus Streptomyces; species Streptomyces sp. Y20. Next base: position 422,488 of record NZ_JBIDDP010000007.1, read on the forward strand.
GGTTCGGGGCGCCGAGCATGCACGTGGAGACGGTCGAGCGATCGGTCAGTTTGGCCGCGCTGACGGTGGTGCTGATGTTGATGCTGATCACTGGACTCGCCTCCTCTCGGCGTCTCTGGGACTGGGGTGAAACCCAGCCCGCTCGGATGTGCAAGTACAACACGGAACCAGTGCCTTGGAGAAGGCCGCGGCTTCCGTGCCTAGAACCTATGGGGATTGCCGGGGCATGTGCAAACTATTTTTCCGACGAGTTCGCATCACTCGCCCAGCCCGCCTTCGCCGGGCTCCTGGCCTGCGCAGATGGCCAGAACGTCGGCCCCGTAGCTGCGCAGCTTGCGGCTGAGGACGCCGGGGATGCGGGACAACTCGGCGGGGCTCTCCGGGCATGCCTCGGCGATAGCCATCAAGGTCCGGTCGGTGAAGACGCAGAAGTCCGGCTGACCGCTGCGTCCGGCCTGGACGGCGCGCCACTCCCGCAGCCGCTCGTAGAGCCCTTCGTCCATGTCCGAGGGGCAGTCCTCACAGCGCATCAGCTTCATCTCGCCCGCGTCGGTGAGTGTCCGGCCGCAGACCCGGCAGCGGGCAGGGGTGCGCTGGGCACGGCGCCGGACCGGGGCGGCGCCGCCCACGGCCCCGCGTTCGACACCGCCGCCGGCACCGGCGCCGGCGGGGCCGACGGTGGGGGTGGTGCCGGGGCGCAGCCCGTCGAGGAAGCGGCTCGGTCTGCGGTGGGGGCGTCCACCGGGTGAGCGGGACAGCGACCAGGAGATGTGGAGCCGCTCCCGCGCGCGGGTGACGCCGACGTAGAGGAGGCGGCGTTCCTCCTCGATCTGCTCGTCGGTCCTGGCATAGGTGATGGGGAGCATGCCCTCGGCGACGCCGACCAGGAAGACGACGTCCCACTCCAGGCCCTTGGCGGCGTGCAGGGAGGCGAGGGTGACGCCCTGGACGGTCGGGGCGTGCTGGGCGTTCGCCCGCTCGTCCAGTTCCGCGACGAAGTCGGCGAGGGCGGCGCCCGGTCTGGCGGCGGCGAGGTCGTGGGCGAGGCCGACCAGGGCGGCCAGGGATTCCCAGCGTTCCCTGACGGCGCCGGAGCCGGCCGGGGGTTCACTGGTCCAGCCCTCGCCGGAGAGGACGGCGCGCACCTGGGAGGGCAGGTCCACGACGTCGTCGAGGAGGGAGTCGTTGCCGCCGAAGCGGGCCGCGCCGCGCAGGGCGATGCCGGCCTTGCGCACCTCGGGACGGTCGAAGAAACGCTCGGCGCCGCGCAGCTGGTACGGGACACCGGCGTCGGCGAGAGCCTGCTCGTAGGTCTCGGACTGGGAGTTCGTGCGGAACAGGACGGCGATCTCGGCGGCCGGGACGCCCGCGTCGATCAGCTCGCGGATACGGCGGGCGGCGCCCTCGGCCTCGGCGGGCTCGTCCGTGTACTCGGTGTGGACGGGCTCGGGTCCCGGGGAGCGCTGGGAGACGAGTTCCAGCCGGTGGTCGGCGGCGCGACCCCGGGCCTGGGCGAGCAGGCCGTTGGCGAGGCGGACCACCTGGGGCGTGGAGCGGTAGTCACGGACCAGTTTCACGACGGTGGCACCGGGGTGCCGGGTGCGGAAGTCGAGGAGGTGGTCGGGCGTTGCACCCGTGAACGAGTAGATCGTCTGGCTGGCGTCGCCGACGACGCACAGGTTGTCGCGGTCGCCGAGCCACAGATCCAGCAGCCGCTGCTGGAGGGGGCTGACGTCCTGGTACTCGTCCACGACGAAGTGCTGGTACTGGGCGCGGACCTGTTCGGCGATGTCGCGCCGGTCCTGGAGGACGGCGACCGTCAGCAGCAGGACGTCCTCGAAGTCGATCAGCGAGCGGTCGCGTTTGACGTCCTCGTAGGCCGCGTAGAGGTGGGCGATCTCGGCGGGGTCGCGGGGGGTCTCGCGGCCGGCCTTGGCAGCCGCGTACGGATAGTCGGCGGGAACGGTCTGGGTGACCTTCGACCATTCGATCTCGGCGGTCACGTCCCGCAGCTCGTTCCGGTCGAGTCGGGTGCCCAGGGCGGCGGCCGCGTCGGCGACGAGCCGGACCTTGCGGTCGACGAGCCGGGGCAGGGAGCCACCGATCGCTTTCGGCCAGAAGTACTGGAGCTGACGCAGGGCGGCGGAGTGGAAGGTACGGGCCTGGACCCCCTGGGTGCCGAGCTGGCGCAGCCGGCCGCGCATCTCCCCGGCGGCGCGGTTGGTGAAGGTGACGGCCAGCACGCTGGACGGCGGCAGGATGCCGGCGCGCACCCCGTAGGCGATGCGGTGGGTGATCGCGCGGGTCTTGCCCGTGCCCGCTCCGGCCAGCACGCACACCGGACCGTGCAGGGCGGTGGCGACCTCGCGCTGCTCGGGGTCGAGCCCTTCGAGCACCGCGTCGGCCGAGTCCGGTACCGGCGGGATGAGGGTGGAGTGCGTTGCTGCTGTCACACCGCCATGCTGCCAGGTCGCTCGGGACGGCTGTGCCGGTTGTCCACAGGCGGGGCACCGCGGTCGTACTAACGCGGCAGGCCTCACGAGGAGCGTCCCGGAGCGATGGGCCTGGCAGTCGGCTCGACTCGGGACGCGGCGCGCTCCGCGGCCGGCGCGGCCGGGTGTGGCGGGCCTCACGGCCGGTGATGGACGCGCGGCGGTGGGCCGGCGGCCGACGGAAGCGGCCCATGGGTTCTGTGCTTGTATCCGTGCGGAGGCGGGCGTACCCGGACGGGAATGGGGACCCGGGCCGGTGCGTTCCCTCTCCGACGACGTTTTCCGAGCTGCCTGAGGAGCGCGAGACATGCAGGGCACTGTGACGATGTACAGCACGACGTGGTGCGGCTACTGCCGGCGGCTGAAGAGCCAGATGGACCGCGAGGGCATCGCGTACAGCGAGATCAACATCGAGCAGGACCCCGAGTCCGCCGCGTTCGTGGAGAAGGCGAACGGCGGTAACCAGACGGTTCCTACCGTGCTGTTCGCGGACGGCAGCACGCTGACGAACCCGTCGCTGGCTCAGGTGAAGCAGAAGCTCGCCGCGTGACGTTCCGCGTGCCCGCGCGGTGACACGCCAAGCAGGGCGGCCCCGATCGCTGTGGGGCCGCCCTGCCGTATGCCGTCCCTCACCGAGGTGGCGCGGCTCAGAAGAAGCCGCGCGTCGGCAGGGGCTTGCCGTACCACAACTCGATCAGGCGGGCCGCGATGGAGATGCCGTAGGGCGGCAGCACCTCGCCGGACTCGAAGGCCGCGTGCAGCTCCTCGCGGGAGAACCAGCGCGCCTCGTGGATCTCGTCCCCGTCCACCTCGATCTCGGTGGACGTGGCACGTGCCATGAAGCCGAGCATCAGGCTCGACGGGAACGGCCAGGGCTGGCTGGCGACGTATTCGACGGGACCGACGGTGATGCCGGCCTCCTCGGACACCTCGCGGCGCACCGCCTGCTCGATCGACTCTCCCGGCTCGACGAAGCCGGCGAGCGTGGAGAAGCGGCCCTCGGGCCAGTGGACCTGGCGGCCGAGCAGGATGCGGTCGTCCTCGTCGGTCACGGCCATGATCACGGCGGGGTCGGTGCGCGGGTAGTGCTCGGCACCGCAGGCCTGGCAGCGCCGGATGTGACCGGCGGCGGCGATGACCGTGCGCTCACCGCAGCGGGAGCAGAAGCGGTGGGTGCGCTGCCAGTTCTCCAGGCCGACCGCGTGCACCATGAGCCCGGCGTCCCGCGGCGACAGCAACAGGCCGGCCTCCCGCAGGCCCGCGGGGCGCGCGGACTGGTCGATGCGGCCGGGCAGCGCGTCCTTCTGGAGGGCGAAGTAGCTGACGCCCTCGTCGTCGATGCCCAGGAAGTAACGGTGCGCCTCGGTGAGCGGCGCCTCGAAGGAGGGCGTCATGACGAGTTCGGTCCGGCCGTCGGGGGTTTCGTCGATGAGCACCTGGCCGCCGGAGACCACGAAACACCGGGTCGTGGGGTGGCTCCACGCCGCCGCGAGCCAGGCCTCGTCCAGCCGGTGGTGGGCGGCGCGGTCGATGCCGCTCGGGGCGGTCAGCGAGATGGGTCGGTCGGCTGTGTGGTCGGTCCAGGTGGTCACGGGTGGTTCCACTCCCCCAGAGCAGCGGTTCGTTCGGCGGGCGGTTCGGCGGGACGTAGGGCGGAGGGCACCGGGCCGGTCGCGGGCGGGGCGGTTCTTCCAGTGTGCCCCGCTCGCGGTGCCCTGCCGTACGGCCCCGGCGGTCAGGGTGCGGGACGCCAGTTCTCGGCCAGGTCACCCCACAGGTAGGCGCTGGTCTCGACGCCTTTGAGGAGGAGGTCCAGCTCCACCTTCTCGTTGGGGGCGTGCCAGCCGTCGGAAGGGACGGAGATGCCCAGGAAGAGCACGGGGGCACCGAGGACTTCCTGAAGATCGGCGGCGGGCCCGGAGCCGCCCTCGCGGGTGAAGCGGACCGGCTGCTGGAAGGCGCGGCCCATGGCGCGGACCAGGGACCGCAGCGCGGGATGGTCGAGCGGGGTCAGGCACGGGCGCGTGGCCGAACCGAAGTCGATCTCGCACCGGATCCCCGTGGGCACCTGTTCGGCGGCCCAGTCGCGGACGGCCTTCTCTATGTGGCCGGGTTCCTGGCCGGCGACCAACCGGAACGACAGCTTCACCATGGCCGTCGACGGAATGATCGTCTTGCTGCCGGGCCCCTGGTAGCCGCCGCCGATGCCGTTGACCTCCGCGGTCGGGCGGGCCCAGATGCGCTCCAGGGTGGTGTGGCCGGCCTCGCCGTGAGCGGCGTGTGACCTGGCGGTGCGCAGCCAGCGCTCCTCGTCGAAGGGGAGCTCGGCGAAGAGTTCGCGCTCGCGGTCGGTCAGCTCCACTATGCCGTCGTAGAAGCCGGGTACCGCCACGCGCGCGTGCTCGTCGTGAAGGGCGGCGACGAGGCGGGCGGCGGCGGCGGCCGGGTTGGGCACGGCACCGCCGAAGGAGCCGGAGTGGATGTCCTGGTCGGGTCCGTACAGCCGGATCTCGCACTCCGCGAGGCCGCGCATGCCGGTACAGACGGTCGGGGTGTCCTCCGACCACATGCCGGTGTCGGAGACGATCACGGCGTCGGCGGCGAGCCGCCCGGCCCGCTCCTCCACCAGGGCCCGGAAGTGCGGGGAGCCGGACTCCTCCTCGCCCTCGACGAGCAGCTTGAGGTGGACGGCGGGGGCGGTACGGCCGGTGGCGGCGAGGTGGGCGCGGACACCGAGTGTGTGGAAGAACACCTGCCCCTTGTCGTCGGCCGCCCCGCGCGCGTACAGACGGTTTCCGCGGACGACCGGCTCGAAGGGGTCGCTGTCCCAGCCGTCCTCGCGGGCGGCGGGCTGCACGTCGTGGTGGCCGTAGACGAGGACCGTGGGTGCTTCCGGGTCGTCCGAGGGCCACTCGGCGAAGACGGCCGGGGCGCCCGGCGTCTGCCAGACCTCGACGGTCGGGAAGCCTGTTTCCAGGAGTTTGCCGGCGAGCCAGTCGGCGCTGATCCGTACGTCGGGCGCGTGATCGGGCTGGGCCGACACGGAGGGGATGCGCAGCCATGCGGTGAGGTCGTCGAGGAAGGCGGCGCTCTGCTGCTCGATGTACGCGCGGACGGCGCTGTCCGGGGTCTGGCTCATGCTCACGAGCCTATCCGCCCGCAACGACATCGTCGGCGGGGGTTCGTCACACTCAGCTCGCCTCCGGTGTGCTCTCCGTCTCCCCGGTGAGCAGCCGCTCCAGCGCCGCCCGGTCCGGCAGGCCCTCGAGGCGTACGACCTCGCCGCCGCGCACGTACAGGAAGGCTGCCGTGACGGACTCGGGCGGTACGCCCTGCTGCTCGGCCCAGGCCAGCCGGTAGACGGCGAGCTGGAGCGGGTCGGCGGTACGGGTGCGGCTGGTCTTCCAGTCCACGATCTCGTACGTCGTCCCCTCGCCGTCGTCGTTCTTGTAGACGGCGTCGATGCGGCCCCGTACGACCCGGCCGGCCAGGGTGAGCTGGAAGGGGGCCTCGACCCGGTAGGGGGTGCGCCGGGCGTACTCGGTGCGTTCGAAGGCCGCCTTCAGGTCTTCCAGGTCGCGTTCGTCGGCGATCTCGGCGTCGCTGCCGAGCAGCTCCTCCGGTTCCAGCAGGGGGAGGGTCAGGTCCTCGAAGCGGGCTTCCACCCAGGCGTGGAACCGGGTGCCCCGGCGCGCGGCCGGTTGCGGCGGGCGCGGCATAGGGCGCGCGAGTTCCTGTGCGAGCCCGTCCGGGTCCTCGGCGAGCCGCAGCAACTGGGTCGCGGTGAGCGTGGCGGGCAGGGGGACGTCCGTGACGGCCTGCCGGGCGCGCAGAAGCTCGCCGGTGAGGGCGTCCAGGTCGCGGTCCCAGGAGGCGATGGTGCGGGCCTCCTCGGGCGTGAGCGACGCGGCGCGCGGCGACTGCCCGGGGCGGGGGTGGATCTGCGGGGCGGACGCCTGATGGGGGACCGCCGGCCGCTCGGCGCTCCAGGAGCCCCGTCCGGCACCGGCCGTGAGCGCCTGGCCGGAGAAGGGGTCGTCCGGGACGGCTTCGTCGTACGGGACGTCCGGCTCGTGGAGGAAGTCGCCGTCAAGGGGGAAGACCGCATCACCCTGGGCGTCCTCGTACGACTCGTCGTAGGACTCTTCGCCGTAGGGCTCTTCGCCGTACGGGTCCTGGGCACCGGGTTCCTCGCCGTAGGGGTCACCGGGTTCCTCGCCGTACGGGTCGGGCGGGGGTGCGGGCCAGTCCGGGTGCTCGGCGCCGGCGGGGTCGTGGCGGGCCGGCCGGCGGCTGCCGGGTTCGGCGCCGAAGGTGTCGAGGTGGGCCAGGACGATCTCGGCGGCGGCGCGGCGGCGGGCCAGGGCGCCGGCGTCGAGCGGCAGGGGCCACACCTGGTCGGCGGTGGCCGTGTGCAGGGCCGGGTTCTCCTCGTCCTCGGCGGGCTCGTCCGCCCACGCCTCGATCTCGCCGTGTCCGGCGGCGCAGTGGTCGTACAGGGCCTGCAGGAAGCCGGACGGACCGCGCGGCTTCTTCTGGCTCGGGCCCCACCAGTGGCCGGAACCGAGCAGGAGCGAGCGGGGGCGCGTGAAGGTGACGTAGCCGAGGCGGAGTTCCTCGGTGTGCTGGTGGTCCTTCATGGCCTCGTGGAAGGCCCTCATGCCCCGGGAGTCCCAGGAGTCGATGTCGGGCAGGGTGTCGCGGTCGCCGCGCAGGGCGTGCGGGAGCACCTTGGCCTGGGCGGTCCACTTCTCGCGGCCCTGGGCGCTGGGGAAGGTGCCGGTCACCAGTCCGGGAACGGCCACGACGTCCCACTCCAGACCCTTGGACTTGTGCGCGGTGAGCACCTTGACGGTGTTCTCGCCGCCGGGCAGGGCGTTGTCCAGGCCCTTCTCGTACTGGGCGGCGGTGCGCAGGAAGCCCAGGAAGGCGAGGAGCGTGGCCTCGCCGTCGCTCGCGGCGAAGGAGGCGGCGGTGTCCAGGAAGTTGGACAGGGTCTCTCGGCGGCGGGCGGCCAGCGCGTGCGGGGACGCGGACAGCTCCACCTCCAGGCCGGTGACGGCCAGCACGCGGTGCAGGACGTCCATCAGCGGGTCGGACAGCGAGCGGCGCAGGTCGCGCAGTTCCGTGGCCAGCCGGGCGAAGCGCACGCGCGCGTCCGGCGAGAACGGCAGCCCGTCGTCGGCGCTCTCGCCGAAGGCACCGGTCGCCGGTGCCTCGAGGAAGGTGTCCAGGGCGTCCGCGAGCGATATCACCTCGGCCGGGTCGATGCCCTCCACGGCGGCGGCGAGCCGGCGGTCGGGGTCGTCGGTGCCGTCCACGCGCGCGTGGGCGACCAGCAGGCGGGCCCGGCGGCCCAGCAGGGCGAGGTCACGGGGGCCGACGCGCCAGCGCGGGCCGGTCAGCAAGCGCACCAGGGAGGCGTTGGCGACGGGGTCCTGGAGGACCTCGCAGACGGCGACGAGGTCGGCGATCTCGGGCAGGTGCAGCAGCCCGGACAGGCCGACCACCTCGACGGGGATGTCACGGGTGACGAGCGCGCCCTGGATCTCGGCGAAGTCGGTCGCGGTCCGGCACAGCACGGCGATCTCGCCGGGGGGCGTACCGGTGCGGACCAGGTGGGCGAGGGAGTCGGCGATCCAGTCGATCTCCTCGGCGTGCGTGGGCAGCAGGGCGCAGCGGACCGTGCCGTCGAATTCGGCGCCCGGGGCCGGGCGGAGCGCCTCCACGCCCGCGTGCAGGGCGCGCAGCGGCTCGGCGAGACCGTTGGCGAGGTCGAGGAGGCGCCCGCCGCTGCGGCGGTTCTCGCTGAGCGCCTGCCGGGTGGCGGGCCGCCCGTCGGCGTGGGGGAAGTGTTCGGGGAAGTCGTCCAGGTTGGCGACGGAGGCGCCGCGCCAGCCGTAGATGGCCTGGCAGGGGTCGCCGACCGCGGTCACCGGGTGACCGGTGCCGCCGCCGAAGAGGCCCGCCAGCAGGACGCGCTGGGCGACGGAGGTGTCCTGGTACTCGTCCAGGAGCACGACACGGAACTCCTCGCGCAGCAGGCGGCCCACTTCCGGGACGCCGGCGAGGCGGGCCGACAGGGCGATCTGGTCACCGAAGTCGAGCAGGTCACGCTCGCGCTTGACGGCCCGGTACCGCCGGACGAGGTCGGCGAGTTCCCGGCGGGCCGCGGCCGTCTCGGGGACCTTGCGCAGGTCGGCGTTGGTGAGCTTGGCACCGTCCAGGGCACGCAGCAGATCGGCGTCCCAGGCGCGCGCCCGCTCCGGGTCGACGAGGTGTTCGGCGAGTTCGGAGTCGAGGGTGAGCAGATCGCTGACCAGATCGGCGAACGAGCGGGTCAGCGCCGGGTAGGGGCCGGGGGCCTCGCGCAGCACGCGCGCGGCGAGCTGGTAGCGGGTGGCGTCGGCGAGGAGGCGGGAGGTGGGTTCCAGACCGATGCGCAGGCCGTGGTCGGTGAGCAGACGGCCGGCGAAGGCGTGGTACGTCGAGATCACCGGCTCGCCCGGCGGGTTGTCCGGGTCGATGACGTCAGGGTCGGTGACGCCGGCCGCGATCAGCGCCTTGCGGACGCGTTCGGCCAGCTCACCGGCGGCCTTGTTGGTGAAGGTCAGGCCGAGGACCTGTTCGGGGGCGACCTGGCCGGTGCCGACCAGCCAGACCACGCGGGCCGCCATCACGGTGGTCTTGCCGGACCCGGCGCCGGCCACGATCACCTGCGGGGCGGGCGGCGCGGTGATGCAGGCCACCTGCTCCGGGGTGAACGGGATGCCGAGGAGCTGCTTGAGCTGCTCGGGGTCGGTGATACGGGCTGGCATGTCGAAAGAGGCTAGCGGCGGCCACTGACAGTCGCGGACGAATCGGCCACCGGGAGCAGGAAAGGGCAGGTCAGCGCGTAGGGTGCGGTACGTCACCCCCGCTCGGGCCGGGTCTCACTCCACCACGTGGCGTCCCTCGGGACGGGCGCTGCACGAGGCGCGGAAGGCGCAGTGCGTGCAGTGCTGGCCGGCGCTCGGGGTGAACCGCTCGTCGAGGACCTTTCCGGCGGCGGTGGCCAGCAGCTCGCCAACCCACTCCCCCGCCAGCGGCTCCTGCCCCTGCACCCGGGGCAGGCCGTCTCCCCCGTCCCGCTTGGCGGCGCCCTGCCTGAGGTGGACCAGTTCCGCGCCGCCCGGTTCGGGGCGCGCGCCGTCGAAGGCCGCGTCGACGGCACCTTCGCGGACGGCGAGCTGGTAGACGGCGAGCTGCGGGTGATGCTCCACCTCGCGCGCGGTGGGTGCCTGCTTGCCGGTCTTGAAGTCGACCACGTAGGCCCGGCCCTCGCCGTCGGTCTCGACGCGGTCCATCTGGCCGCGGATGCGGACCTCGTAGTCGCCCGCTCCGAGGGTGACGTCGAAGTCCTGTTCGCTGGCCACGGCGGTGCGGCCGGCGCGGGCCAGCACGTGCCAGTTCAGGAAGCGTTCGAGCGCCACGCGCGCGTTGTCCTTCTCCTGCTGCGACTTCCAGGGCGCGTCGAAGGCGAGCGCGTTCCACACGGAGTCCAGGCGCTCCATGAGGACGTCGAGATCGGCCGGGGTACGGCCGGAGGCGACCTCGTCGGCGAGGACGTGGACGACGTTGCCGAAACCCTGTGCGGTGGTCGCGGGCGCGTCGGCCTTGACCTCGCGGCCCAGGAACCACTGGAGCGCGCAGGTGTTGGCGAGCTGGTCGAGGGCGCTGCCGGAGAGCGCGACGGGCTGGTCGCGGTCGCGCAGCGGCACCTTGCTCTCGGTCGGCTCGAACATGCCCCACCAGCGGTAGGGGTGCGCGGACGGCACCAGCGGGCGGCCGTCCTCGTCGGCGAGCGCCGCCAGCCGGGCCAGCCGGCGGGCGGCGGCCTCCCGCAGCGTGGCCGACGCGCGCGGGTCGACCGTGGTGGCGCGCAGCTCGGCGACGAGCGCGGCGACGGACAGCGGGCGCCGGGGGCGGCCGGTGACGTCCTTCGGCTCGACGCCCAGCTCGGTCAGGAACCGGGAGGGCTGGTCGCCGTCGTCGGCCGGTGCGTTCACCGCGGTGACGACGAGGCGTTCACGCGCGCGCGTGGCGGCGACGTAGAACAGACGGCGCTCCTCGGCGAGGAGCGCGCCCGGGGTGAGCGGTTCGGCGAGCCCGTCGCGGCCGATGCGGTCGGCCTCCAGCAGCGAGCCGCGGCGGCGCAGGTCCGGCCACAGGCCCTCCTGGACGCCGGCGACGACGACCAGCCGCCACTCCAGGCCCTTGGAGCGGTGCGCGGTCATGAGCCGGACGGCGTCGGGGCGTACCGCACGGCGGGTGAGCGTGTCGGCGGCGATGTCCTCGGCCTCGATCTCCGCCAGGAAGTTCAGGGCACCACGGCCGCCGGTGCGCTCCTCCGCGCGCGCGGCGGTGGCGAACAGCGCGCACACGGCGTCCAGGTCCCGGTCGGCGTTGCGGCCGGCCGCGCCGCCGCGCCGTGCGGCCCGTTCCAGGCGCGCGGGCCACGGCGTGCCCTCCCACAGGTCCCACAGCGCGTCCTCGGCCGTACCGCCGCCCGCGAGGCGCTCGCGGGCCTTGCGGAGCAGCGCGCCGAGGCGCTGCGCACCGCGGGCGTACGCCGGGTCGTGCACCGCGAGGCATTCGGGCTCGGCGAGCGCCCGCGTGAGCAGCTCGTCGGACGGCGGCGGCAGCGGATTGCCGGCGGCCCGCTCCTCCTCGCGCAGGGCGCGCCCCAGGCGGCGCAGGTCGGCGGCGTCCATGCCGGCGAGGGGGGAGGCGAGCAGGGTGAGGGCGGTCTCGGTGTCGAGCCAGCAGGTGTCCGGGGCCGGTGCCGGTGTCGCCTGGGCGGCCGTGCGCCCGGCGGACGGCTCACGGTCGTCGTCGCCCGGCTCCACCGACGGCTCGGCCGCCGTGGCGGGCTGCTCGTCCGGGAGGGGCTCGACGGGGTGCTCCGGGGCCGGTGCGGTGGTCTCTGCGTCCACGACGGGCTCGGCGGGCACGGTCGGCTCCCCCGCCACGACCGCCACGACCGGCTCGACGGGCATGACCGGCTCGACCGGCTCGACCGGCTCGACCGGCATAGCCGGCTCCCCCGCGACGACCGGCCCGGCGGGCAGGTCCGGGGCCGGTGCGGTGGGCTCCTCCTCGCGGCGACGTGCCTCCGCCGCGGCGACCGCGCGCAGGGCCGTGAGCAGTGGTGCCACCGCCGGCTCGTGCCGCAGGGGCAGGTCGTCGCCGTCGATGTCCAGCGGGACGCCGGCGGAGGTGAGGGCGCGGCGCAGGGTCGGCAGGGAGCGGGATCCTGCACGTACCAGGACGGCCATGTCGCTCCAGGGGACGCCGTCCTCCAGATGCGCGCGGCGCAGGATGTCCGCGATGTTGTCCAGTTCGGTGCCGGCCGTCGGGTACGTGTAGACCTCGACCCGGCCGCCGTCCCGTACGGCGGCCGGTCCCCGGTGGGCCCGGACCTTGTCGGCGGGCAGCCGGGGCAGCGGCATCCGCTGGGTGATCAGGCGGGTGGCGGCCAGCAGCGCGGCGCCGGAGCGGCGGGAGGTGCGCAGCACCTCGACGGGGGCGGGGCGGCCGTCCGCGCGCGCGAAGGCGGCCGGGAAGTCCAGGATGCCGTTCACGTCGGCACCCCGGAAGGCGTAGATCGACTGGTCGGGATCGCCGAGGGCGACCAGGGTGCGCCCGCCGCCGGCCAGGGCGTGCAGGAGCCGGACCTGGGCGGGATCGGTGTCCTGGTACTCGTCGACGTACACGGCGTCGTACTGGGCGGCGAGCCGTGCGGCGGCGTCGGGGCGGTGGGCGAGCAGGACGGCGCGGTGGACCAGTTCCGCGTAGTCGAGCACGCCTTGGAGGTCGAGTGCGTCGAGGTAGTCGGCGAGGAACGCGGCCGCCGCCCGCCAGTCGGGGCGGCCGGTGCGGCGTGCGAAGGCGTCCAGGGCGTCCGGACCGAGGCCCAGCTCGCGGCTGCGGGCGAGGACGGCACGGACCTCGTCGGCGAAGCCGCGTGTGGTCAGGCAGGCGCGCAGTTCGTCGGGCCAGCGCACATGGGCCAGCCCGAGCCGCTCCAGCTCGGGCTGCCCGGCGAGCAGCTCGCGGACGGTGACGTCCTGCTCGGGTCCGGAGAGCAGGCGCAGCGGCTCGGTGAACCGGCCGCTGTCCTGGTGGGCGCGGACCAGCGCGTAGCAGTACGAGTGGAACGTGGTCGCCCTGGGAGCTCGGGCCGCGCCCATGCGCAGGGCCATGCGGTCGCGCAGGTCGACGGCGGCTTTGCGGCTGAACGTCAGCACGAGGATCCGCTCGGGGTCGCCACCCCGGGCGATCCGCGCGGCCACGGACTCGACAAGGGTGGTGGTCTTGCCGGTGCCGGGGCCGGCGAGGACGAGCAGCGGTCCGCTCCGGTGGTCAACCACGGCGCGCTGCGCCGCGTCCAGACGAGGGGGAGCCACGGTGGCCGGGGGCGTACGCACCAGCCGGTAAGCGCCACGGCTCCCCTGCCGCACCGGGGGGTGCGGCAGGTGCCTGGTGGAGGAAGAGGAGCTCACGTGATCGGCCGGTCCTGGTGGTTGTGCTGGTGGGCGGGCGGTCACGCGTGCGTGGCGGTGGCCGCGGGGTGAGGGGGACACGTGCTGCCGACGCTACGCCGCCGCTCCGGACGGAAGCACAACTTCCGGTTCCTCCCTCACGGCGCTCGGGCCACGTGCGTCCCTCACCCCACGAACGTACGGCATGCCACCGACGTCCCCCCTGTCACCCGTACGGGCCACATGGCCTCCGTGCCGGCAGCCGATGGCGGAAGCTGTCAGATGTGACCCTCCGCGTCCGCGCCGCCGTCCCATCGGGCCCGCCGCATGTCGAGCCTCGGCAGATGGCCCGCCGCGCTCCTGCCCGCCTGCTTCAGCGGCGTGCTCTCCGCGCGGTAGTGCGCGAGCGCGCGCAGTTCGTGGCCGGGCAGCAGCACGCCGTCGGACCGCACGACCCGCCACCACGGGACGGCGCCTCCGTAGAGAGCCATCACCCGGCCGACCTGGCGCGGGCCGCCCTCCTCGAGCCACTCGGCGACATCGCCGTACGTCATGACCCGGCCGGGCGGGATCCGCTCGGCGACCGCGAGAACGCGCTCGGCGTACTCCGGCAGCGCGTCCGCGTACCCCTCCCGGGCCTCGCCGGCCGGGCTGTGCTCGCTCATTCGTCCCATCCTGCCGCACTCCCGGGCGTCCCGGCACGGTCCGCGATGAGCGCTCCTCTCGCCCCGGCGCGGTCCTTCGGGCAGACTGTGCGCCCGCGCACGCGCACCCTGATGCCCGTGTGTGCCGGTGGGGCATGCCACCATCGTGCGGGCGGTGACTGGTGATACGAGACCAAGAAGAGACCATGAAGGAGCAGGGCGTGCACCCCGAAGGAGTGGCGGGCACCCCTGACGCCTCCGCACGCCCCGACGCCGCCCGGGCGGACCAGGGCGGCACCGACGCGCGCCAGGAGGACAGCGGCCCGCACGCGGGCGCGGGCGGATACGGAGCCGGCGACCCCGATGACACCGCACACGCGGGCGGATCCCCGGCCGGAGCACCCGGTGACGACACCGTGCGGGCGCGGCAGGACGGCGCCGAAGCCCACGAGGGCGACGGCACGCGCGCGCGTGAGAGCGGCGAAGGCGACGGTACGGGCAGCGGCGCCGACGGAGCGCAGGTCCCCGACGAGGTGCGTGGGGACCGCCGCGCGTGCGCCGGCGACGACCCGCACGCCGAGCAGGTGGAGGGCGACGAACCGCTGCTCCCCGCGCGCGTGCACCGCCCCTCCGACCTCGTACGGCTCCTGGTGGGCGTGCTGGCCATCGCGGTGCTCCTCTCCATCGCCGCGTTCGCGCACGGCACCACCTCGGGCCTCGAACAGGACATCAACAAGGGCACCGGGCAGGCCCCCGACCTGCTCATCAAGATCGCGGGCCTGGGTTCCAGCATCGCGATCCTCCTCGTCCCGGTCGCCTTCGCCATCGAACGGCTGATCAAACGGGACGGCCTGCGCATCGCCGACGGCGTCCTCGCGGCCGTCCTCGCCCACGGAGTGACCCTCGCCACCGACCTGTGGGTAGCCCGGGCCGCCCCGAACTCGATCCAGGACGCGCTGACCCAGCCCTCGCCTGGTGACATCCACGCCCTGACCGACCCGGTGCATGGCTATCTGGCACCCGTCATCGCCTACATGACTGCCGTCGGCATGTCCCGCAGACCCCGATGGCGCGCGGTGCTGTGGATCGTGCTGACGCTGGACGCGTTCTCGATGCTGGTCACCGGTTACACGACGCCGTTCTCGATCATCCTCACGGTACTGATCGGCTGGACCATCGCCTACGGCACCCTGTACGCGGTCGGCTCCCCCAACGTCCGCCCCACCGGGCAGACGCTGATGGCGGGCCTCGCGCACGTCGGGTTCCATCCTGTCTCAGCGGCCCGCGAGGAGGCCGTGGAGACGGAGAACGGCGACCGGGGCCGGCGCTACTTCGTCACCCTGGAGGACGGCCCGCCGCTGGACGTCACGGTCGTCGACCGGGAGCAGCAGGCGCAGGGCTTCTTCTACCGCGCGTGGCGCAATCTGACGCTGCGCGGCTTCGCCACCCGTTCCAGCCTCCAGTCACTGCGCCAGGCACTGGAGCAGGAGGCGCTGCTGGCGTACGCGGCGATCGCGGCGGGCGCCAACGCGCCCAAGCTGATCGCCACCTCCGAACTCGGCCCCGACGCGGTCATGCTCGTCTACGAGCACACCGGTGGGCGCACCCTGGACTCGCTGGCCGACGAGGACATCACCGACGACCTGCTGCGCAACACCTGGCACCAGGTGCAGGCGCTCCAGTCGCGCCGCATCGCGCACCGCAGGCTGGCCGGTGACGCCATCCTGGTGGATCGTTCCGGCAGGGTGATCCTCACCGAGCTGCGCGGTGGTGAGATCGCGGCCGGCGAGCTGCTGCTGCGCATGGACGTCGCCCAGCTGGTCACCACGCTCGGCCTGCGGGTCGGCGCCCGGCGGGCGGTGGCCTCGGCCGTCGGGGTGCTCGGCCCGGACGCGGTCGCCGACTGCCTGCCGATGCTGCAACCGATCGCGCTGACGCGCTCCACGCGCGCGACGCTGCGCCGGCTGGCGCGCGAGCGGGCACAGCGCGAACGCGAGGCGGTGCTCGAGGCCTCCCGGCAGAGCAGGCCGATCCGCCCTGAGGAGACGTCCGGGACGACGGCGCCCGCCCTGGAGAAGCCCGACAAGAAGAGCCTCCGCGCCGAGCAGCGCGCGGAGAAGCGGGCCATCGACGAAGCCCTCGACGAGGCCCGCGAGGAGGATCTGCTCACCCAGATCCGGCACCAGGTGCTCCTCATCAGGCCCCAGGCGCCCGTGGAGCCGGCCCGGCTCGAACGGGTCAGGCCACGCACGCTGATCAGTTTCATCGCCGGTGCGATCGGCGCGTACTACCTGCTGACGCAGCTCACCCACATCCAGTTCGGCACGCTGTTCGCGCAGGCCCAGTGGGGCTGGGTGGCCGCCGCGGTGCTCTTCTCCGCGCTCAGTTACGTCGCCGCCGCGATGGCGCTGCTGGGCTTCGTACCGGAACGGGTGCCGTTCCCGCGGACGGTGGCGGCGCAGGTCGCCGGATCGTTCGTGAAGATCGTCGCGCCGGCGGCCGTCGGCGGTGTGGCCCTCAACACGCGCTTCCTGCAGCGCGCGGGTGTACGGCCGGGACTCGCGGTCGCGAGTGTCGGCGCCTCCCAGCTGTTCGGGCTCGGCTGTCACATCCTGATGCTGCTGTCCTTCGGCTATCTGACCGGCACCGAGAAGACGCCTTCGCTGTCGCCGTCCCGCACGGTCATCGCGGGCCTGCTGACCGTGGCCGTCCTGGTCCTCGTGGTCACCTCGGTGCCGTTCCTGCGGAAGTTCGTCGTCACGCGCGTGAGGTCGCTCTTCGCCGGCGTCGTGCCCCGCATGCTCGACGTGCTCCAGCGGCCCCAGAAGCTCGTCACCGGCATCGGCGGCATGCTCCTGCTGACCGCCTGCTTCGTGATGTGCCTGGACGCCTCCATCCGGGCCTTCGGCGACGGCTCGGTGTCGCTGAGCATCGCCAGCGTCGCCGTCGTCTTCCTCGCCGGCAACGCGCTCGGTTCGGCGGCGCCCACCCCCGGCGGCGTCGGCGCGGTCGAGGCGACGCTGACCGTCGGCCTGATCGCCGTGGGCCTGCCCAAGGAGGTCGCTGCGCCGGCCGTCCTGCTGTTCCGGCTGCTGACCCTGTGGCTGCCGGTGCTGCCGGGCTGGTTCGCCTTCGGCCATCTCAGCCGCAAGGGAGCCCTGTAGGGCCCCTGCCCGGTGGCCGACGCCGCCCCCGCCGCGCGGTACCCCGGACGGCCCGCGCCCCGCGCGCCCCGGCGTGCGCGCCCCCAGGATGGGGTTATGGCGAACCCCATCCGGCTGCGCGCCGGCGCCCTGACCACCGCCGTGCTGCTCTCCGCCGTACTGGCCGGATGCGGCGGAGAGCAGCACGGCGACGGGGATCTCACGGCGCAGAAGCTGGACTGGACGGACTGCCCGGCCCCGTCGGAGGCGGAGGGCGGCGGCAGCGCTCCCTCCCCGCTGCCGAACGGCACCGCGTGGCAGTGCGCGACCATGAAGGCGCCCCTGGACTGGGGCAGACCCAAGGGCGACACGATCGGCATCGCCCTGATCCGGGCCCGGGCCAGCGGCCCCGCGAGCAGCAGGATCGGCTCGCTCGTGTTCAACTTCGGTGGCCCTGGCGGCAGCGGCGTGACCGCGCTGCCGTCGTTCGGCGAGGACTACACCGCCCTGCGCACCCGCTACGACCTGGTCAGCTTCGATCCACGCGGGGTCGGCCTCAGCGCGCCGGTGGAGTGCGAGAGCGACGCCCAGCTGGACGCGTACTTCCAGCAGGACGCGACCCCGGACGACAGCGCCGAACGCGCCCAGCTGCTGAAGCGGACCCAGCAGTTCAACGCGGCCTGCGAGAAGAACTCCAGCAAGATCCTGCCTCATGTGCGCACCACCGACGCCGCCCGTGACATGGAACTGATGCGCCAGGTCCTGGGCGACCGCAAGCTGTACTACTTCGGCATCTCCTACGGCACGGAACTCGGCGGCGTCTACGCCCACCTGTACCCGAGGAACGTCGGCCGGGCCGTCCTCGACGGTGTGGTGGACCCCACCCAGAACCCCGAACAGAGCGCGCTCGGCCAGGCCCGGGGCTTCCAGCTCGCCCTCGACAACTTCGCGAAGGACTGCACCTCCAAGACCACGGAATGTCCGGTCGGGGACACCGAGCAGGAGGTGAAGGAGCGCATCGCGAAGCTGCTGGCCGACCTGGAGAAGAAGCCGATCCCCGGGATCCTCCCGCGCCGGCTGACCCAGACCGCCGCCACCAACGGCATCGCGCAGTCCCTGTACTCGAAGGACTTCTGGGAGTACCTCACCGAAGGGCTGGAGGAGGCGTACGACGGCGACGGAAGGACCCTCATGCTGCTGTCCGACCTGATGAACGGCCGCAGTGAGAACGGCGAGTACAGCAACATCACCGCGGCGAACATCGCCATCAACTGCTCCGACGAGAAACCGCGGTACACCACGGAGTACGTCCAGCGGAAGCTGCCCGAGTTCCAGGCCGCCTCCCCGCTGTTCGGGCAGTACCTGGCCTGGAGCATGGTCGGCTGCACCGACTGGGCGGTGCCGGGGGCCGCCGACCATCCCGACGTCAGCGCACCCGGCTCGGCACCGATCCTCGTCGTCGGCAACACCGGTGACCCGGCCACCCCGTACGAGGGCGCGAAGAAGATGGTCGACGCCCTCGGCAAGGGCGTGGCCGTCGAGCTGACGTACAGGGGCCAGGGGCACGGCGCCTACGACAGCAAGAACCGGTGCGTGCAGAGCGCGGTGAACGGCTACCTGCTGGACGGCAAGGTGCCGAAGACCGGCACGGTCTGCTCCTGACGGGGCGGCGGGCCGGGGCCGGGCGGGGACCGGCGACGGCGTACCGGTCGCGCCCCGACAAGGCCAACAACCCCGCAAACCCGCAGTTCAGAGGGTTATGCACAGGCTGTCACGGGCCGGGGCGGAGACGCCTACCATGGCCTGAACGCCCGGCGCGGCACGACGCGGAGGGCTTGTGAGGGGGGTTGGCATGAGGCGATTTCTGCGAGGGACCGCCGCGGTGGCCTCAGCACTGCTGCTGGCCGGCTGCGGCGGCTCGTCCAGTGGGGGCGGAAGCGGTGGCGAGGGCAAGGGATCCGGTTCGCCGGCGCCCCCGGCACCGCCGTCCTCCGCGCCTGTCTCCCCGGTGGACCTCCCCTCCTCACTCACCGCGCAGCACCTGGACTGGCAGCGCTGCAAGGCCACCGCGAGTTCCGCCGCACCCGGCGACGACTGGCGGTGCGCGACGCTCAAGGCGCCGCTGGACTGGTCGGAACCGGGCGGCGAGACGATCGGCCTCGCCCTGATCCGCGCGCGGGCGACCGGCGGTGGCCGCATCGGTTCGATGCTGTTCAACTTCGGTGGCCCGGGCGGCTCGGGAGTCTCGACGATGCCGTACTACGCGGCGACCGTCTCCGCACTCCACGAGCGCTACGACCTGGTGAGCTGGGACCCGCGCGGGGTCGGCGCGAGCGAGGGCGTCCGCTGCCGCGACGACCGGGCGATCGCGGCCGCCGAGGCCGTGGACACCACACCGGACAGTCCGGCCGAGGAGAAGGCGTACTTCCGGGACGCCGCCGCCTTCGGCAAGGGCTGCCGGCAGGCCGCCGGCCCACTGCTGGCCCATGTGTCCACCACCGACACCGCCCGCGACATGGACCTGATGCGCCAGGTCCTCGGCGACGAGAAATTGCACTACTTCGGCATCTCCTACGGCACCGAACTCGGCGGCGTCTACGCCCACCTGTTCCCGAAGCGGGTGGGCCGGCTGGTGCTCGACGCCGTGGTCGACCCGGCCGCCGACACGGTGGGCCACGCGCAGAACCAGGCCCGCGGCTTCCAGCGGGCACTGGACGACTATCTGAAGTCCACCGGCCAGGACCCGGCGCGGGGTTCGAGGAAGATCGCGGACCTGCTGAAGCGGCTGGACGCGAAGCCGTTGCCGACGTCGTCCGGGCGGAAGCTGAACCAGACGCTCGCGACCACCGGGATCATCCTGCCGCTGTACAGCGAGTCGAGCTGGCCCCGGCTGACCAGTGCGCTCAAGTCGGCGGAGAAGGGCGACGGTTCGGAGCTGCTCGCGCTCGCGGACGCGTACGACGACCGTGACTCCTCGGGCCATTACGGCACGACGTCCCACTCCCAGCGGGTCATATCGTGCCTGGACGAGCGCCAACGGCCGACACTCGCGGGAACCAGGCGGCGACTGGCGGAGTTCGAGCGGATCTCCCCGGTGTTCGGGGACTTCCTCGGATGGGACACGGCCGGCTGGTGCCACGGCTGGCCGGTACCGGGCCAGTTCGACACGCCGGAGGTGAGCGCACCCGGCGCGGCCCCGATCCTGCTGGTCGGCAACACGGGCGACCCGGCGACCCCCTACGAGGGCGCCCGCAGGATGGCCGACGAACTGGGTAGGGGCGTGGGCGTCGAACTGACCTGGAAGGGCGAGGGTCACGGGGCGTACGGCAACGGCAGCGACTGCGTCGACTCGACGGTCAACGCCTACCTGCTGTACGGCACGGTGCCGAAGGACGGCAAGGTCTGCTCCTGAGGGCGGACCCTCCCCGCCGTCGGATGGGTGGCCGACCCGGGACGGACTGCCCACGGCGCCTGAACCGGCCAGGGCCGTGGGCCTGTTCCCTCGTCGGTCGGCCTGGCCGATCAGTAGATCGGCAAGTCAGACGATCTACTCCGTGACCTGCCGGTTCTCCGCATCATCCCTCCCCCTGGGCCGTCGTGGGGCCGTCATCGGCGTCCGGGCCGTCGGCAAACGCTCGGTTCACTGCCTCGCGGGTCCGCTTCTCACTGCTCGGCATCAGATGCGTGTACGTCCGAAGGGTGAAGCTCGGGTCGTGGTGCCCCAGGTACTCGGAGAGGGCCTTGATGCTCTCGCCCGCGTCGAGGAGGACGGAGGCATGGTCGAGTATCGGCGGGACTTGGAGGATAAGTGGCCGCGGAAGCCGAGCATCTGGCCCGACGCGGCCTCGGCCGCCCCCACATCAGTGACCACATCTTCTGGGACTTCTATCCGCAGCTGACGGCTGAGAAGGTCGTGGACCGCGCCCTGGCCTACGAGCCGTTCGCCCGGTGATCAGAGCGCGGTAAGACTTTCCCTACTTCATCAAGGCCCGCGCACGGCGCGGGCGCGCGCCGCCTCTGCGGCGCGGCCTGCCTCCTGTCTTCGCCCCGGCTGGCCGCGCCCGGCGGCGCGCTCGGCGGCTGCGGGCACGTCGTTGGGAGAATCCCTGTGTGGCTGGGGCGGTCGGCTCCACGGCTTTAGGCAGCCACTCTGGGGCGAGCCTCTAAGATCATGGCCCCAACGTCGTGCTTTACCGGGCAGGTCCACAGACTGCCCGACGCGCCGCAAGCTTACGGGGCCATGATCACTCGCCCCAAAGCAGCTCCAGCCCAAAGCCGCTACGCCGACCTGAGTGATCACCTGCATCACGTGGACGGCAAGGAACACGGCAGTTGGATGCGACTAAACCGCACCGATATGCACCCTAATTAGCTCAATATCCTTTTGATCCTTATGTCGATTGGACCTCATCTTCCAAGCCAGGACCTCAGAGAGGGGGCAGAAAGGGACGCCCTGAATCAACTCCGCCGAATCGATCAAGCCATCGGAATCCCGCGTGCCAGGAAGCCATCGATCGAAGATCTCAATGTGTCCCTCGAACAGCACCACCATCAAGCCGTGACCCGAAGGGGCCGACACAGCCTCAGCCAGGCTCAATGCGATCTTCCAGGCATCGCCTCTCGCCACGACGTCGAGGTCACTTACGTCTTGCCTGAGGCCATGCGCGAGCAGCGGGCCGCTGCCGGCCACAACGTAGTCGGTTGGAGGCAGGTTCAGGGAGAGCAACTCACGGACGAATGGGTGCTGCCTGAGTTCCAAAAGACCTCCTAGAAGACAGGCAGCCCAACCGCAGTACGAGCAGCCATGCTCATGGCCATCGAGGCGCTGACGCTTGCCAGCGTACCGATGAGGAAGTACTTGGACGCATGGTTGACATGATCGACTGGAGCCCGAGCCAGTGCCTTGGCTGCCAACACGAGCGCAGCAGCTTCCGGCTTACCGGCGGCGAGGAAGGCGAACAACAGTCCGCGTTCAATGAGACCGATGCTCCGCCCACCGCTGCGAATCAAGGCTAGGGCAGAGTCCCGATTCGTGCCGTTGGGGAGGTTATAAATCTCATCCACCACCGGATCAGTGGTCAATTTAACGAAGGCCCCGCCCCCGAAAACCGCGATGAGTAAAGCGGAAGACATCACGGTCAACTCGTCACTCAGCAGCAGTTCCCTAACAACCTTGGAACCCGCGGCCCATCCGATCCACACCCCTGCGAGTACCGCAAGTCCCACCGCAGAGGCTCCTACTCGCTTAGTGGCGTTAATAGGCCCTGCGGTAAGTGGACTCGTGATCGAGAACCCCAATGATGGCGTGAGGTGGGACCGAAGCATCAACGTCGCGCCGAAAGATAACAGGAGAGCGACACCGAGGGCCGCCTCTGCCTTGCGGTCATCGAAGTACGGCCCTATGGCGTAACTGCCATACGCGCCAGTGAAGAGGATCGCCAATCCAGGACGGGTTGTGAACCACTTTCGCTCCCAGGACACCACCACTGGTGCCGCGAGACCGAAGAAGACCCGAGCCGTCTCCACAGTTCCCCCAACTCTCCCCAGGACTCGCCGCGTTGACTGGGTTGAGATCTTAGCCAACGTGAGAGAGCACGCCCGTTGCCCATACGGGCGCTGGGCCGTCTCTGGGCGGTGCGAGGTCACCCGACGCCGACCGACAACGACAGAAGCCCACGGCATCTGACCAGGTCAGAGCCGTGGGCTTGTTCAGGCCCGCTGGTCAGCGGGACCGCCGATCAGTAGACCGGCTTCTCCGGTTCGATCTGGTTGACCCAGCCGATGACGCCGCCGCCGACGTGGACCGCGTCGGCGAAGCCCGCGGACTTCAGGACGGCCAGGACTTCCGCACTGCGGACACCCGTCTTGCAATGCAGGACGATCTTCCTGTCCTGCGGCAGGCCGCCGAGGGCGGTGCCCATGAGGAACTCGTTCTTCGGGATCAGCTTGGCGCCCGGGATGGAGACGATCTCGTACTCGTTCGGCTCGCGGACGTCGATGATCTCGATGTTCTCGCCCTCGTCGATCCACTCCTTGAGCTGCTTGGGAGT
Organism: Streptomyces sp. Y20; assembly: GCF_043195475.1. Lineage (NCBI taxonomy): Bacteria > Bacillati > Actinomycetota > Actinomycetes > Kitasatosporales > Streptomycetaceae > Streptomyces > Streptomyces sp. Y20. The sequence goes on from NZ_JBIDDP010000007.1 coordinate 445,340, forward strand.
GATCGTCGAGCCGGCGGCGGCCTGCTGGGCCTCTTCGGAGACGACGCCGCAGAAGGCCTCGTAGTCGATGAGTTCGGTGACGGTCGGGTTCTCGCCGCAGACCGCGCAGTCGGGGTCCTTGCGGACCTTGACCTGGCGGTACTGCATCTCCAGGGCGTCGTAGATCATCAGGCGGCCGACCAGCGGCTCACCGATGCCGGCGAGGAGCTTGATCGCCTCGTTGACCTGGATGGAGCCGATGGACGCGCACAGCACGCCCAGGACGCCGCCCTCGGCGCAGGAGGGGACCATGCCGGGGGGCGGGGGCTCCGGGTAGAGGCAGCGGTAGCAGGGGCCGTGCTCCGACCAGAAGACGGACGCCTGACCGTCGAAACGGTAGATCGAGCCCCAGACGTACGGCTTGCCGAGCAGCACGCACGCGTCGTTGACCAGGTAGCGGGTCGCGAAGTTGTCGGTGCCGTCGACGATCAGGTCGTACTGGCTGAAGATGTCCATCACGTTGTCGGCTTCGAGCCGCTGCTCGTGAAGGACGACGTTCACGTACGGGTTGATGCCCTTGACACTGTCGCGCGCGGACTCGGCCTTGGAGCGGCCGATGTCGGCCTGGCTGTGGATGATCTGACGCTGGAGGTTCGACTCATCGACCTCGTCGAACTCCACGATGCCGAGGGTGCCCACGCCCGCGGCGGCCAGGTACATCAGCGCCGGCGAGCCCAGGCCGCCGGCACCGACACAGAGCACCTTGGCGTTCTTCAGCCGCTTCTGCCCGTCCATGCCCACGTCGGGGATGATCAGGTGGCGGGAGTACCTGCGGACCTCGTCTACGGTGAGCTCAGTAGCTGGCTCGACCAGGGGTGGCAGCGACACGGGGGCTCCGTTGATCGGTCAATCACTACGGTTGTTCTCCCCGTAACACTGCCACGGCCTTCTTCATTCCGAGACACCCGTTCCGACGGGCGAGACAATGTCGTCCCAGTAGCCGGGCATCGTCCGCGTGCCGGTGTGCCGGTGCCCTCATCAGATGCGGCAGGCCGCCTCCATCCAGATGTCCGCCAGGGATTCCTCGAGGGCGATGCGGGGGCGCCAGCCGAGCCGGTCGCGCGCGGTGCGCACATCGGCCTGCTGCCAGCTGCCGCAGCCGTCCGGGTACGGGTACGCCATCGGGGCCGTGTGGTCGGACTCCGCGCGCGGGTGGCCGATGGTGCCGCGCAGGGGCCCGGGCGGGACGTCGAGTTCGTGGAGGGCGCCGCCGTACCCGGCCACGCGCGCGAGGACGGCGGCGGCGTCCCTGAGGCGGACGGCGCGGCCGGAGCCGATGTTGATCACGCCTTGCGCGGCGGAGAGCGAGGCGGCGTGCACGGCCCGGGCCACATCGCGGACGTCGATGAAGTCGCGCTGTACGCCGAGACCGCCGAGTTTGAGTTCACCGTCGCCCGACTGCATCGCGCGGCGCATCGCCTCGGCGAGCCGGCCGAGCGGGGAACCGGCCGGGGTGCCGGGACCGGCCGGCGAGAAGACGCGCAGGACGACGGCGTCCAGGCCGGAGCCGAGGACCAGTTCGGTCGCGGCGAGCTTGCTGACGCCGTACGGGCCGCCGGGGCGCGGTACGGCGTCCTCGGCCGTGGAGGAGCCGGGCTGGCTCGGGCCGTACTCCGCGCCGCACCCGACCTGCACCAGCCGGGCACCGCAGCCGCTGCGGCGCAGGGCCTCGCAGACGGTGGCCACGGCAACGGTGTTGTGCCGGGTGAGTTCACGGGCGCCGCCGCGGGTGGCGCCCGCGCAGTTGACGACGACCCCGGGGTGGACGGCGTCCAGGAAGCGGGTGAGGGCGCCCGGACTGCCGGTGGCGAGGTCGAAGCGGACGTCGGCGTCGTCACCGCGGCCGAGCACGGTGAGCTGGACGGCCGGGTCGGCGAGCAGACGGTCGGCGACGAAACGGCCGATGAATCCGTTGGCTCCGATCAGCAGAATCCTCATCGGACGGCTCCGGGGGTGCGCGCGCCGGCGGTACCGGTTGTTCCGGGGGCCCCTGCGGCTGCTCCGGTGGCGCCGGGCGCTCCGTGTCGGGAGGTGGTCATGTGGTGCTCTCCTTCAAAGGGGTGATGCGGGTGCCTCCGGCGGTCGGTCGGACCGGTGGGCAGAAGACTCACTCGGCTGCTCCCGTGGGCGCGTGGGCCGAGGCCTGGGTGAGGGCGCGGCCGGCATGCAGCAGCAGGGCCAGGCCCGCGGTGCCGCAGGCGAGGACCGGTACGGCGGCCTCCCCCGCGGCACCGACAAGGGCGTGTACGGGGGCCGCGAGAAAGGCGCAGCCGGGCAGCCGGGCGGCCAGCGGCAGTACCAGGGCCGCCGCTTGTGCCGCCGTCGCGGCGCCGAGCGCGAGCACGGGAGCGTGCCGGTGGTGGTGCACGGTGAGCAGACGGCCCAGCAGGAGCAGGGCGCCCAGGGCGAGGGCCTGCGGGCGGCCCGCGGGTTCGTGCAGGACCGTGGCGCACAGCTGGAGCAGACCGGCGAGGACGCTCAGGAACAGGGCGAACGTGCCGAGCAGCAGCGGTTTGGCGGCGGCCGTGAAGTCCCCGAGGCCCCGGCTGCCTGCCAGCCTGCGGCGGGCACCGGCGGTGAGGAGGTGGGCGCACCAGGCCGCGGGGGCGCAGGCCAGCAGGAGGGCGAGGACGGGGGCGGTGGCGGTGGTGGTGGACCAGGGAGCGCTTCCGGTGCCGGTGGGCGGTGCGTCGGTGCCGCCCGTCATGACGCGGTGGAGGAGGCCGTCGCCGACCAGGGCGTACGCGAGCAGCCACAGGGTCCACGCCCGCGCGGCGTACACGGATCGCCGCGCACGCGTGCCGGGCGGATCGGCGAGCGGGCCGTGGCGCAGTGCCAGGCGTACGGCGAGGGCCACGGCGAGGACGCCACCGAGGGCCACCAGCAGGCGGGGGTGCCCGTGGGTGAGGCGCAGCCCGGTCACGGTGGCCGCGCCGAGTGTCCCGGGCAGGAGGCTGAGCAGGGCCCAGCTCGCACGGGCGCGGGGTACGGGCAGGGACTCGGGTGCCGGGTGCGGTTCGCCGGTGCGCGGCACGCGCGCGTACAGCTCCTCGGCGAGCGAGAAGACGTCACGGTGCCGGAAGCGGGCGGCGGTACGGTCGGTCACGCCGTGTGCCTCCAGTCCGGCTGCGATCTCCAACGGGTCCACGGCCCGCTCACACAGCTCGCGGTGCTGGTGCAGCAGGATTTTCACCGGGTCGACCGATCCGCGCCGAGCCGGAGGCGTAGGTCCCCGGCTCGGCGCCGGGTCCGTCACGACGCTGGGGCCGGCCACCGCGTCGCGGGCACCGCCCAACGCGCCCAGCGCGCCCAGCTCGCCCACCGCTGCCACCGCGCCCACCGCTTCCACGGACCCGGGCGCCCCGCCGTCGGCGCCGTCCGCCGCGTCCCGGGGCGCGGGTGGGTCCGGAACGGACCGCGGGGGCCGTGCGGTGGGCTCGGCCGGCGAACCAGGGTCGAGTCGGCGTGCCCCGAGTGATCCCGGTGCCGCGACGGGATCGGCCGACGGCCCGGAAGCGGGCCCGGGATGTGCGACGGGGCCGACCGCAGGTCCGGCGCCGCTCAGGGCGGAGGCGCTGCTGAGGTCGGCAGACGTACCGGAGCCGCGTCGGCCGGGTTCGTCGGCAGGAGCGGCCGGTGGTCGTGAGCCGGCCGAGCCGGCCGGTTCGTTCGTCAGCCACTCTCCCGACCGCGCGTCCCACGGATCGGCTCCGCCGGGCGTTCCCGGGCGGTCCGCCCCGGTCAGCTCCCCCGCGCTCCAGGCGTCCTCCACAACGGCCGCGCGCCCAACGCCGGATCCCGGCCCGCCCCGCTCACCCGCCCGCCCACGCGGCGAACCGGAGCCCACGCCCCCTGCCCCGCCCCACCCCCCGCCGCCAGGCGTGCCCGGCTGCTTGGTGACGCCCGGGGTCGGCCCGGTTCCCGGGGGCCGGCTGTCCACGTCGTTCACCGCACTCCCTCCGGGGCCGCCGGCCGTGTCGCCCGTACGGGGGTGGCCGTGGCCCAGCCGGGCAGGGCGCGGGGGGTGGGGCCGGTCCAGTGGCCGGGGACGCGGGACTCGGCGGGGGTGGCGAACGGCAGCGGGGTGCCGGCCTTGTCCAGGACGACCCGGCGGACCGGGCTGTGCGAGACGATCTCCAGGTAAATGCCGCGAAACGCCGCGATGTTCTGCTCGACGGTGAACAGTTCGAGTGCGCGGGCGCGTGCGGCGGCGCCGAGGCGCGCACGGCGCTCGGGGTCACGCAGCAACCCGGCGCACGCCTCGGCGAGCGCCCTGGGGTTGCGCGGCGGTACGACGAGGCCCGTGCCGCCGATGACCTCCACGACCGCGCCCACATCCGTGGACACTGTGGCCCGGCCGCAGAACATGGCCTCGACGAGGCCGACCGGGAAGCCCTCCACGACGCTGGAGAGGACGACGACCGCGCCGGCGGCGTAGGCGTCGGCCAGGGTGGGCGCCTCGGGGCCGCCGATCTCCCCGAAGGAGACGGGGTTGTCACCGACGGCGTGCGCACCGTCGGCCTCGTCCGGGAAGAGCTGCGCGGCGAGCGCCCGGCAGTGCCCGAGGTAGGCCGCTCCATGGACGTCCAGGGGCGCGCCGAGGATGCGCAGGCGGGCCCCGGGTCTCTCCCTGCGGACCTCGGCGAAGGCGTGCAGCAGCGAGACGAGGTCCTTGGCGGGTTCGACCCGCCCGACCCAGACCAGGGTGTGCGGGTCGGCGCGGTCCGGGGACTCGCCGGTCTCGGTGAAGCGGGCGGCCTCCATGCCCGGGTACACCGTGCGGATGCGGGCGCGGTCGGCGCCGCACCGCTCCTGCCAGCGGCGGACGTGCGCGTTGCCCGGGGTGAGGAGCGCCGCCGCGCGGTACACCTCGGCGGCGAGCCGGCCGTGGAAGGCGGCGAGCAGGGCGCGTACGGCGGGGGCGGCGGTGCCGGGGCCCGCGCCCAGGTAGTGCGCACGCAGTCGGACACCGTACTCGGTGACGAGCAGCGGTGAGCCGGAGAAGTGCCGGGCGAGCAGCCCGGCGAGGGCGGCGGGGCCGCCGGTGGTGGCGTGGCAGAGGTCGGACGCGCCGAGGCCGTCGTCGTCGTACCAGTCGAGGGAGAGGGGGCGCAGGGCGCGTTCGAGGTGGGCGGTGACGGCGAGCAGCTCGGGTACGCGCGCCTCGCTCGCCGTGCGCAGTGCGCCAGGTGCGCGGCAGGCGCGTTCCAGGGCGCGTACGGCGGAGTCGGAGCGCAGGGCGCCGACGAGCCCGCCTTCCTCGCGGGCGAGTTCGGCAAGCCCGTACAGCCCGCTGCGGAAACGGTCCGCCAGCTCGTCGGAGACACCGTCGGCGCCGGTGGCGGGAGCCCCGCCGGACACCGTGTCCGCCGGCACATCGGAGGCGCTGTCGGGGCCGGTGCCGGCAGCCCCGGCGGACACCGCCCCCACCAGCTCGCCGTAGCACTCGGTGAAGCGCCGGCGCGCGCGCCGTCCGTACGCGACCCCGTCGGGCTCGGCCGTCCGCAGCGACGCCGAACGCACCCGGCTGACCTGCGGGGGGAGCGCGACGGGGTGTTCGTCCCGCTCCTGGCACCGGCCGCGGCCGAGCGCGTAGACATCGAACTCGTGCTGCCCGAGGCCGCGCACGAGCCGGTCGCACCAGAGCCCGGCGTCACCGCTCACATGCGGATAGCCACCCTCCGTGAGCAGTCCTACGCGCATGTGCGCACCCCCGATCTCCCGTGTGGGGAGCCGCCGTTGTCCCGGCGGCTCGCGGCGGGACGAACGTAAGCGGACAAGGCGGTGGGGGGGGGGGGGGGGGGGGGGGGGGGGGG
>NZ_JBIDDP010000050.1:0-406 GCF_043195475.1 Streptomyces sp. Y20
ACATCACCCCCCGCACCGGCCACACCACCTTCCACTCCACCGTCACCACCACCCCCCTCGACACCCGACACCTCGACGCCACCTACTGGTACCGCAACCTACGCAACCCCGTACAACTCGCCCCCACCATCACCCAACTCACCACCCCCGACACCGTCTTCATCGAAATCAGCGCCCACCCCGTCCTCACCCCCGCCCTCACCGAAACCCTCGACAACAACGGCACAGCCATCCCCACCCTCCACCGCGACCAAGCCACCCTCACCCACTTCACCCAAGCCGCCGCCACAGCCTGGACCCACGGCATCACCATCGACTGGCCAACCCTCCTCACCCCCTACAACCCCCACCCCACCGAACTACCCCCCTACCCCTTCCAACACCAGCACTACTGGCTCACCCCCGA
>NZ_JBIDDP010000051.1:0-403 GCF_043195475.1 Streptomyces sp. Y20
GGCGTCGCTGGAGGTCACCGACGACCCGCTGGCCGCCACCCTCGCCGCGCAGGCCGACCACGCCGTCCGCGCCGGCCTGCTCCAACGGCCCGACCTGCGGGGCATCTACGACCTCACGCTGCTGAACAAGGTCCTCACGGCCGAGGGCGGGAGTCCGGTCGACGACGCCGGGCTCGGCGTCCGTCGGTGAACCCGGACGACGACCACAGAACAGGAGGTGACGACCATGACCGTGACCACACCGCTCGCCCAGGCCGCCACGACCGCCGCAGCCACCGCGCACACCGGCGCCACCGCGTGGGCCGCGCGCATCGAGCACGTCTCGAAGTCGTTCCCCGGCCCCGCCGGGCAGCAGCTCGTCCTGGACGACATCAGCCTCGACATCGCCCCCGGCGAGTTCATC
>NZ_JBIDDP010000052.1:0-402 GCF_043195475.1 Streptomyces sp. Y20
TGGCCCAGGAGACGGGTTGGACGACGTCGACGCGGTCGAGGCCGGGTGCTTGGTGGTGGCCGCGCAGTACGGCGGTCAGGGACCAGTCGACGTAGGGGGCGAGGGCTTCTTCGCAGGCGGTGATGGTATCGCGGAAGACGTCGGAGGTGTCGAGGAGATTGACGGCCATCCCGGCCCACTGCGACCCCTGCCCCGGGAACACGAACACGACAGGCACTCCGGATACCCGGCCCGGCTTGGCACCGGAGACGGCGGCGGTCACGACCTCGGCCTCGCCGGAGGCGAGTGCGTCGAGACCGGCGAGGAGTCCTTCGCGTCCGTCGGTGCCCGGGACGACGGCCCGGGACTCGAAGGCGGAGCGGCCGGTGGCGAGGGAGAACGCCACATCGCCGGACGCCAGTT
>NZ_JBIDDP010000053.1:0-397 GCF_043195475.1 Streptomyces sp. Y20
GCCGTAATCCGTGAGAAATACGGGTTACCCCCTGTTATGAGTACGCCCGTGAAATATGCCGATCGTATCATGCTGGCAACCGAACGCCGCGATCTCGGGCTTGATGATGGCTCTTTCTGGCCTGGACTGGAAGGCATCCCGGCAACCGAGATGTTCAACGTGATTCCACTGGCACCTAGCCATGCCTCCGGGATGTTTATGGAACGTTTTAACGAGTTATCGGAGTTACACAAATGCGCATGAATGTTTTCGAAATGGAAGGGTTTCTTCGCGGGAAATGTGTACCGCGAGATCTGAAAGTGAATGAAACAAATGCTGAGTATCTGGTGCGTAAATTCGATGAAGTACGTGCTGAGGCTCGCAACGAGGGTATTAACTATACCGCAAGCCGTCTTGC
>NZ_JBIDDP010000054.1:0-395 GCF_043195475.1 Streptomyces sp. Y20
CATGTTTTAAGTTCATTATTATCTACAGAAAAATTTGATGAAGAGATATTCAAAAAGTTTAAAACTGTAGATCGCTATAGAGTGCTATATCAACAACGCCAAATCTTACTTGAACAGATCAAACTCAAAGCACATAACCAACAAAAACTAATGGACAATGAAGTTGAAATTTTAAGTTTGGCCCAACAAGATCAGGATCGAGACACCTGGTTTAGACTAGAACGAGCCTTAGAGTCTTATCAAAAAATCCATAAGGCGGTTCTCAATGACCGTATACGCCTCGAAAATGAGCATAAACGCGAAGTTCTAAACAAATCGAGGAAAACCCTTACCGAAGCACAAATCAAGCGTAATGAGGAAAACAGACGCAAATATGAATTAGGTGGTGCAGTATT
>NZ_JBIDDP010000055.1:0-382 GCF_043195475.1 Streptomyces sp. Y20
GTATAAAGCTGGAACGGCATATTCTTCACTTGTGAGGAATAATCGAGTCCTGCCAAATACATTTTCCGAGATGGCAGTAAACCTGATTCATCTTCACCGACAAACTGCCCATACAAACTCAATGGAACTTTAAACCATTGTTGTAGATTTAAACGCGCATCTAGGCCTGCAATTTGGTTTGAGGCATTCCCCTCTCCAGTACACCCACTATCATCACATTCGTTATCTTTACCAATAAAAGCATTCCAATAGGCTTTGAAACTATCAGGTTGACCTTGACCATCTATTTGGAATGTACGTGATGCACCCAATTCAAGATAAGGTAAAGGTTGAGCTGTTAAACGCATTCCCAAGAGATTTGTATTTGGCACGGCCTCATAAT
>NZ_JBIDDP010000056.1:0-379 GCF_043195475.1 Streptomyces sp. Y20
TACACACCCTACCGCGACCAAAGCATGCTGCCGCTGTACGACACGGCACTGGCGGACTTCAACTTTGGCTCCATCTACAGTGAGAACAGCTACACCGGGCGTGATCGGATTGCCGACAACCACATGGTGACGCTGGGCCTGACCACCCGCTACCTGAACCCGACCGACGGTGCCGAAGTCGCCCGCTTCGGGGTGGCCCAGCGGCTGCGATTTGCCGACCAGCGCGTCGGCCTGGGCTATGACACGCTGGGCCAGAAGGGCTGGTCCGACATCCTAGTCGGTGCGGGCGTCAACTGGAACACCAAGTGGAGCACCGATGCCCTGGTGCAATACAACCGCGACACCCAGCGCACCGCGCGCTCGGCCATCAGTGGCCGCT
>NZ_JBIDDP010000057.1:0-341 GCF_043195475.1 Streptomyces sp. Y20
CCCCCGCAAGCCGCGCGTCCAAAGCCGCACACGCCTCGTCCAACGCCCGAGCGAACACCGGGAACCGCTCATACAACCCCGCACCCATACCCACACGCTGCGAACCCTGACCGGGGAAGACGAACACGATCTTCCCTTCGGTATCCGACCCCGTCACCACGACCGGGGACGACTCCCCCGCAGCCAGCGCGCCCAGCCCCGCCACGGCCTCCTCACGCGAACCGGCGACCACGACCGCCCGCTCGGCCAGGACCGCGCGCTGCGTGACCAAGGCGCCGGCGACAGACGCCATCGGCGCGCCGCTCCGGCGGACGAACTCCGCCAACCGACCCGCCTGGCCG
>NZ_JBIDDP010000058.1:0-286 GCF_043195475.1 Streptomyces sp. Y20
CCCTGGCGGACTACCTGACGGCGCACTCGTCGGCGAGCAGCCCGATCGCCCCGCCGAAGGCCGACCGGATCACCGTCGTGCGGTGAGCCCCGGATGAGATCCCGGTGAGACCCCCTGGTGGCTCCGCACCCGCGACGGCGGGTGCCGAGCCACCGGTGTCTCCGCGGCCGGGGTTCAGGACGCGGTGGGTGTCCAGTCGCCGAGCCAGTCGGCGACCTCCTGCTGGGCGGCCTGGGCGTCGGTCAGCAGGGGGCGGTCGGTGCTCGCCGGGCCCGCGCCCGGACCG
>NZ_JBIDDP010000059.1:0-285 GCF_043195475.1 Streptomyces sp. Y20
CGTCGGAACGGCCCAACGGCCGGGAGGACAAGCCCGCTGACTGGGAGTCAGACACCGAAAGGGTCTGATAGAGTCGGAACCGCCGGAAAGGGAAACGCGGAAGCGGGAACCTGGAAAGCACCGAGGAAATCGGGTCGAGAAAAGATCTGATAGAGTCGGAAACGCAAGACCGAAGGGAAGCGCCCGGAGGAAAGCCCGAGAGGGTGAGTACAAAGGAAGCGACCGTTCCTTGAGAACTCAACAGCGTGCCAAAAGTCAACGCCAGATATGTTGATACCCCGTTCC